>JAQUGA010000003.1 GCA_028684405.1 Bacteroidales bacterium | reverse complement strand
AATTATGTTATTTTACCCAATTCAGAACTTACTAAAAACACTCTAACAAACTGGACATACGACAATGTCTATTCTCGCTTTAGAATTGACGTGGGTGTGGATTACTCTTCGGATGCTAAATTAGTAGAGAAACTTCTTATTGAAGCAGTTCAAGACCAAGTGGAGGTACTTAAAGATCGACCTATTTTTGCTCGTTTTCAAAATTTCGGGGCTTCATCGCTTGATTTTTCAATCTACTTTTGGTCAGAAGAAATTTTTAAAATTGAACAAGTAAAACAAGATATTCGAATCAGGATTCTTGAATTGTTTCGTAAAAACAATATCTCTATTCCATTTCCTCAAAGAGACGTAAACATAAAAAACCAACAAAATAATCAATAACAATATGACTCAACTGAAAACATTTCAGAGAAAACAGGCATCGGTTCTTGCCATGCTTTTTTTAACCGACTGGTTTTTCAGTATGATTAAGGAGTTTTACGTTAAGAATGCTTTAATCCATTACAAGACAAGACAAAAAGAAGATTAATTGTCAATAAAAAATCAGCGATAAATTTACAGAAAACAAAAAACAAATTCTCAAATATACGACTGCAAAACATGAACACACTCTTCCATAAATTATCACAAGTAGACATTAAACTTTTGCGTTACATACACGCCAATCGAGTAGAATCACTCGATCCCTTTTTCTATTATTTGTCCTTCTTAACAACCGCTGTTACGATTGGTATATTTGTATTCCTAATTGTTATATACTTTAAAAAGCGAAGCAAACAGATTCTCAACTCGATTTTCGTTTTACTTTCCATTGTTTTAACCAGTTCTTTTGCTACACTTTTTTTAAAAATACTGTTTTCACGCGAGCGACCATTTCTAACCTACGAAGACATCACCAAGTTATCACAAGCTGGAAGCATGTCGTTTCCCTCCGGACACACCGCAGAAGCATTTGCAGTGGCATTTGGAATCAGTTTTTTGTTTCCCCAAAAGAAATTTGTGATACCTGTTTTTATTTGGGCAATTTTGGTTGCATATTCGCGCATGGCATTAGGTGTTCATTTTCCATTTGACATATTAGCAGGAATCTTGCTAAGCTTAATTATTAGCGGAGCGATATTTTTGCCTTATAAGAAAAAATACAAGAAGAGATAAGCAAACAAATGTTTCTAAAAACTTATTCTTTTATTCTGTCCAACTGATGATTAAAAATCACTTGAAAATGAGGGGAATTCCAAAAAACACCGAACTTATTGGCACTAATCTGGTCGGGTTGATCAATATTTAAAATATCCATATTAAACTCATCCAGAATAATTTTCCAAATCAGCTCCGTACAGAAGAACTTTGTACTGTCTCTGATATCAAAGCTATTATCAAATTTGACTTGCTTTTGCAGGTAATAGTCAGCTCTGTCACTAATTACTTTATTCTTTTTTTCACCCGCAGACTGAAAACGAACTACAATTATGGTTCCCTTTTGACTCTCACGGACAAATTTTTTTAAATCGCAAGTCTGCACCCCATCCACATCCGATAATGAACTAGAAACAGAATGGATAACAAAGATACTATCTGGACTAGGTTTCCTGACAATAGCACAGTGAGAAATTTTATACTCTTCGTTTAAGGTTTTCGATATGGACTCACTCACCAAACCAAATCCCTGTCGCAAAACAATATCGCCATCTTCCAAAAGAGCAATCTCTTCCTTGGACAGGCGATATTTATTATAAAATTGTTCCTGCTCGCTTTTGTATTCATAAGCAAACAGGAACAATATTATTAATACCAATACTAATACAATAAAAAGAATAATTTTAACGAATTTTCTCTTCACTGTATTTGTTGAAATTATTCAGCAACTACTTCTTCAGCAACTACTTCACCATCAACTGGTTGTTCTTCTAATTCTTCATCCATTTCACCCATGTCAGGTGTTTCTTTTGTTTGAACAACTAACCATTTGTCACCTTCTTTAACTAGGTTAAGAGTTTCAGCTTCTGATTTTTCACCAGTAACAACCGTACAGTTACATACTGCTTTGTCTTCAGTCACTTCACATTTCATGTCTTTGATCTCAACTTTTGCTTCAGTAGCTTGTTTTTTAGCTTCTTCGCCAGCCATTCCAGCCATTTGAGCTAAGAAATCGATAGTTGCTTTAGAATCTTCAGTTACAAATTCTTTTGCTTTTTCAAAATCCATTTTCGCAATGTTTGTCAAATAAGCTTCTGCTACTGCCTCAGGACCACTTTTTTTACAAGAGCTGAAAGATACAACTGCTGCGAAAACCAAAACTAAACTTAATACTTTTTTCATGTTTTTTGTTTTAAATTGATAATAGTTTAATTATTTTCCACTGCAAATATCATAATAATAATTGAACTAACAATGAAAATAATTGTTTTTTTTTAAAATACATCTAATAAACAAACCCCATGAACCTCAAAAACGAACATAATCTACTGAAAACGTGCCTAATACATTCAAAGAATGAAAATCACAATAATAAAATAAATTCAGAAAAATTCAGAAAAATTGCTAATAATAATTCTTTTTCTACACATAATAGACCTTTTCGATTAAGTTCAGTTGCACTAATACTATACAATAAAGGGCAGGAAACTCATTCATTATTTATAAAAAGAGCTACTTATAGTGGATACCATAGTAATCAATATGCACTTCCTGGTGGAAAAAAGGATAAATCGGATATTACCACTGTCCAAACAGCTATTCGTGAAACATATGAAGAATTAGGCATTTTGATTAAACCCAAAGAAATTATCGGACAGCTAGACCCCATATTAATACCTATAAGTAATTATATTGTTTTTCCCTATGTCGTATTTCTAGATCATGCCCCAATAGATAAGCCAGATAAAACTGAAGTTGAAGAATGCTATCACTATCCTATTTCAGAGTTATTATCGCCCGATTCAGAAATTCAAACAGAGGTAATTTTAAACAACACTCCTGTTGAAGTATATGCGTACAAAATTCAAAATCAAATAATTTGGGGTGCCACTGCTATAATGCTCTTCGATTTTAAAAACAGGTTGAAAAACATTAAAGCAATATTTTAAAAACTGATAGCATAATAATAAAAAACAATTTCTTCAGTATGCTATCAGCACAAAAAAAATTGTTTTTTTTTCAAACACAAATTAGTTCACAATCACATCAAAACTTCCAATCATCTTGGATTTTTTGACACTTAAGGCGGAAGCATATCCCAATATTATTTTCAATCTGATTTTTGAGACTTCCATTTTGCTAAGTTTTAAAGGAACGATTTGTGGTTTTCTGGGTGAAAAAGTTAATTTTTGAATCATAGGCAATATAGAATTTATTTGGTTTTCATTTATCATTTATTAAACGAAAAGTTTTTCTCAATATTGCACAAACAAAAAAAAATCCGCAGAAAGAATAACAAGCCCTTTCTACGGACACAAAAACCATTAACTATCAATAACTTAGCACTATTTGTTTTTCGTTAATTAATTTTCTCAAATTAATTAAAGCATATCTCATTCTACCCAATGCAGTATTTATGCTTACATCGGTTTGTTCGGCAATATCCTTGAAACTCATATCCTGATAATGCCTCATATACAACACTTCTCTTTGCTCTTCTGGCAGATAATCTAATAGATTTTTAACATCTGAATGAATTTGATCACGCACCATTCTATCTTCTACAGATAATTCTTGACCATAAAGAACATCAAAGATATCAAAAGTGTCATTATTTTCCATCATCGGCATCCTACTATTTCTTCGGAAATGATCGATGCTTAAATTATGAGCAATTCGCATTACCCATTGAATAAACTTACCTTCTTCGTTATATTTTCCAGCTTTAATCGTGTGGATTACTTTCAAAAAAGTATCCTGATGGATATCTTCAGCAATATCACGATTGTTTACAATCATCATTATATAGCTAAAAACCTTTTTGCTATGGCGATGAACCAATACTTCAAATGAAGCATTATTACCTTCAATAAATTCTCTGATTAATAGATTATCAATTTTTTCATGAGTTTTCATGACAGACTCCTTCCTTTGTTTGTTATGTTGAAAAGAGTAAAAATTTAATCGATAATCCTCCGTGTTTAATGATTGATAATGCAATATTACAACATTATTTTAGATTTGTCAAGTATTATTTGTGTATTTTTGCAGTCTAATATAAGCAAACACAAGCTATTTAACTGATTATGAGCGACAAAAGTTTAGAAAAAAAAAATTACATTCAAATAAAAGGAGCACGTGTAAACAACCTTAAAAATATTGATTTAGACATTCCTCGCAATAAATTTGTAGTCATTACTGGATTATCGGGTTCTGGAAAATCTTCGCTGGCTTTTGACACGCTTTATGCGGAAGGACAACGTCGCTATGTAGAGAGTTTAAGCTCCTACGCCCGTCAGTTCCTAGATCGCATCAGCAAGCCTGAGGTAGACCTCATTGCAGGCATTCCGCCCGCCATTGCCATAGCACAAAAGACCAATACGCGAAATCCGAGATCTACCGTTGGAACTTCATCCGAAATTTATGAATATCTAAAATTGTTATTTGCACGAGTCGGAAAAACGTACTCCCCAATTTCGGGAAAAATCGTTAAAAGACAAATTGTTGAAGATGTTTTAAATCACATCGAAAGCCAAAATACTGAGAGTCAGATATACATTCTAACCAATATTATTCCCAAACAAGGTCGTTCCCTCAAAGAAGAACTTCAAATGTTAATTCAAACTGGATACAGTCGGCTTTATTTCAAAAATGAAATAGTTCGGATAGAAGATTATATAGACACTTTGAAATCCACAAAAAAAGAAGCCAAATTACTTATCGACCGAATTAAAAGAAGCAATTTTAAGGATGAAAAGAGTCGTATTGCCGATTCCGTTGAAACTGCGTTTTATGAAGGTAGAGGTTCTTGTTATGTTTTGAGCAAAGAAGAGTTGACCGAAAACATTACAGAATTCAATAATCATTTTGAGTTGGATGGAATTGTATTTGAGGAGCCGAATGTTAACCTATTCAGCTTTAACAATCCATACGGAGCATGCAAAACATGTGAAGGTTTTGGCAGCACCATCGGAATTGACGATGACTTGGTTTTTCCCGATCGTACAAAATCGGTTTTTGAAGATGCCATTGCCTGCTGGAAATTTGATAGCACAAAAGAGTGGAAAGACAGACTTATAAAAAACGCATATCACTTCGATTTTCCATTGCATCGTGCCATCGAAGACTTATCCGAAGATGAGTATAAACTTTTGTGGACGGGAAATGAATATTTTTTTGGAATTAATGCTTTTTTTGAAAGTTTAGAAAAACATAATTACAAGATTCAAAACAGGGTTTTTATTTCCAGATTTAGGGGTAAAACCGCTTGTCCCGATTGTCGTGGAAGTCGCCTCCGATTGGATGCACAATATGTCAAAATTGCGAATAAATCAATTGCCGACATCGTTTTAATGTCGGTTAAAGATTGTTTGCAGTTTTTCACCCATCTTAGTTTTGAAGACACATACGACATTGAAATTTCGGAACGTTTATTAACCGAAATAAAAAAGCGTTTGCAGCTCATCAACGATATTGGTTTAAGTTATCTGAGTTTAAATCGATTATCAAACACCTTGTCGGGCGGAGAAACACAACGCTTAAACATCGCTGCAGCCATCGGAAGTAGTTTGGTGGGCTCTATGTACATTTTGGACGAGCCGAGTGTTGGCTTGCATCCCAGAGACACCCAGAAGCTCATTTACATACTGAAACGACTTCGTGATGTTGGCAATACCGTAATTGTAGTAGAACACGACGAAGACATCATTAAAGCAGCTGATTTTATTATTGACATTGGACCCGATGCAGGAAGATTGGGTGGCGAAGTTGTTTTTACAGGTTCGTATGAGGAATTAAAAAAATCAAATACGCACACAGCTCTATATCACACCGGAAGAAAAGAAATTCCGATTCCCTCTTCTCGACGAAAATGGAAAGACTACATTGAAATTATTGGAGCCCGTGAAAATAATTTAAAAAATGTGAGCGTAAAAATCCCACTAAACGCCATTACAGTTGTTACGGGTGTAAGTGGTTCGGGAAAAACAACATTAATTAAAAAGACCCTTTTTATTGGCCTGAAACGGCTAAAGGGTGGTTTTCCAGAAAAAGCGGGCAAACACACCGATTTAAAGGGAGACATCAATCTTATTAAAAACATTGAGATGGTCGACCAGAATCCAATAGGACGTTCTTCTCGATCGAATCCAGCAACTTTCATTAAAGCATTTGATGATATTAGAACGTTATTTTCCGAAATTCCAAGTGCAAAAACCAGAGGCTACAAACCTGGATATTTTTCATTCAACGTCGCTGGTGGTCGCTGTGACGAATGCGAGGGTGAAGGAATTGTTCGCATTGAAATGCAATTTATGTCGGACGTGGAATTGATTTGCGACAGTTGTAAAGGAAAGCGTTACAAAGATGACGTTTTGGACATTAAATACAACGGCATTTCCATCTACGACATACTGGACATGACTATTAATCAAGCGATTGAATTCTTTTCAGAGGATAAGAATAACAATGCTAATAAAATTGTTGAAAAACTTTTGCCCTTGCAAAGTGTTGGATTGGGATATTTAAAACTGGGTCAATCCTCAAGTACGCTTTCGGGCGGCGAAGCACAACGCTTGAAATTAGCTTCCTTTTTGGTAAAAGGCAGCAATGCAGAAACCACCCTTTTTATCCTAGATGAACCCACTACCGGACTACATGTTCACGATATTTCGCGACTCAATCATGCTTTTGAACTCTTAACAGAAAAAGGACACACCATTGTTATTATTGAACACAATCAGGAAGTGATAAAATGTGCCGACTGGATTATTGACCTCGGTCCCGAAGGTGGCGACGAAGGCGGGAAAATTGTTTTTGAAGGAACCCCCGAGGATTTAGTCAAAAAATCGGATTCGCACACAGCAAGACATTTAAAAGAGAAAATGAAATAGAATAAACCATCCAAAAAACTGAATTGTGCTTTGGATGGTTTATCCCTTTTGGAAAAAAATATTAATTAAAAATGCAGCTTTTGGGTCGTTCGTCATTGTGAGCAAACGACCCAAAAGGTGCATTCATTATCGGTTCTGAAGCAACCATTAACAATGGCTATTTATAGTCGTCTAGAAGCTCTTTAAACGTTTCTTTGACGCTTGTGATTTTTGTTGCTAAATATGCATTGCATCCTCCGAAGGCGTAGCCTTTTTCCATATTTCCTTTATAAGCATTATACAGAGCAGAGATGATGCAATATGGGCTGCTGGTCACATCGCATGTTTTAATGCAATGAAAAGGGCATTTAACAGGCACTTTTAATCCTTGTTTTACCTTATCAATAAATTCATTAAAGACGGCACGACCTGGGAGTCCGACGGGACTTTGAATAATCTCCATATCCTTTTCGCTAGCATCAATATATGCTTGTTTAAACTTATCCGAAGCATCGCACTCGGTGGTGGTAACAAAGCGAGTTCCCATTTGAACTCCATCTGCACCTTGTTCCATAATCTTGAAAATGTCGGAACCTGTGTATAGACCACCAGCAGCGATAATTGGAATTTTCTTTAGATATTTTATTTCAAATTCAGCCACTGCTTCTTTTACATCTTTTAGCAATACTTCGAGTGTAAACTGAGCATTGTCTAATTGATCTCTTTTAAAGCCTAAATGTCCTCCTGCTTTTGGTCCTTCCAGAACAATAGCATCGGGCAAATAGTCATATCTGGATTTCCATCTATCGCAAATTAGCTTGGCTGCTCTTCCCGAAGAGATGATTGGAACCAATTTTGTTTTGCAGTCTTTGGTTAAAAACTTAGGCAAATCAAGGGGCAAACCTGCACCTGAAAAAATAATATCAATTTTTTCAGAAACGGCTGTTTTTACCATTTCTTCAAAATTGCTCATGGCCACCATAATATTTACACCCAAAACTCCTTTTGTCTTTTCTTTTGCAAGACGAATTTCTTTTTTTAAGCCTTCAATATTTGCTTGAAGATAATCCAATGCAGAATTTTTGTGAACAAGTCCCAATCCTGCAGCGGAAATAACCCCTACACCGCCTTCATTAGCAACCGCAGAGGCCAAGCCGGACATAGATACTCCGACTCCCATACCACCTTGAATTATTGGGATTGGAATAACTAAATTTCCTATTTGTAATGTTTTCATCAATTTCATTTTATATGTTTTGCAAAAGTAATCAAAGTAATAATCAAAAATACAAATAGGCGTCGTAAATTATAAAATAAAAACATATACCAAATGCCTGTTTATAAATTTTTCACAACAATAGGTCTGTATCTAAACATTTAAAAGCAGAAAACATCAATTAAAAACTCACTAATAGACTTACAACCAAATAGCAATCAACAAATTAGACACTAAATGTCTCGCTTGACCTATTATTTTTCCCAGCAGCCGAACCTAGACATTTGCAAAAAAGAGATATTTTAATTTTAGTAAAAAAAATTGTGATGATATTTCCGATCGTACCATTTTTTCACTTTAAAGGATAAATAAGCAGAACCAGCTCCAATCAATGCACCTACAAATACATCTGAAGGATAATGAACGCCGAGATGCATTCGGGAGTAACCAACTGCCGTAGCCCAAGTGTAGGCTGGAGCAACAACATACCATTTTGGACAAGCCAAACTTAAGGAAGTAGCCAAGGCGAACGCCTCTGTTGTATGTCCGGAAGGGAAAGATGGACTGCCTCCCAAAGTTATTTTATGGATTTCGGGATAAGTTTTAAAGGGGCGTTCACGTTGAATGGTATATTTAAGCACCGTTGTGAGTCCAACAGCTGTAATAACGCTAGCTCCAATCATAAATGAACGGCTTTTAAGAACGGAATCTCTCTTTATCAATCCAATTCCATATCCCAACAATGGAAGACCAATTGAAATAGGCGTTGCCGATTCCGTTATCACTTTAAAAGAATTATCAAATGAGGTATTTCGTTCGATATTAATTTCTTTCAGTATATTTATATCCCAATTTTGAGAATGCAGAGTATTTACATAAAAAAATAAAAACAGGATAAAAAACTTTTTCATAAACGAAGGTTTAACCCACCATTATATTGGCATTTGGATAACGATATTTATTGGTCATTACTTTTCTACTGAGCGCAATTCCCAATGTTAAAGGTCCAATTCTACCAACAAACATACTCACAATAATAATAATTCTACCGGCTGGCGACAAACTTGAAGTGATGCCTGTGGACAAACCAGCGGTGGCAAAAGCAGATACTTCTTCAAACAACAAATCAATAAAACTGATTCCCTCTTCGGTAATGCTTAATAAAAAAGTAGAGGCGAAAATCAAAGTTATTGCAAATAGAAAAACGGTTGTTGCTTTGTCTATCAACGAAAACGGAATTGAGTTTCGTCCTGATTCAATATATTTTTTCCCGGTAATGGTTGCTATTGATAATTTATAAAGCAGATAAAAAGTGGTGGTTTTAATTCCGCCTCCAGTTGAGCCTGGCGAGGCACCAATGAACATCAAAATTATAAAAAACAATAAAGTAGGTTGCGAAACTAAAGAGAAATTAACGGTACTAAATCCTGCTGTTCGGGCAGAAACAGATTGAAAAACAGAATGAAAAACTTTTGCAAAAGCAGTTTCATTACTCATCGATTTATCGTACTCAAGAAGGTAAAAAACCACACTTCCTGCTAAAATCAAGAACAAAGAAGTATAAAGAACAATTCGGGTACTCAACTGCAAGCCTTTCCATGGTTGTTTTTTCCGTCTTCTATAGCTCGACAAAGCAAACATATCTTGAATTGCAAAGAAACCTAATCCTCCAAAGAAAATCAAAACCATAAGAACAGCTTGAACGAAGAAAGAATTTCGCACAAAACTATTGTAGAGTCCATCGGTCCAAAGGCTAATTCCAGCATTATTAAAAGCAGAAACACTATGAAAAACGGCATAAAAAATATTATGTTGCATAGAAGAGTCGTAATTCGAAATTTGCCAGTACATAAATATCAAAAAAGCCCCCACAAGTTCGAGTCCAAAACTGAAAAAAACGATGTTTTTCAACAAAGTTCTTGTTGATGACAGTTTGTCAACATCCAGCATGTTTTTCATAAAAGAACTGTATTTTAATCCATAACTTTCGTGTGCCATAAATGCGAAGAAAGTAGCAAATGACAACATGTTTATCCCGCCTAACTGGATTAGAATTAAAATAATGATTTTGCCTTTGAAAGTGAATGCCGTTGCTGTATCGACAACCATTAAACCCGTCACACAGCTGGCACTGGTAGAGGTAAATAGAGCGTCTATAAAAGAGATTCCTTGAGTGGTCATTTCGGGCATCATTAAAAGTGCCGCCCCAATAGAAATCATAAACAAAAAGGCCGACAAGAGCATTCCTGAAGGTCCAAAATTAAATTTTGCAAAGAAAACCCCAATTTTGGAAACCTCTACTCCTACTACGATAAAGAAAAAAAACTGAACGGCTAAAATTGAATAGTCGACCAGTTGTGGCATTTTTAAATAATGAGCAGCAATTTGAGTAGCGTCAATTCCCCATAAAAGAAACAAAAAAGCATTGATAATCCAGAACATCAATACCGTAAACTCGAACCATGTTTTGCGGATGTATCCCCAAAAATGAAAACTGTAAAGAAGTGAAATAATATATTTTACAAAATAGAATGAAAAACTAAAATGCAAAATAGAGAAAAAGAGTCGATGTGTCTCTTGCGTATTTTCAAAACCATAATAAAAGACAATACTAAAAATTGTAAATAGAGAAACAGCAATGCTAGAAAACTTGAAAAAGGCCAAAACTGATTGCTTCTGAGACCAAATTTTCAAATAGATTTTTTCTTGGATTTTTTTTAAGAACTTTAATCCTAACATCTTAACTATTTATTTCTATGAATCTTTCGATGTCTCTGTTTTTTCCAAAAATAACCAAACTATCGTTGGGTTGGATAATCGTTTTTGTATCAGGAACTCCAATAATGTGCTGAATGGTGCACTCTTGTTTGTCGATAATTTCCTGAAAATCACGCTTAATGGTAATCATACTCAATTTGTACCGATCTCTCAAATTCAAATCGCCATAAGTTCTTCCTGCAATTTTTCGAGGCGCTAGCACTTCTGCAATCCGATGGTCATCAGGCAGTTGCAAATAGGATATAACGCTAGGATTCATAAGGCGTTCTGCAACAATAAGTGCAACCTCATCTTCGGGCGAAAGAATTTCGGTAACGCCCATTTTGTCGAGGATAAGACGTTGGCTCATGCCCAAAGAGCGGCAAATAATCTTTTTCACGCCAATATCTAACAAAACAGCTGCACACAATAAACGGGCTTCAAAATTTTGTCCGATGGCCACAACGACAGCATCAAAATCTTTAATGTCTTGCGACATCAAAGCTTTTTTATCGGTAGCATCCAAACAAACAGCGTAAGAAACCTCATCGTTAATAGCATCAATTTTATCTTGATTCGTATCGATAACCATTACCTCTGCTCCTTTTTTGGACAAGGTAACAGCGATTGCTGTTCCAAAATGTCCAGCACCAATAACTGCAAATTTTTCTGCCATAACTTTTTAATATAAAAAATTTCACAAATGTAAACATATTTTTTTCTCACTTCACAAATCGAAAATGAAATATTATCCAGAAGTTGAAAGAATTGGCTGTTTTGTTTAAAGAACAGATGTTTTTTGCTTTTATTTTGGCTTGAGAGATACTGACTATCAATGATAAGACTTGAAAAAAATTGAGAGATATAATCAACACAGTTGCGATCATCGACAACTGTGTTGCTATATTATTGTCTTTAATTTACGGTCAATTTTTCAAATCCTATTTTTTCACCATTAGAGTTTACAAAACTCACAATATAAATCCCCCTTTTCAAGTCATCAATAGAAATTGATATTGCATTATCCAACTTCTTATTATCAATTATGCGAACTAAACGTCCCATAATATCATGAATTTTAATTGCAGTGACAGTTTCAATTCCTTCAAAAGTAAGTTGAGAAGTGCTTGGGTTGGGATACATTTTAATATTTGTTTTTTCATATTCTGAAACGCCCACTATTCCGTGTAAATAGTATTTTATTGAATGCGAATTCGTTGTTTTCAAATTGGGATTTTTCATAATATTGAGCGTAAGAACGACGGGTATATTATTTTGAACAGCATATTCCACATTACTAAAAATATACTGATTTCCATTTTGATAAACGCCCCACGAAATAGAAGTAAGATAGGTATTAATTGGAATTATTTGTAAGATTGAAACACTATCAATGGGCATGTTATAATCAATTTCGGTATTGTACCGATAAGCGTTAGAATATGTTGCATTCGTATTTGATGGAATCGGTTGAGGTACAAAACTTAATCCTGATGAAAAACAGGAAACATTAGCAGTGTCATAATAGTTTTTCATTTTATCAACTCTCTCCATTAGTCCGCTATAATTAGCCAAAATGCCATCACTCAAATCAGTGCTTTCGCCGTAATAGGTATAAACCAAATCAAAACAATAATTTGAATTTGCATTAAAACTCCGATTTTGCGTTAGAACCAACGATTTTCTATCATTTGATGGGTTTTGAGCTGAAAATTCTGACCACTCATGTGGAACTGAAGGATTTCCAGGGAAAACATATTTTACGGGTTCAGTACCAGAATAAGCATTGCCGCCAAAAGTATAAGGCTCGCCATTATTTCTCATTCCTTTCATTGCCCAAACATAGTCGCTGTATGTTTCAGGGTTAATCATACTCATTTCAGTATATCCACCCAAAAAATAAATATATTTATCCATGTCTTCACTTAATAAAGAGACCGATAAATATGGTGGCGGCATGGTCCCCGTGGTATCATAAAAACATCCCTTATAGTAATAATAAGTATTTCTCAAAGTATCGCAACCAACATAATCTCCGTCATATTCAAGATCTATATCTTCAAATCTTCCAAGAATAAAATCAGAATAATTTTCTCCTTTATTGTAAATGTTATATTTGACAAACATCGCATTTTTCAAATCACTGTCAACACTGTCTGCTACATAAGCCATCCCATGAATTTCAAGATTTAGAGCCGAACCTCCAGATTCTATATGATTTGCTCGTGCATCATTATATAAAAAATAAGCTGTTTGAACACCATAAATAATAGGATAATCACCTAAATTTGGTTCATAGAATCCATTTTCATTTACGTCAACAAAAGGTGCCAAAAAGGCATATTCTCCATTACTAATGTTTCCATGAGCGGGCCATGTCAAAATAGATTCTGGGATAGTATAATTAGGATTTTGAAAATTATTTCGATGATATTCTACTTCTTCAGCCGTTACTACCCAAACATGATTGTACTTGTTATCATATTCTGAGTTATAATTGAAGCCAACCGGACCTGCCCAAAAGTCTCTCCCTATTTGAGCATATCGCATTGCCGCCAATGAAGTATCATGATTATCATTAACGCCCATAAACCATAAACCTGCTGAAGCTGCAAGATTTTTTCCACTATTTTTTGGCATTTCAAATAAGGCATTACCAACTATGGTATTCCGAAAAAACATACCATCACTTCCAATAAAGGCTTTAAAATTTCCTTTATTCAATATATTACCTCCTAAAGCAGCGGTTTGCGAATTGAAAGTTTCATTTGTCGTATAATAGACTTTGTCATGTGAAAAAGCATATACGTTTCCTTCAAATTCAGTTATCTCGTTAGCATATAAAAGTTCAAAATCTTTTAAAATCTCACGAGCAACTCCACCCATTGGATTCACACCAACATAATAAACAAAATACGACGACTGACATTTGAGATACATATAGTTTCGATCTTTAGCAAATGAAACATTTGATATGCTCTTTACATAGTTAAAATTATCAAATAAATAATTCTCTATCACAACTTCATTCAGTTGGCTGTTAGCATAGCGATACAACTTTCCATGATTTAATAAATACAAGTCATTGGTATGCAGATTCACTTTAAGAAGCTTCATATTTGTTAGTGTATCCGTTATTACAACAGATTGATTTGCAGAGTTATAATATAATTTATTTTGATTATAAAAATACAACTTATTGTTGTTATCTACCGACATCAAATCAGGCAATACGCCCAATGATTGAGAAATAAATTGAGTAGTAACTCCATTATAATGATAAATTCCATATTGGGTTAGATAATAATGATTATCATTTTCAATCAACAGTTTGTTCGAATTTGCAAATATAGAGTCATGAACATTTGGCAAACTATATGCAGTAGGATACTCCCCAATTTTAAAGCGTTTTAAACCATTACTTAACAGAAAAACAGTATCATTAGACAAGGCAAATCTAGAACAAATTATCAATGGCATAGACTGATAAAACAATGTATCGATGGTATTATTTTGTAATCGCCAAATCCCACGTACTGAACCGATAATCAAACCTTGACTTGAAGAGTACGCATTATTATATACTGCCTGCATAGGTGGCTGATATGCGATAGAATCCCATTGTTGGGCATTCACCATCGCATACATATTTGCTATAATTGCCAAAAAAAGAATTTTTGTTTTCATAATGTCTTATTTTAATTTATAGATTTTGCTTTTAAATAAAAAACTTAACACATACTTACCTCATTATCACCATTTTCACACTTTTTGTAAAAACATTTGGTACAATTACAGTGGCGTAATAAATAGCTGGAGCCACATCAACACCGCTAATATTAGCAATGTTATCACTACCTATAAGAATGTATTTTGCAATTTTACGACCCAATAAATCATACAATTCCAAAACAGCACCTTCGGGAACGGCGGTATTGAACCGCACTTGAAAATCACCCTTGTTGGGATTGGGATAAATGGCAAAATCGTAGCCGCTGAAGTCTGGTGGTAGCGGCAGACAATCGCCTACTTTTATGTGTACCGTATCTCGTGTTTCATCAAATTTAAAATCCTTTTGCACCAGCACATAGCTTGTACTCTCGGTGGGATAAACGGTGATGCTACTCTGCCGACTTATTAAACTATCATTGGCATTGTACCACCAGTAATGATACTCATCCCGATGTACACCACCCAAAGTAATGGGCATGCCTTTGTTGATGCACGTATCTTGAATGCCGATATCTGCAGGAAACTCGGGTGCATCTATAGGGTACACCGCAATATCATCATAGAAAAAATAAGAGGAATATTTATGACCTGAAGTATTTTCATTTATTTGTCTATTAACCTCAATAACATCAAACTCTTCACCCTCACACTTACTTTTACGAAAATTACCTATACTGATAAATTTTTCATCTCCTCTTGCAATATATTCAAACTCCACTTTTTGCCAACCTAAAGTATCTGTAATCATCACCGAACGGTTTAAACTTAAATCGGCATGGGGGTGTTGTATCATGCCACATGAACATGAATCCCAGATGGACTCGTTAGCATCAAAGAATTGAAAATTAGGCAAGAAAACAATATCTAAAGCATTGCTAAACAATTTATTGCGATAATTTGTTGTGCCAACATATAAGCTCACCCTATACTTCTTGCCACTTACAAGGTTTTGTTTTAACTCTCCTGTAACTATCTCAACCAATCCACAATGTATAAAATTCATACTATCAGAAACATTTCCTTGGTATACCATATTAGAATGTCCAACATAGGCATCACCTGTGCGTGCTATCCTATATTTAGTCATAGAATTTGATGGTGAACCGATTCTTGGACCATTTGTACTATTAGGGTAAACAAAATTGAAGTAGAGGTTTATAATCGGATGATTATATTCGGTTAAATATCTCGAATCCTTCCAGTGCTTAGTAAGCCCCTGAATATCACCTCCTTGTAGCGAAGGCACTCCATTATGCCATACTACGATATTATTATATATTTCCAAAGTATCTTCAAAACTTGGATTTAAAACCAAGTTTTGAGAATACCCATGACTTAAATTAAAAATCATGAAAAAGAATAATAATTTGATTATTTTTTTCATTTTTATAAAAATACACACTACTCTCAATCAGAAGAGCAGTGTGTACAATTTTAAATTTAAAGAACTACAAATTTCTCAATCAAAACAAACCCGGTCTTATTGTTTTTAAATTGAATAAAATAAATACCAGCTTTAAAAGATGAAATATTGATTATTCTGGTTGCTTGGTTTTCATTTTTAACATTGAACATTACTCTACCAAAGGCATCGAAAATAATCAATTCGTCAATTTCATTGATGCCTTCAATGAGTATTTGTCCCTTTGCTGGATTAGGCGATATAACAATATTCGTATTTTGTTTGAGATTAATTTGGGCATTTTTTCCTTCCATCTTTTCTTCCAAATTGTCAAACCTTTGTGTCATTACCCATGCTCCTATTACACCAAAACCTGAAGTTTTGGGACTCTGTTGAGCAATTTCGACAAGTGAATAATAGTCAGATGCAGGAATATTTAAATTGCCTTTTGCCCAAGTTCTCAGATAAACATCATTGACTACTTTCATATTCTGTTCAATTAAGTTAACAGGATTAATAGATTGATTCAAATTTAAGGCTTCTTCATAATTTCTTTGTGAAATTAAATCATTAATCTGTTTAAAGATTGGGATGTTTGAATAATCTTCAATGTCCAACTGATTATCACTAGTCAACTGATTTGATAGAGATATATTTACATCATTAAACCTATCATAGTATTTGTTTTCCACTTCATCAATAAAGTACTCTATTTCCTGAGATGAACCATTTAAATCGTTTTGCTCAACATAAAGAGTGGTTCCGCCACCACCGGGTGTATATCCACAATCCAAAGCAACAAGTGTTGTTGTTTGTGAATTCAAATTGCTTACATTATAATAATCCATATCATTTAGAAATCTATAATATAAAATCCCAGTTGGCATTCTATATCTCCACAAGCTTGAAGAGGCTAAATCGCCATTTGCTCTATATGGACCAGTCCTAAAGCTAAGCCATTTATTATCATAGGCTCTATCGCCATTTGCTTGATTTCCAATAGTCGCACCGACGAACTTAAAACCATAAAAATTATTTGTCAATTCATTTTTGATAATTCTAGTATTCCTTGAATTACCGTCAAATTGAATTCCAAAGCCTCGATGATTGACATAATTTTGGCACAATACTGTACTAGGAGAGGATATTACATAAATACCTGTTAAACGTGCAGCTTTTGTTTCATTGCTTATTGCTTGAGGACATGATATGACATTTTGTTCAATATTTGCATTCCTGCAATTTTCCACCCTAATTCCGCACCGCTTGGTGCTTTCAGTCGTAACGTTAATAGAAGGGCTGTAATTGATTGTATTTCCAAAAATAAATGGATAATGTTTTCCATAAAACAAATCAGTCCAGCCCTCTATATTACTTATTGCAATTCCTGTCAAAAATTTACCATTATTTAGTGAATTATGCATTACATTTCCTCTTATGTTTGCTGCATTAATTTTTGTAAGTACTACATTGCCAACGACAATATTATACTGGGTTTCGTTAGCTCCATCAACATTATTGTAAAAATGATTATTATCAATATTTAATGTCGTGTATGGTATATTCATTACAGAGAGACCAAAAATTCCAGGATTTGTAATAGTACAGTTAGCAATATTTAGAGTTCTATAAGCAATATCCATAAATAGAGTCCCAAATCTCATAATATTTGTTGGACTGTTAAAAGCATTTCTATAAACATTGACATTAAAATCATTTTTGGCAAAAATACCAACTGCACAATCTGTAAAAATATTAGAATAAATGGTATTTGTTGACGAATTCCCAACATTAATTGTATTACCACTCACATTACCATTTAACGCATAAACACCATATCCGTTACTGGGTATGATAAAAAAACCAGATGTCATAGGCATTGGTCCAAAACTATTATTATATAAAGTAACATTTGAGTTTTCAATGTAAACACCATAGTCTAGATGTTTAAATACGTTTTGGTTAGTTGTGCTGGCAGTGTTACCAATTTGGATACTATTGACACTGGATATTTTAATGCCAGTTTCTCCTCTACGATTAGAATAGGGAGGTAGCAAATTCATTGGAGTATCAAGTCCATTTGTAGACATAAAAGTACATTTTGACACCATCCCTCTATGCATACCTGAATATGTTTGAACATTAATGCCATTTAAATTACAATTGAATATTGTATTAAAAACAGTAAATCTCGAACCATTTTCAGAGCGAATTCCATTAACAGCATTCCAAATTTGCGAGCTGCCATATGCTGTTCCATTTACTGTAATCCTAGAGCCTGGCTCAACGATAATCCCCTCCCACATATAACCACATAGTGCACTAAAAGAACAATTATTAAAAGTAATTTTAGCATTGTTGTTAATTAATATTTTTGCTTCTGGACCAGTAAAAAAACCAATATTGTCGTAAGTATTTGTTCCTTGAAACGTTACTTCGCCATTTATAAAATATGATAAATTCGTTAATGGTTCAGAAATTACTTGGTCGTATAATATGAGATCTATGTTAGCAGGATCCTCTCTCCAACAGCATTTCCATATTTGTATTGTATCCACATTAACACAACCATTGTTTGAAGTAATGATTAGTAGAGCTGGATTTTGACCAAAATTCTGTGTATTCCATGTAATATTTTGGGTGGTTCCCGTATTCGGATATGGGATGCTCCCGTGATTTGCAGGATATATTGTCCAAGTATAATTCGTTCCTTGTTGTGGGTTGGTAATGGTATAAGTAGATGTGCCTGCACATGTGTGTCTGTGTCCTGTAATATTCACATTATTGGGTAAAGGATTTACTTGTATTTGTTTAACAATAGTTTGCGTCCCGAGCGAACTATTAATAGTTAGTGCAACATTATAATTGCCAGAAGAAGAATATGCATGTGATGCCGGCAACCCACTACTAGCTGTGCCATCGCCCCAGTCAACAGCATAAGTAGCTCCTTGGACAGGATCTTCACACCAAGTTATACTATTAGTGCTAATCGTAACATTTTGATTTAAACAAACTTGCGTTCGTAATGCAAAATCGGTTACATTTTTTACATTAATATTATAATAATAATTGGCTTCTCCCTCACATTCATCTAGTATTTTAACATGAAGAGTTCCAAGACCAATAGTGCTAGGTCCAAAACAATATGAATACTGCTGTTGTGGTAGCTCACCATCACCACTTTGTATTAATGAATCATTCCAATAAATATAATAGTATGCGTAAAAATTTATATTCTCAATATTCACACATATTTGATCCCCCGAACATATATCATTGGTATTTATTGAAACATCAATAATATCTTCAATATCTGAATACTTGTCAACTTGGAGTTTATACCATCCAAATTCTTCTGTTATCCATGGTAAATATTCGATAATTTTCAAATAATAAACCCCACTTGAAGGGTATTCATAACAACTTTCTCCTGGAATAATTGAATTCAAATTTGTGTCTTCAAATGTAAATAAATATTGAAAATTTTCATCATATACTTCAACATCCGTATTTTGAATATAGACATTGCAGTTTTCAATCATCTTATAAACGCAATCACATCTTCCCATAACTGGAAGTTCTCTAACAATTTGCGGGTTCTGTGGATTAAAAACATGACCGTCAAAAAGCCATCCTATGGAATTTTCTTCATCTACAAAAGTTATACTATCACCTATATGATGAACCCATTCATAGGTAAATCCACACGATTCAACTCTTTCCTGAGCCTTTAGTGTGAACATGGTAAATAAAATAAAATCATTAAAAAACCACACTTCCTTCTTCCACTAAACGTGTGTGTGTGTGTGTGTGTGTGTGTGTGTACGCACCACTCGAACTTAACACAGCTCGGCCTGAAGGAGCCATGCTTGTACTTTCTAAACTGTAGAAATTTTTCATAAATCATAAATTTAGTTAATTTTTTTTACATGACAAATATAAGCATATCATAATCAAAAGTCAAGTGTTTTTAAAATAAATTAACATATAAAAACAGCTTACCTAAAAAAAACAAATCCATACTAAATAATTATTAAAATTTAGCCATCATCACTTCAAATTCTCTCTCAAAAAGATGCTCACGGTAGCGCCTTTTCCATCTGGATTGTTTTGAATTTCTACTTTTCCAAAATGAGCTTCAACAATCATATTTAGCAAACGTAAGCTCAAACCAAAACCTTGCTGATGATGGTCGATTTGTGCAACTGAAAAAGCGGTAAAAAAGCTTTCCATAGATGACTCATCAAACCCACAGCCCTCATCTTTAATTCTGAAAACAATAAATGAATCTATTTTTTCGGCAATGATATATACAGAACCTCCATATTCAGAGTACTTTACCGCATTGTTGACTACAATATCAAAACTCTTTTCTATCAAAAAATATTCGCCCATAAATGACAAGTTCGAAACCTCAAGGGTATTGTAGACTTTAATGTCTTTTTCGGCGATAAAACTTGCATTTTTTTGCAATATGTTATCCATCAAATCCTTGGCTATAATTCTATTCCAATTCAACTGTTTATTTACCGAAGCACTCATGGTTGTAATTAGCAAGGCCAACTCCGAAAACTCAATCAATCGACGCATAGAATCTTCAATACGGATAAAGTAATTATTGTATTTTTCATCTACCAATTTCAATTTCAATACATCCAACAACAAAGTAATATTATTTAATGGTGTTCTTAGTTCGTGACTGATAAGTTGCAAAAAATCATTTTTAGCATCATCGAGTTTCATTAATTTATTATTGGCTTTTCTTAATTCTTCGGTTCGCGTATCAACCATTCCTTCGAGGCGATTATTAACTTGTTGAAGCATTCGTTTTTGATTTCGAAGTTCGATGTGAGTTTTCACTCTGGCAATCAATTCATGGGAGTTAAAAGGCTTGGTGATGTAATCGACACCGCCCATCTGAAAACCTTTCAAAATACTATCTTGATCGGTTCGAGCAGAAATAAAAATAATTGGAACTTCACTAACATCATTTATCCCTTTAAGCTCATGGCACAATGTAAAACCGTCCATATCAGGCATCATTATATCGAGCAATATTAAATCGTATTGATTGGATTTAACCAACCTTAGAGCTTCCATTGCCGATGTTGCATATGACAAATGATATTTCAAATCGGATAAAAAACCTCCCAAAACCTGAATATTTTGGGGAATATCATCAACTAATAAAATTTTAGGAATATAATCCTTCATACAAAAATAATTTAAAACAATTCTAGTACATTCTTTTTAACATCAGGATAGCGTTTTAATAATTCTGGGATTTTTTCGATATCGAACATTTTTACAGCCAAAGCTAATTTTTGTGCATAATCTTTCAAAATAACAATCCTTTTCTCCTCGGCAAACTCAAGTAAACTATTCGAAAATTCAGCCATATCATTAATAGCATTGGTCGAACTTGCTTTTTCCCATAAGGGATCGGCTTGCAAATCAAAAAATTCATTGTACCCAAAATCAAGATTCATAGATGTTGAGGTGTTATTAATAGACAATTCTTTTTGCAAAAAGACGTCTGCTGGTTTAATATCTTTCAATCGGCGAACTGCATCAACAATCGCAAACCTAGACTTGCAATAGCAACGAACATGAGTCAATTGTGAAGTCTTGTAGGAAGACAGTTGAGACACAAAAACAATTATTTTTCCAGAAAAACTCAAGAAAAACTCATCTTTACTACTGCTATAAAACAGGTCCTCATCCACCAGCAATAGAGCATTTTCGGGTATTACTCCAATTTCATCCACCGAAGAGAACACTAAACAATCGCAGACGAGCTGATTTTGCAACACAATTTCGGACAATAATATAGAATCTTCTTCCGAAAAAGCCAATAAAATACAAGTGGTAAAATAAGCAGAGGGATTTTTCTCTTTCGTATCGACAACTTGAACATCGGGCAAGGATACAGTAAAACAAGTTTCTTGGTTCAATTTACTTTCCACTGTTATGCTGCCTTTCATCAACTCTACAATCTTTTTCGTAATATCGAGTCCCAATCCGCTTCCACCGAGTTTGAATTGCTTATTGTTTTTTAACTGCACAAAAGGATCCCAAATCAAATCTACCTCTTCTTTGGGAATACCGGGACCTGTATCCTTAAATTTAATAATCAAATTGCATTTACCAGAAAGCACTTCAGAGGTCATTACTTCGAGGCGGATGTATCCTTTTTCGGCAAACTTCACAGCGTTGGAGAGTAGATTCAAAAACACCTGCTTAAATCGCAATCCATCGATCTGGATAAATTTTGGCAAGGCCGGATCGACTACAAAATTGAGTTTCAAGCCTTTGGAATTGGCAAGCGACATAAAGGCTACAAACAAATCATTCAACAATACGTCCATATCAAGACGTTCGCTATTCAGTTTTAATTTTCCAGAATCAATTTTTGACAAGTCTAAAACATTGTTTATCAAGCTCAGCAAAGTGCCTCCATTTTTCTTAATAGCCTCTATAAATTGTCGTTGTTCCTCATCCATTTTCTTTTTACTCAAAATTTCGGCAATCCCGACAATAGCATTTAAAGGTGTACGTATTTCGTGGCTAATATTGTCCAAAAATTCTTGTTTCATTTTGGAAATCCCTTCGGCTACCTCCTTGCTTCTTCTGAGCTCTTCGTTCAATTTTGGCAAAGCAATATCGCGAAGCACGCCTGAATAGGCTATAAGTTGGTGGTTTTTATCAAAAACGGGATATCCTTGCATTTCAACGGCTACGATGTGTCCCATTTTGTGAATCATGGGCACATCATAAAAAGAGAACATTTCTGGATTCTTTGTATTAAGTTCTACAAATTGCTGAAAATGGTCACGATAAACTTCATGAATAATAGACGAAAACGAGACATTCATTAGTTCATCGGGAAGATAACCAAGCAATTGTTTGGATTTGGAACTGACAAACATAAAATTCAGATTTCTACAAACCCTCCAAACCATATCGTCGGTAGCTTCAACCAGTAAACGATACGATTCGTTGCTTTCAAAATGTCTTTGTTCGGTCAAAATACGATGAACGGCCGAGCCCGTTTCACGAACAATCAAGAGTTCAACACCCGACATCAACCACTTCAATTTCTCATCCGATAAGTCGATGAAAGCAACAAATCCCAAAACTTGGTTTTTCGACAACAAAGGAAGGATGTCTAATCTTCTTTTTTTATCATTCAAAAGAATGTTGTAACTCAAAAACGAAAATTCATTTATGCTAAGCACAGTATGAAAGTGCTTTTTTATTTCGAAAAAACGAAGTGGATTTAATATAAAATCCAGAAAATCAAGCTGCTCTTGTTCCGATAAGGAAGAGTAAATAAGATTTTGAAATTTGTTATTTTCGTCTAACAACACACCCGAAAAACCCAAATCATGTTGAAAAGATTGAAAAATATCATGCAAGTTTTTCAGCAAACTCTCATTGCTTGTTGCTTTATTACAAACTGCAATAATTTGATTTAAGAATGCTTTTTGTTGAATATTTTTTTCCAAATCTTCGATTGCAGTGACATAATCCGTAACATTTGCAATAACGCAAATTACTGAATTAACGAACCCGGCAGCATCTACTTCGGGAATTACTCTCAGGTTGTAGACACGAACCTTGTTTCCAAACATCACTTTTATGTCTTTGGCTACTTCCTTTTCTTCGATTAATGCACTTAAGCAACTTTCATAAAGAGATTTGGCCGCAATTTGATCAGAGATAAAAAGATTTGGTTTTTTCCCAATGACATCTTCTATTTTTATTTGGAACTGTTTTTCAACGGCTCTATTCGCATACGTACAAGAGATAGTTTTATCAAAACGAATCAACATATTCGGAGAAGTTTCGGCAATAGCAATGTATTGATTTTCACGAATTGCACTTAAGTTGTCTGCCTGAACATGTTCTGTAACATCACGAATAACATAAAGATTCATCCGTTTTTGATTGGGGTCGGTAAAGTCGGCTGGACTCATCAAAACATTCAGCTTTTCGCCATTCATTTTCTTTAAAACGGCACGGATATCTTTTTCTTCGGGTTTACTTAAATAGGATTCGTCGCGCTGTATCAGAGCATCAAAATGCAAGTGTTTTAAATCAGACATGGAATATCCGACAATTTCAATAAGAGTTTTATTAACATCCAAAATCATATTCGACTCATCTGTAATCAACATCATTACAGGAGATTCGTCAAATAGTTTTTTGAAATACATTTCACTTTTCCTATTTTTCTCTTGTAGTTTTTTTTCCTGCGTAATGTCACGCATAATAGAAACGTAGCCTAATAAACGATACTTTTCATCCAGTAGCAAACGGGTACGAACATATGTTGTCCTTAAAATCCCATCTTTAGAAATAAAATCCATTTCATAATCTATCTCGTCCAAAATTCCGCTTTCACCCTTGATGGTATTAAATTGCAAAAACGAGGGCAGAGAGTTTAGTTTTTGAATTGATTTTTCTGTCAAATATTTATTTATTGGCATTTTCATAACCTCATCAACATCATATCCAATAAAACGCTGAATAGAATCCGAAATAAATGACAAGTTTAACTTCTCGTCAAAAACAAAAACAATGTCATTTAAAGAATTTAAAATAGATCCATAATAATGCCGATTGGTAATCACTTCGGCTTCAAGCTCATGAATCCTCGAAACATCTTTTGAAACACCCTCAATACGAAGCAAATAGCTGCCATCGAAAACCACTTCTGCCCAACAGAGATAATTTATCTTTCTTCCATCTTTATGCACATACTCCAGCTCTTCGAAAATTGTTTGACTGGTTTCAACTTCTTCATTTACATTACTTAGAATCAACTTCAATTGTTTCTGAATAATTTTTTGTGAATTTGACGAAAGTAACTCCAGATAAGACATTCCAACGACTTCGGAAGGAGCATATCCTAGCAAAAAGAAAACAGATTCGCTTACAAATTCAAATTTCATATCCAAATCAATACTCCACAAAAATTCATTCAAATTGGGGGCTGCTTTATGATAGCGATTCAAAAATTTGAGCAAGTGAAGATTCTCTTGATGCAAAGCAGAAATATCTCTAATAGACAAACAACAGCATTCTCTTTGTCCGAAATTAATGATGGAAGCACTCATACTTAAGCTCACTTTTTTGGCTTCAGCAATACTTAATTCTATAAGATAATCTTTTACAAATCCTCTTTGTTTCAACTCTTCTTTAATATTGATCAAACTATTTTCGGAGCGTACCAAAGTTAAATCAGAAATTTTCTTCTCCACAATATCAACCACTTCTATATTGAAATATTGTAAAAAAGATTCATTCACATCAAAAATTATTTCCGTATGCAAATCGAAGATTAAAGTCATTTCTGGATGATGATAAAAAGTTGCGCTAAACTTCTGATCGGATTCTTGCAAACTACCCAAAACCAGTTCTCGCTGGCTCATCTCAAAAATGCTCTCATCCATCCGCCTCTTAATCTCTTTTTGCAGCTGAGCATTTTTCTCAATTAGCTTTTTATTGTAAAAACCAATCTGTTCATTCTTTTCAACCAACTCTCTTTTTGCTCGAATAAAATATCGTAATGCAATAACACCAATAAGAAAAACAGCCAAAAAAAGTAGAAAAATAAATAAATTTAGAATTTTAATTATAAAACTACTGCGGTCGATCTGACGGATTAAATCCAGCTGTTTCCCTGCTCCACTGGCACTTGCAGATAAAAAAAATGAAAACGATTGAGTTGTTTGCTCGCTTGATTGAACGATAAATAAATTCTTATCACTTTGGGAATTATCAAAACAACTCCCTGATTTTAATATAAATAAGAAAATAAATATAAGAATTTTCATCATTTCACGGAGTATCTCTAAAAATCAAATTTACAGATTTATTTAACACATCACTCAAACATACAACATTTTAAAGCTAAAAATAATAATTTCACAAAAAAATAAGTATTTTTGTTCAAATGTACAAACAGATGAACCTTCACAATCTATTCATAAACCTTTCAAAAAGAAACAATTCCCTTTTTGTGATGGTCCTGTTTTTTCTTTTTCTTTTACATCCTTTTCAAAGCCTTTTTTGTCAAGAAAAAGACAATTCATTCTCTCACAAAATAAGCTTTGATTCTTCTGATTTTATTTTCAAAACAGAAAATAAAAGCACCACTATCCGGCTAAAAAACGTCCATCAAAACCATCTCGAAGGCACTCCTTCGCTACCAGTTTTATATCATGCTATTTATGTGCCACCCAATCATCACTTTTCAATTCGCTCTGTCAGTCGCAAATCCAGCCTAAAAAAAGGACTTTTGCTCTCCAAATCTATACCTCAACATATTGATACAGAAGGCATCCACCAGAAAACTTACAAGGAACTTCAAGATTATCCCAAAACGGATGAATGGTTTCCTGCTGAAATTGCTCAAAAACAACACATTATAGAATTTCGAGGTTACCAAATTTTGCTTTTGCAAATCAATCCCATTCAATACAATGCCTTCGGCAAAATAGCAAAAATCCATTCTGAGATTAGCTATACCATAAATTTCCAAAAAGATCAGCAAAAAAATAAGCAAAATATTGATAATCAAAGCAAAACTATTTCAAAAATAAAAAAATGGATTGTCAACCCACAACAACTTGAAAGTTTTTCAAGTTCAAAAAGCTCAAATCTTGTCCCATATCTCATTGTTACTCATCCCAACTACATTCAAGCTGCCGATAGCCTTGCATTATGGAAAAGAGAATGCGGTTATTCGGTGCAAATTTTATCTCAACCCAACTGGACGGCTTGGCAGATAAAAGACAGCATTTCGCAACGCTATCAATCAGTTGCCAGCCTTGATTATGTTTGCTTTTTGGGCGACCATAATTTAGTCCCAGGATTTGAAATTATTGCTCCCGACCCACTTCCTGCAACTTTTGCCAGCGATTTGCTGCATGTATGCATGGGTGGACCTACCGACTTTTTTCCTGATATCGCTTATGGCAGAATCAGCGTTTCGAGTTCAACAGAAGCCAACAATGTAATTCGCAAACTTATTCGCTACGAAAGAAATCCTACTCAAAACTCCGAATTTTACCAAAAAGCAGCCCATTGCACCTACTTTCAGGACGATGATTTAGACGGCTTCGACGACCGACGCTTTGTGCAGACTTCAGAAGATATCCGAAACTATCTGAGCAGCCATTTTGGACTCAGTATCGACCGCATTTATGAAACGCCAGCGGAAGTCAATCCTCAAAACTGGAACAATGGCATTTACGCTGCCGGAGAAGCACTTCCGCCAGATTTATTGCGTCCCATTTTCGAATGGAGCGGAAATACTTCGGATATGCTAAGTGCGATGAATTATGGAAGAATGTATTTTTTTCATCGTGATCACGGATATTCCAATGCCATCGGATGGGCTCATCCACAAATGGTGAGCGATCAAATTCAATATATTTTCAATCTCAATTATCTGCCTTTGGTACTGAGTATCAATTGCCACAGCGGTGAATTTTACCAAACCGAATGCTTTGCCGAAAAAATGTTGCGAAGTTCTACCGGAGGAGCATTTGGCATTTTTGCACCAGCTTCATTTAGCTACAGTGGCTACAACGACGCATTCTCGATGGGAATTATAGATGGGTTTTGGAACAGTCCTGGATTGCCAGCTATTTTTACCGGAAGTGGCGGAACTGCTAATCCTGACCTAGACAACGCTTTGGCTCAAAACAAAGCCGGAGATGTGCTTATTCACGCGCTTATATATAAAACACTGCACTGGGGATTCAATCAACATTCCAACCAAGTAATGCACTTTTTCGGAGATCCAGCCGTCACTTTCTATAATTCTGAACCACAAGAAATTGAAGTTCAAATCAGCGATACCGTTTTTTGCAATAGTGGAAGCTATTTTATCCAAACACAAAACTGCATCGACTGTTACGCTTCCATCACCAAAAACCAAGAATGGATCAGCGGTGGAATCATCATAAATGATACTCTCAGCCTAAATTTCAACCCAAATTATGGCGAAAGTGCTATTCTAACCATCACCGGAAAAAACAAACGACCTCTTCGCCATCAACTTATTTGGCACTGCCAATCGGGAATTGAAGTTCCGGTTGCTGACTTTAGTATTTCAAACAGTTTTGCTTGCAACAATGCCATTCACTTTACAGACGAAAGTCAGCACCTTCCAGAAAGCCATTTTTGGGATTTTGGAGACGGAACTTTTTCCACCGAACAAAATCCAACTCATACTTATACAGAAAGTGGCATTTTTAGTATTAAACTTAAAGTTCAAAATCAATTGGGAAGCGATTCTATTACCAAAGAAAACCTCATCGTTTCGCACACACCAAGTTCTCCCATTTATTCTGACACGCTTCTTTGCCAAGCAGGAATGCTCACTCTTTCTGCTCAAGCTTCACAAACCATTTATTGGTTGGATGAATTTCAAAACATCCTTGATAGCGGCAACACGCTGATTGTTAATAACATAAGCCAAAATACAGAATTCTATCCCAAAACTAAAAACTTATTTTCGGGCAATTCTCTCGGGAAACCCGATAAGAGCGGTAATGGCGGTTTTATCCATACCAACAAAAAACACTATTTGGTTTTTCAAAGCTTTGAAGATGTCGTTTTAGAATCGGTCAATGTATATAGCAATGCAAGTGGTAACAAAACAATTGAATTGCACGATTCGATTGGAAATCTATTAAGTTCAAAAATTCATAATTTCACCGTTGGAATGAATCAAATCCAGCTTGATTTCAATGTTCCCAAGAACAAACGATATCGACTTTGTGGACCCACTTTTGCAAAATTCTTTGCCAATACAGATTCTGTAAATTATCCATACCAAATTGATGATATTATCAGCATTGATAGCAGTTCTGCCGACAATCCACTATCGGTTTACTACTATTTTTACAACTGGAAAATCGGAAGATATTGTTACAGCATGAATAAAGCTTTGAGCGTTGAAATTCTTGATCTAAATCCAAACATTACCCCTTCGGGAACATTGATGCTATGTCCTGACATTGAAGAAATAAACATTCAAACTTTATCTGGAGAAGAAGCACTTTGGCAAGACTCTAGTTTTTCGCAAAATCATGTAACAACTGCTCCCGGAACATTTTATGCCCAGCAGCAGTATCTTCATTGCACACTAAATAGCGATACTTTGCATCTGGTTCCATTCGAAATAATGCAAGGTGAAATCGAAGCAAATTGCACCCATCAAAACTGCACCTTTAGCTTTAATGGCAATGGAGCGATTCAATATTTGTGGGATTTTGGGGATGGAAATAGTTCTTCCGAAGAAAATCCAAGTCATCAATATGCTGATACAGGAATTTATATAGTGAGCGTTTTGCTGCAAAACAATTGCGATACAATAAGCATTCAAAAGGAAATAAACATTTTGACTTCTCAAATACAAAACATTGATTTTGAAAAGATAAAACCTTCACCCAATCCATTCTTCAATGGTTTTTTCATTCAAAATCCAGAACAGAAAAATTATCAATATTTTCTATTTTCGACAGAAGGAAAAATGATTAAAACAGAAAAAACTTGCTCTAAAAAAGAATACATTTCAATGGAAAATTATTCAAACGGATTGTACATTATCTCTATCATTGAAAACAATTCTATTTCACATTTTAAAGTGACTAAAATTTCAAAAGAATAAATTAAAGAACAAACATCAAATCGCAAATTTCATACTTATTTTGGGATCTGATTCGCAAAATATGGAATTTGTTTTTAGTTTTTCATCGAAAGTTTTAAAGAAATATATAAGATCAACTCTATTAAGTCAACTCTTTTTCAGTTATTTTCAAACTTTCATAAACCTTAGCCAAACAACTTTGATTTTCAAATAAAACAATTAATCTATCATCTTCTTGAATTATTGTTGAGCCTTGTGGCGAGAAAAAGGCATTTTTACGGTTAATTAAAGCAATGCTTGAATTTTTAGGAAAATTCAAATCAACTATTTTTCTACCCACTGGAAAAGAGCTGCTTGGCACTTCAATCTCAATCATTTGATTTTCTGCATATTCCGACATAAACAAATCTACTGCCGAACGTTTTTTAACTTTGTATGGCAAAGCTACACGGAACCATTTAGCAAACAAAGAGATGGTGGAACCTTGGATTAATACAGAGGTAAGTGAAATGAAAAATACAATATTAAAAATCATGTCTGCTTTTTCGATGCCTGCCAACAAAGGATAGGTTGCAAAAACAATGGGAACCGCACCTCTGAGCCCAACCCATGAAATATAGAGCCTTCTCCTTAATTTCATTTTAAATGGGATTAAACTAATGAAAACACTGACCGGCCTAGCAATAAGCATTAAAAACACTGCAATTAGCATCCCAACTCCGCTCACTGCTACAATTTGTGAAGGATTCACCAATAATCCAAGAGTTAAAAATAATACAATTTGCATCAGCCAAGCTGAACCGTCAAAAAATTTAAGAATGGCTTTTTTATGTAACAACTCATGATTCCCAACATAAACACCAGAAATGTATACAGCTAAAAACCCGTTTCCACCCACGTAATCGGTTCCAGCAAATATTACAAACATCAGTGCCATGACCAAAATCGGATATAATCCTTCGTAATCGAGCGAAATTTTATTTACCACGGTTTTACTGAGCCAACCAAAGAAGAAACCCAGCACTCCACCCAAAAACATTTGTTGTGCAAAAAGCGGTATAACAGTCCAAAAACTCAAATCAGGTTGAACAATTAAACTTAAAAATGAAATTGTCAATACATACGCCATGGGGTCGTTGCTTCCACTTTCAAACTCTAAAGTAGGTCGTAAATTACTTTTCAGAGCTAGTTTTTTTGATCTTAGAATTGAAAAGACGGCGGCGGCATCCGTAGACGAGACAATAGATCCCAAAAGCAAAGCTTCGTATATTGTAAAATCAGTAACCCAGTAGACAAACAAGCCCAGAGAAACAGCTGTTAACAATACCCCGAAGGTGGATAAGGAAAAGCCAATCCACATAATTGGCTTCACGGATTTCCAATCCGTATCCAATCCTCCCGAGAATAATATAACACTTAAAGAGACAATTCCAATAAATTGGGCAATCCGAAAATCACTAAAACGAATTCCGCCAATTCCTTCGGAACCCGCCAACATCCCAATACCCAGAAATAAAACCAAGATGGGAACGCCAAAACGAAACGAAGCTTTACCGGCGACAATGCTAATTATTAAAAGCAGTGATCCAACCAATAAAATGTTTTCAATAGATAAATTCATTCTTTTCTATGCGTTCGTAGCGAGCAAATTTACATAAAACCATCGAAATATTAGGACACAATACTGTTTTATTTGTTTATTTACCCAAAAAAAGATTAATTTCTGCTGTAAAAAACAAACAAATCATCAATCACGTCCAATATCGTTATTTTGTTTTTGTCGATTTTCCCAGCAAGTATCATTTTTGAAAGTTTGTTGAGTACTTCTTTTTGAAAAACTCGCTTTAGTGGACGTGCCCCATACTGCGGCTGGTATCCTAACTCGGACAATTTATCCATTGCATAATCGGTCATTTCCAGTTCAATATCATTTTCTTTTAACATGGTATTCAAGTGATCAAACTGTATTTTTACAATCTCCCTGATTTCGTCTCTACTCAATGGTTTGAACATAATTATTTCATCAATACGATTCAAAAATTCGGGTCGTAAAGTGCGACGAACAATTTCCATCACCTCTTCTTTGGTTCTGTATAATACTTGCTCATTATTATAATCGTCCAAATCTTTAAAATTTTCCTGAATTTCGGAAGCTCCCATATTGGAAGTCATAATAATAATTGTGTTTTTAAAATCGGCAATTCTTCCTTTATTGTCTGTCAAACGTCCATCATCAAGCACTTGCAATAAAATATTAAAGACGTCGGGATGTGCTTTTTCTATTTCATCGAGCAATATAACCGAATAGGGTTTTCTTCGCACTTTTTCGGTCAATTGTCCGCCTTCGTCGTATCCAACATAGCCCGGAGGCGCACCAATTAGGCGTGAAACGGAATGACGTTCCTGATATTCGCTCATATCGATTCTGACCAAGGCATTTTCGGAATTGAAAAGATATTCGGCCAAAGCTTTTGCCAGTTCCGTTTTTCCCACACCTGTGGTTCCCAAAAAGATAAACGAACCAATGGGGCGTTTGTTGTCCTGCAATCCTGCACGACTGCGACGAATTGAGTTGGCGATGGCTTCAATGGCTTCATCCTGTCCCACCACTCTTTTGTGCAACTCTTCTTCGAGATGCAAAAGTTTTTCTATTTCACTTTGCAACATTCTAGCCACCGGGATTCCTGTCCAACGAGCCACAATTTCCGCAATTTCATCGGTTCCCACCTCTTCGTTTACCATCGCACTATCTTTCTGAACTTCGGTAAGTTTCTGCTTCATGGTTTCGATATCGGTTTCGGCAGTCCGTATTTTCCCATAGCGTAATTCTGCTACAAGTCCATAATTCCCGTTGCGTTCGGCTTGTTCTGCTTCGAGCTTAAACTGCTCAATTTCTCGTTTTCTATTTTGTATCTCATTAATAATATCTCTTTCTGACTGCCATTTTGCACGAAGCTCATTTCTTTTTTCTGACAATTGAGAAATTTCAATGTTTAAGGCTTCTAGTTTGGGTTCATCATTTTCGCGTTTAATGGCTTCTCGTTCAATTTCAAGTTGTCGGATTCGACGTTCAATCTCATCCAGTTCCTCGGGCAATGAATTGATTTCCAGACGCAATTTTGCCGCAGATTCATCAATCAAGTCGATGGCTTTATCGGGTAAAAAACGATCGGAAATATAGCGTTGCGACAAATCTACCGCCGCAATAATGGCTTCATCTTTAATACGCACTTGATGATGATTTTCATATTTTTCTTTCAATCCACGAAGAATTGAAATCGCACTTAGGCGGTCGGGTTCATCAACCATAACCACTTGAAAACGACGCTCCAGTGCTTTATCATTTTCAAAGTATTTTTGATATTCCTTTAGTGTAGTGGCTCCTATCGCTCTCAAATCGCCACGAGCCAAAGCTGGCTTTAGTATGTTTGCGGCATCCATCGCTCCTTCAGAAGCGCCTGCGCCCACCAAGGTGTGAATTTCATCAATAAACAAAATAACTTCTCCATCGGAACTCATCACCTCTTTGATAACGCTTTTCAAACGTTCTTCAAATTCGCCTTTGTATTTTGCACCTGCAATCAAAGATCCCATATCCAAAGAATACAACTGTTTTGATTTCAAGTTTTCGGGCACATCGCCACTGATAATCCGATGGGCTAAACCTTCGGCAATGGCTGTTTTTCCAACGCCCGGTTCGCCAATCAGAATGGGATTATTTTTGGTACGACGCGTTAAAATTTGCAACAATCTTCGAATTTCATCATCCCGACCAATCACTGGATCTAGTTTTCCAAGTGCTGCCATGTCGTTCAAATTTCGAGCGTATTTATTTAAAGAATTATAATTTTCGTCTGCCGATTGTGAGTCTACCCTACTTCCCTTTCGCATTTCGGTAATGGCCGCTTTCAAACCTGCTAAATTCATTCCTTGATCCTTCAACATTTTTGCAACGACATCTCCTGAATCAAAAATTCCCAATAACAGATGTTCCACCGACACAAATTCATCCCCCATTTCGGTCATCAACGACAAAGCTTTCTGTAAAACCTTATTGGAATTACTAGATAAATATTGCGAACTTCCTCCACTTACTTTTGGAAACGAAGTCAATTGTTTTTCTAGTAGCTGTCGAAAAACAGCTGGATTAATATTCGATTTTTTTAATAAAAAAGGTATTACATTCTCATCTTTTGCCAGCATAGCCAACATGATATGCGTGGGCTCAATTTGCTGGTGCTGATGAGTCAAAGCTAAAATTTGAGCCTCTTGAATGATTTCTTGAGACTTTGTGGTAAATTTATCAAAATTCATAATATTGTGTTTTTTTTTTGATTATTACCTTATCAAAAACCCATCCTAAAAACAAGGACAAAAACTAACATATTAACTATCAATGACTTATCTTTTAGGAAAAATAAAAGAACTGACACAATGTCACAACAACCAAGGTCTTGAATGTTATTTTGACAGAAAAAAACATCATGAAGGGCTTCACTAAACAAAACCAACCATCTCTATTATTGGGAAACAAATGGTTATCCTAAAAACCAATAGTCTACGAGATTTCTTTAAATTCAATCATTTCTGCCAATTGCGTAAAATAATCTTTTGACCAAATATCCGTTACAGATGGATTTTTAATAAATACTGACACTTCATTAGCAGCACTTTTAAAATCAACTGTTTCCATTTTTTCATTTAACATTTGCATAAAATCTTCTCTATTCAAGCTATTTTTAAAAATATGTTTACTTTGAAAAGCTCTTTCAGCAAAATGCGATAAATTAAGTTTCACACGATTCCGCACATACCATTCAAAATCATACCAATCACGTCCTTTCACACGACTCTTCCACTGTCTAAAAAGCAAGGCATGCATTTTACCAGCAAACAAATCCGACAAAGTAAAACAACTTACATAAAAAGAAAAAGGTTGCAACAACAATTTATTTTCGATTTCAAAACCCATGGGCGGATTTGTATCCACTTCAAACTTAATTTTAATTTTCTTTTTATCATGAATTTGTAAAGTATAAATTGGGGTTGTTTGTTTTAAAAATGCAGATTCAATATTGCTTACATGTGTTTTTTGCTTTTGAGCTATCTCTACATCTATTCCTAGAGCTGCAAACTCAGCAATAACTGATTTAAAATAAGGTTCAAATTTAAAATCCAAATCACTTTGCAATAAAGAAAAATCCAAATCTTCTGAAAAACGATCTAACTTATAAAATATCCTCAAACAAGTTCCGCCATAAAACGCAGCTTTATTAAAGAAACCACCTCTATACAAGCCCGCTAAAGTAATCTCTTGCATTATTTCTCTCGTCGCATTATATACATCAGCATCTGTTTGCAGATTATATCGAGATAACATTTGATCAAATACTTCCATTTTAAATTATAGTTTTAAAATATTTCAACAATAAAGTTAGTGCTTTTGTTTTTATACCACATTCAATACATTTTTCAATAATGCTAAAATCAAACTCTTGAATACCCGAAAAGTCAAATCTGAGATTCTCAACTAAGAATAATTCCATAGATTTGATAGACACAATGTTTAGATTCTGTGTAAAAATAATTTTATCACAAATTGCCTTTTCAATAGAAGCCATGAGAAAATGATGTCTATTATCTATACTGATGCTATTCACTCCTATTTCAAAATAGTCAGGTTTGGCTGAAAAATAATAAAAATGTCCTAAAGAGTTCTTGAATTTTCTTGACCTCTTTGAACAAATAGAACTTACAACACTGACTTTTTCGGGAATTAATCCGTAGTATGCCAAGGCAGAATCCAATGAAACATAGGAAGGACCATAAATTTGATTTGCAATAAGTTCAATAATAAGTTTTTCGCTTCTGTGTTTTTCGGAAACAACATAAAGACCATTTTTCAACGAAATAATGTCTCCATTTTCAATCAAAGCCGACACCTTATCATTAGGCGATTTATATGTTCGCAACATATTAAACAAGGCTCCTTTGGCAAAAGGAACTATTCCAAAACCCTTTAATTGTTCCATTTTTTCTTTTTTAGACCACAAATATACTACAATTTACATAGATAATCGATAAAAAGTCGATTATCTATGCAGAAAAATGAATAATAATGATTTTACACTATGTAGATGAATTTTACAGCGATCCTAAAAAGAAATAATCAAAATTATTGTTGTCCGATAAAAGAAAACAGATTCTTCGCTTCATTCAGAATGACAATGAACAGGGCTAGGGGCTACTCAACCACAACAACAAAAGAGAGATTCCGAAACAAGTTCGGAATGACTGGAAACAAGTTCGGAATGACTCTGTGTGTCATTGGTAATACAACGGAGTGGAATGAGGAATCTGTAAAATAAAAAAAGAGAGGAGTAAAGCAATCTTTTGCCTCACTCCTCTCTTGCTCTGAAAGTACTTATTCTGAAATTATTTCTGATAAAAAACTATCTTTTAATTAATTTCTGATAATGGCTTCTGTTTCCACTTTGAACTTGGATAAAATAAACTCCAGAAGTCCAAGCAGAAGAATTTATATCAAGCTTTTTCGATTCATTAATCATTTGTTCGGTTTCAAATACTTTCCGTCCACTCACATCATAAATGACAATATTAGCATTTTTAATCAATTCGGAAAATAAAATACTAAAACTTTCATCCGCAGGATTGGGTAATACTACGATTTGGCTTAAATCAGAATTTTCATCAATACCGGTACAATTCACCACCGTAATAAATCGGGTAATAGAAGAATCGCAACCATTTAAAGAATAAGTATAACGAATCGCATACGGTCCTAATCCAATAGCTGGATTAAACCAAGAACCACTAACTCCAGTTCCGGAATAGCTTCCTGTTCCTCCGGCTGGTGTTCCTGAACCTCCGCTTAATTCAAAAGCAGCAGTTTGCAAACAAACGGTATCTTCGGGCAAAACAAAAGTTGCCACTGGGTATTCGTTCACCGTAACTGTTACAGAAGATGTATTGGTACAGCCATTCATACCGGTTACCGTAACCGTATAAGTTGTTGTTTGCGATGGACTTACAACTATCGCATTGGTATTCTGTTGTGTATTCCAAAGATAATGAGCACCTCCACTGGCAACCAAGGTTGTGTGATCTCCTTGACAAATAGCGGTATTATTTCCGGCAAATGCATTTGGTAAAGGCTTCACAACAATGGTATCGACCGCGGTGAATATGCAATTATTATCATCTGTATAAGAATAGGTAATCAAATGAGTATTTACTCCAGCTGTTTGTGGGTTAAATTCATTTCCACTTACACCAATGCCTGAGTACGTTCCGCCCGTTGGGAATCCTTGGGATAAAACAAGGGCAGATTCATTTAAGCACAAATCAGACAAACCAGAAAATATTACGGAAGTTACTGGAAAAACTTCGATGGTATCTGTTGCAGTGTTGGTACAAGAGTTTTGAGTAACTGTGTACGTAATTACGTGAATTCCCACTCCAGCATTCTCTGGATAAAAGCGATTCACACTTACTCCTGAACCCGAAAAAGTTCCTCCGACAGGACTGTTTCCAGACAAATAAATAAAAGCAGCATTTGGACACAAGGTTTTTTGTTCCAAAGGCAAATTCAATTCTACATCTGGCAATGGAATAATATTGATTTGAACCGAGTCCTGAGCCGTTAAACCCACTCCATTTGTTGCCACTACATGATATATTCCGGATTGATTCACTTCTAAATGCTGTTCTGTTCCCAAAGAAACCAAAGGGCTGCTGCCTTCAAACCATTTATATTGAAAACTTGATGAACCATTTACTGTAATATTATGCGTATTTCCTTCGCAAACATTAACAATATAATTTCCAGGGATACTGATATCAGGCAATCCATCAATATAAATCTCATCCAATTTAATTCGTGAGTCAATAGTATTAGAATGCATTTCAAAGCGAACTACAATATTTGAGCCCACATAATCAACCAAAGGCAATTGAACTCTTGTCATGGCATTTGAAACGGTATGATTGCTTGCAGAAATAACATGAAGCAATTCGTATGTTATAGCACAATCATCCGAAATCCATACAGAAATAGAATCTTGCAATCCCATTTGAACCGCTGTTCCATCTATCATTGTATATATATAATCAAAAAACAGGGAATGACCAGAAGCAATAGGTCCCAATCGTTTATTTGATTGTAAATAAGCATTGTTTTTAGAAGCTGAAAAATCGGCATAAATCAACTCATTCGACAAATCAAAAGAAGCATCAGATTCCCAATTATCAAGATAAGATTCTGACTCAAAGCCCTGATAATAAGGAACAACAACTGGACCTACCGTACGCACACTATCAAAAATAACATTATTGGCATTGTGTCCCAAAGTAGCCACCGTATCATACGGATGAGATACCCTAAACATGAATGTATATTTTCCGGCAACAGTCGTATTAATGGTTTCTGAAAAAGTAAATTCGATTTGTTGACCTGGAGCTAAAACTTGATGAATGGTATCATTATAAGTTACAATGGGAGGCATAATTGGACTTGGGCGGAAAACTTGAACTGCAACTGGAATATTCGTCACATAACCATCACCAACATTTTGAAAAACAGCACGAAGGGTATCTGTTAAACTTCCACACGGTAAATTGACGGGAAAGACTTTTGAAACGGAGGCCATATCCCATAAATCGCCATTTCTAACTTCAATATCATCAATTTGAACTACAAAATTACTATCTACAGTGCTTACTTCCCATCTAAAGATTGCTTTATTCCCTATAAATGCATTTAAAGGAATAGCAACTCTTCTAAATTCGCTACCAACAACTTGATTTTCAATATTTATTGAATGAAACAAAGAAAATGTATTTCCACAATCAGTACTGATAAAAAGATTTAAACTATCCTCTTCTCCCATTTCATAAGCTGTCGAATAATCCGGTTGAACAATTCGGCAATCAAAAATCAAATGAGTGTGAAAATGAAGAGTGTCAAAAATATTAGCATTGTAAAATGAAGCTTGATTTTGAACATCATCTACTTCAGCAGAGAGCAGTCTACTACTATTATTTTGCGCGTTTTCTGCAACATACGCAAAACCATTTTTTACCCAAAAACCATCTTCTGCATAATCATCAATTTCAGACAAAAATGGAATTGAAAAAATATCAGCAATTACAAATTGATAATTTATTGTATCATTTGAATTATTGTCATCAAATTCATAATCGATATAAGCTTTAATCTTATAAACACCAGGATATAAAGTCGAAATATTTCCTAAGGATAAGTTTAATTCCTGCATTGGATTAATGGAATTAACAGTCATTTCTAACAGTTCAGTACTTAAGTCTGGAAATGTTATTAAAGCAAACAAACTAGCATCAGTAATGGGATATATGCTATTGTTCTTTATCTTCACCATTACTGGATCATTTAATGTTCCACAAATAGCATTTTCGGGACTGATCACTTCCAAAACACTTAAATCGTAATAATTTTCGGCATGGATTAAAATATTATCAAAACGATTATTTCCGCCAACGTCACTTGCTCCATTTATGGTTAAACGAAGAAAAACAGAATCTGCATTATTAATATCACTTAGGGCAGAAAGCGGCAAATTCTGAATGGTAAACGAAGTTGTGGTATTGACTGTACTCACACCAAAATCAGTAAAAACAGTACCATTCGTACTCCAAGCCCATTGGTGTGTATTAAAGCCCGAAGCGGTGCCACTAGTAGCAAATGATAATGTTGCATTTTTAAGTCCTTTCATCGAAAATTTCAAAACCATGTGATACCCATTGGCAGATGAATTTACCAATGCCAATGAATTACCAGCATCGGGAGTCGTTCGGGGATCGTTTAAATCGGTTCCACCAAATGCAGTAAGCTGTGTTTCGCTTGCTGCACACAAAAAATCAGACGAACCATGGGTTCCATCTAAATAAATGTATGCCACTTCGCTTGCTTCACCTATATTAGAAGGGATTACTTTAGATGTTTGATCGGCTGCTTCCAAATCATCAAAAGTCCAAGCATGCATCAATCTATTTTGAGAAAATAACCCCATTGAAATAACGAGACTTAAAACAGTAAATAAAACTCTTTTCATAACTATAAATATTTGATTTCTTTTAATATAATTAATGATTGCAAGAAAATATCTAAACTACATTATTATTATTATTTGCTCTTTTCTAATTAAACCATAGTTCTTCTACAAACTAATTAAGGCAAAAATAAAAAATAACTTCAGACTATTCATGTTTTTTTACTAAATATTTTGCTAAAACATTTTATCGAATCAAAAGCACCGTCCCCTTTTTATCAAACTGCTTCCCGTCAACATTTTGATATCGTAATAAATAAACATAGATTCCAGCTTGCACATTATTTCCTTTATAGGTTCCATCCCATCCCATATTGGGATTGTTGGTTTTAAAAATCTCTGTTCCATCTCTTGAATAAATAAAAAAATGATAATCCGAAGCATCTACAAATGCATTAACTGGTTTAAAAATTGGATTTCGCATTTTTGGGGTAAAGGCATTGGGAATAAATGTATTTGGCGACTGATGAAGAGTTACTCTATTAGATCGACTTTGTGCCGTGTGTCCAAAGCTATTTGCATCTTGAATGGCTGCAACATAATACGAAAATTTTGCTCCCGTATGACTCAATGGAAAAACATCATCTTGATATAAAAAAGTTAATTCAGAAACTATATCAGCATGAGTAAAAAAGCCATCCAGAGCGGTTGCTCTAAATATTTCATAACTCTGAACACCTCCTTGATAACCAAAATACTCTGACCACAGCAATTCATTAATCAAACTTTCCAAAGCAATTCCGGTGAGCAAAATAGAGCCTACAGAGTCCGTTTTCGGCATCTCAAATCCACAAATATCGACCAGCGATATTTTATAGAAATATCGCATTCGCTCTGTTTGCACATTTCCATCCGTAAACTGGTAAAAATCGCTACCATTGTATGCCTGTTCCGACAAAAAATCGTAACCGCCATCTTCATTGTATCGCCATAATTTTAATGAAGTAAAAGAGATGGTATTATCAACATAAACGCCCACATCAATTTGTTCATTATCATTTACATCCACATAGCGAATAAATAAATCTTCCGGTGTCGAATGGGCATCAAAATTAAAGCAAATAATAGGAGAAGAAGCGGTAATTCCCAAAGTGGATTTTGCTTTTACATAAATACAATATTCAAAACCATCTACCAAAGATTCCAGCACAAAAGAATTTTGAGTTCCAGTAACGGTCGATTCGATTTCAAAATCAGTCCCATTGCGGCTCACATAAATTAAATACTCTTGAATTCCTCCGGGCATATTTTCATACAAATTCCATTGTAAGTTTACGGATGATGCACACTGATTTACAGCATATTGAAGCAACAAAGAAGTTTGAATATCTCCCAAGGGACTGGCATTTAAACAAGAGTCCAAAGCAGCAATGCGATATGAAAAAGTTTGATTCACAATATCTACTTCATTATAATTATAAAAAGTGTTGTTTATTCCCCAAATAGTATCCAAAATCGACCAAATTCCTCCGCCAAATCTATACAATAAGTAGCCATCCGTATCCATAGAACTGGAGGCTTGCCAACCAATTTGCACACTCCCGTCAGCAGGAGAAACACTAACACTGTCCAATCTGGGAATGGCAGGCGGCATCAAATCTCTAAAAAAATCTTCTTTTGAAGCAGAAGCAGAAATACAAGACGTATTTTGATAATAAACCCTGTAATGCAATTGTGCCGAACACAAAGCAATGGTATCTGCATATGTCAAAACATTAGATGAGTCGTAAAGCGACATCGGGTTGCCTTCAAAGGCTCTTTCAATTTTATAATAACCGGCAGTAGCTGGTGGAAAATTATTTCCAGGACTGTTCCATGAAAGGTTTGCATTTCCATTTCCCGAATTGGTCAAAGTCAATAAAATGGTGGACAAGGTATCCGAAGTGCTTTCGGTGGATGTTCCAATACTTTTTACGAAGTAATATACTCGAACAAAATCAGCTCCAGCACCATTATGAACATACGAACTTTGATTTATATTGGGAATGGCTTGCAAAAAAACATAGGGTCCCGCAACATTTAACGATGAATAAACTTCATAGCGAACAAAGTCAGGATTAGCAACAATGGGTGTCCATGTCAAAGTCACATTTCCGCCATCATCTACCGATAGACATTTCAAGTCCACCGTTGATATTGAAAACACAACAGACGGAAAAACAAACCCGATAACTAGTAAGCAAAACCACCTCATATATTTATCATATTATAAATCGTAACGCTTTTATTAAATAATTCGTATTTAACCTACTACGACTTTCACAAAATCAGCAGGTTTTAGATATTTCTGAGCCAAAGTTTGCAAACGTTCTTCATCAATGGCATGAACCGATTCCATTTGCTTTTGCAAAAAATCAAACGACAAACCATAATTATCCAAATCAATAAATTTTTCAATCATATTTACCGCTCCATCCATGCTTCTAAACATCGAACCAGCAATGTATTGCTTCACTCTTTCGAGCTCTTCATGCTCAACTTTTTCATTACATAAACGTTCCATTTCTAAAATAATCTCTTTCAATGCTAATTCCCAAACATCTTTACCTACATCTGAATAAACAGCCAGATAGGAAGCATCCTGCAAACTCACAATAGAAGAACCAATGCCGTATGTGTAGCCCTTCTCTTCACGAACATTGGTCATCAGGCGTGAACCAAAATACCCTCCTAAAACAGTAGACAATACTCCCAAATCGACAAAATCAGGATGTGTGCGATGAACAGTAAGTTGGCCTAAGCGAAGAGAACGTTGCACTGCATCGGGCAATACCACATCAACATCGGACTTGGTTTCGAAGAACATCTCTTTTTCTTTGACAGCATCTTTTTTTACTTGAACATTTCCAAAACTTCTTTCGACGGCTCTTTTAATTTCATCATCAACAGCACCCGTCAAATAGAGTTTAAAGGGGTTTTGCATATAAAATTCATGATGAAATTGAGATAAATCATCTTTGCTTATATTTTGAATGTTTTCCAAAACAGGAAACAATCCATAGGGATGATGGTCGCCAAAAAGAACATTCCTAAAATGAAAACGAGCCAGAACAGACGACTTTGTCATGTTAACCCGTAAACTCATCTTCTCTTTCTTTTGAAGTTTAATCAGATCATCCTCTGGAAACACAGCATCGAAAAGCACTTCACTGATAATCGGCAAAAGGTCTTCGAAAAATATTTTTGGAATATAAAAAACCACATTTACATGGTCTAATTCGGGCGAAACGCCATAATAAGCTCCTTTTGAATCAAACATTTCTGAAATCTCCTCGGAAGAGTATTTTCGGGTTCCTTCAAACAACATTTTAGCAGTAAAACTAGCTAAAAACATTTTTGTTTGATAACGAACACCTGCTGAAAACTTTATATCAAAACGAATCAATTCCATTTGCATATCCTTCAAAATCTGAAGACGAACGCCGTTGCTCAAAACAGTCGACTCTATATCAGGAATTTGCAAAGCCTGCAAAGGGAATATCATGGGTTTTATGGATCTGAAATCGCTCATTTTTTGATTTATATATTTATTTTGGTTCGTAAAAAAACAAGACAGAAAATATTTATGTAAAAGAAATCATCATAATATAAAATGTTTTGTATAATTTATCTCCTTTTCAAACACTAACTTTAATGCAAGTACTAATTAGACACCATTAAACGTTATTTGGATGGTTTTTGTTCCGATAAAAGTGAATAATAATCTTAAATAAAGTAAATACATCTTTTATTTTTTTGTAAGTTTGTAAAAAAAAGCAATTATGGGAGCCTTTAAAGCATATGACATTCGAGGAGTTTATAATAAAGATTTCAACAAAGAAGACGTTTACAAAATCGGGTTTTTCTTGCCAAAATTATTAAAAGCAAACAAAGTGCTTGTTGGCAGAGATGTTAGAACCTCATCCCCCGAAATATTCAAAGCTCTTACGGATGGCATTACCGACAGCGGAGCAGACGTGTACGACATGGGCATTTCGACAACTCCCATGGTATATTATTTTACGGCTCAGCACAAGTTTGATGCGTCGGTACAAATTACCGCTTCTCATAATCCAAAAGATCATAATGGATTAAAAATTTCCCGAAGCAATGCCCTTCCTGTTGGCTATGACACAGGACTTAAAGAGCTTGAGGAGCGTGTTAAAAATGACAAAATCGAGCTTGCTGAAGTGAAAGGAAAAATAATTCCACATCAAGTAAAAGAAGAATACATCCAGTTTTTAAAAAAATACACCAAAGACATTTCTAATTTAAATATTACCATAGATTGCTCAAACGGCATGGCTGCTTTGCTTGTAAGAGATATTTGGGGCGACAGTGTTTCCTATCTATACGACGAATTGGATGGTACTTTTCCAAATCATGAACCCAATCCTTTAGAGGAAGAAAATGTTGAGGATTTAAAAAAAATAGTGCTAAATAACAAATCTGATATTGGTGTTATTTTCGACGGAGATGCCGACAGAGTAATGTTTGTTGACGAAAAAGGGAAATTTATCCACCCCGACTTAATGATTGCTGTTTTAGCCGATTATTTTCTCATTGAAAAACAAGAAAAGGGATGGGTTATCCAAGACATTAGGACTTCAAAATCAGTAAGCGAACACATCGAATCGCTGGGCAGTAAAACGTTCATGTGGCGCGTTGGAAGAGCCTTTGCAGCATTAAAACTCCGGGAAATTGATGGAATTTTTGGTGGCGAACTTGCCGGACACTACTATTTCCGTGATTTCTTCTATTCCGATTCTGGGATGTTGGCAGCCATTCTTATCCTAAATATTCTTTCAAAAGCAAAGAAGAGAGGAAAAACATTGTCGCAACTCATTAGTGACATTGACAAATATGCCAATTCCGGCGAACTGAACTTCACCATTCAAAACAAAACCGATGCCATGGAAGCTGTTGTAAATCACTTTATTACAAATGAAGAACCCACTGCAAAACATGATTTTGACGGCTACCGCATTGAGTTTAAAGATTGGTGGTTCAACATTCGCCCATCCAATACAGAGCCTTATTTAAGACTCATTTTGGAAGCAAAAAATCAAGAAATGCTTGTTGAGAAAAAGACTATTATTGAAAATATCATTGCTCGTTTCCAATAATAAATGAAAAAAATAAAGGCAAGCATTTTTATTCTTTGTCTTTTGTGTTATTCTTTTGGAAACAGCACAAATATTTCAAGTTTTTCCGAAAGCACTCAAACTGTCTATCCTGACAGTATTATGAAAAACAGAATTATTCCTGTTGCTGCAGCATTCTCTGGAGTTTATGCATGCTCTATGATAACACTCTATTCGGCTTGGTATAAAGATTATCCTACCAGTAGATTCCATTCTTTTAATGACAATCAAGAATGGTTGCAAATGGATAAAGCCAGCCATATGCTTGCGGCTTATTCTATCAGTAGATATACGTATGAAATATTTAGATGGACAGGCATGGACAATAAAAAGGCTGTACTTTGGTCTTCTGTAGCCAGTTTTGGTTTTCAAAGCAGTTTTGAAATATTTGATGGTTTTTCAAAAGAATGGGGATTTTCGTGGGGTGATGTTGTTTCAAATGGAATAGGAACATCTTTATTTGCTGCTCAACAATTGCTGTGGCAAGAGCAATATATTCATCTCAAATATTCCTATCAAACAACTCAGGAACCTAACTATCGACCCAATCTTCTTGGAAGCACCTATCCTGAGAAATTTATAAAAAACTACAATGGAATCACCATTTGGACCAGCATCAATCCAAGTCTTTTTCTCCCTAAAGAATCTTTATTTCCGAAATGGATCAGCCTTGCTATTGGTTACAGAGCCAGTGGTATGACCGGAGGTTTTGAAAATCCAAGTCAAATAAATGGTGTAGAAATTCCACATTTTGGCCGACAAAGACATTTTTATATTGCACCAGATATTGATTTAAGTAAGATTAAAACAAAAAACAAGATCCTAAATGCTTTACTATTTAGCTTAAATTACTTCAAATTTCCACTGCCTGGCATCAGTTTCACTGACAAACAAGGACTTAGAGCACATTGGATTATATTTTAACAAAAACGTATTTAAAAAATCTTCAACGAATATAAAATAAAATTGTTAATTTCACCTACTTACTTGGCTTGCATTATAAAAATATATAATTTTGAAGAATTATTAAACAAAATTACAACATGGAAATTAAAGATTTTTTCAAAAAACCAGTCGTCATCTTGACCTCAGTAATTCTTATTTCGTATCTAATCCTTCCTTATTTTAGGTTAAACCTAGGTACATGGGGTGGCTATTCAAAAAGCGGAATCGGTTTATTTTTCACTATTTTCGATTCATTTAGCTTCTTGAACTTGCTAACTATTCTTATCCCAGCTGCAGCTGGATATCTTCTTTTCCTATTATGGAACAAAGAAACAAACTTAGTCATGATTCTAAAAATAATATTGGCAGTAATGCATATTGTCTTATTTGTTTATATCGCATTTTTAGCAGACAAATCGTCCATCAAATTTGTAGGATTTGGACTTTGGTTATCTCTTATTTTATCCATTGCTCTTTTCTTTGATGATAAAATCGAAGAATTAGTTTGCAAAAACAAACCTCAAACTCCTCAAGAATAATTTAATTCATAATTTCTTCAAAAAAAAGCTGTCCATTTCGGACAGCTTTTTTTATGTTTTGCAAATAAACTCATTCTCATTTTATGGAGAATTTATACATATTTCGCCCCCGTGAACCCACTATTACTGAACTCCCCATAACGAGAGGAGATGATTCAAAATTCTGAGCCATTTTCTCCTTAAACAGCACCTTCCCTTCACTTCCTTCAATAATATACATATTCCCAGCAACATCACCTGTGAGAATAAAAAGAGAATCATGCTCGTTGTAAAATGGAACTGGTGATGACCAAGACCAAGCATCTAATCTCAATTTCCATTTGATATCTCCATTTTCTTTTGAAAAAGCAATCATATCTGCTTTCAAAGAAGAATCGGGTAATGAAACGACACAAAAAATGAAATCACTACAATTACCTTCTCCCAACAATGGCGTTGAAAACATACCTCCATCGTATTTTTTTTCTGTCGTTTTCAAATTTCTGCAATTGATTCTTTGTTTCCAAACAAGTTTTCCATTTAAACCATTTAACTTAACAATTTGAGAAACTCCTGTGTCACCCTGTCTATCTACTTGCGAACCCGCATATATGTATGGGACATTTCCCTCTTGCTCAACCACAATTGTAGCATCATTATCATCAACATTATGAAAATGCCAAACGGGCTTCATATTATTAAGATTTAAACAAATTATATTCCCATGATTGTCACCAAAGTATCCATAGTTTTTAAAAACAGCAATCGACGATTCAATCCCCGGCGCACCATTGCCTTTGAATCTATATCGTAACACAGAGTGAATAACAAGACCATTATTCGTACGCAAAAACTTATAAACCAAGCCATTTTCAGCGGGCCAAAAAAGAAATTGTCCGACTGCAATTGGAGAAGAGTCAAAAGCACCCCAATTTTTCCATGAAAAAGGATCTTGACCTGAAATAAATTGAATTTTTTCGTGAGAAAACAGATCAATTACACTAATTCCCATGGCAGTAGTACAACGGGGAACACCATGACCCACATATAAAAGACCATTCAACGAAGGATCTACACTTGGCGTACCTTTTAATGTATTGCCAATGGAAATACTGCTACGACTTGGTTTTCCAGTTTCCGGATTAAGAAAAAAAACATCCCCACATAAAGAAGCGAAAATAACTTCTGCATTTGGTGAATTAAAAATCAAAGTATCATTCACTTGAGCAAAATGATATTTTAGAGAATCTGGCCAGTTTATCAATAGTGGCTGCCCAGTCCATCCTGTGCCGCCACCCCACCGACCATATTTCGTTTTTACAGTATCAAATGGAGTACTAAACACCCATTCTGTTTCAACATGGCTCGGACTCCCGACAATTCTACCTTTATTGGGATAGTTTCGGGAAATTCCACCTCTGAAAGTGAATACACCAGCGTTGTTTAAGTATAAATCATCCAAAGAAATCAACGCTCCACCGGAAAGAGTGTCATATCGTTTTATTTCAAAATCCATCAACAAAGCAGATGGAAAAATGGTATCTGGTAAATGTGAAAATATGGAAACAGAATCAACTAATTCGGGCATCTCCTCTTCTATTGGAGAATTTGTTGTTGAAATGTGCCAAATAAAATATAATAAACAAAATGCAAATATTAATATTGCAATAAGACAACCTTTATCATGCTTCATTAAAATTTTATAATTTAAAAAATAACTTTAATCATTTCCGAAAGAAACTGTGCAAAAATATAAAAAAACCAATACCAATTTCTATTAATGTAAATTAAAAACTAACTCTCTTGTAAAAACATCCTTTGATATAATAATAATAGAAATAAACACAAAATCAATATTTATAGTCCGATAAAAAACAATTGTTTTGGAACTAATTGCTTACACCAATTATCTACTTCTTTTCGCAATTCATTCTTTAAAATTTGAGGTGAAAATTGCGAAAAGGGGAAGACTGTTTTGTAGCATCTTGATTTAATGATTTAAGAATTATATAGATTTTCAGCCGTTTATTGCCCCGCACTGAAGGGAGTAACGCCTGAAAATCAGAACATTAAAGCAAACTATTTTATTGTTTCTGATAATTACTTGATATAATACCGTTTATACAATTTATTCTTTTCATATTGGACAACAATAACATTAAACAAACTGAAAGAAATAAAGCGTATTTTGTACCACTTTTTCTATGTTTGCAAATAAAATACTAGCATCATGTTTAATAAGATTCTTTTTTCTATTTTAATAACGATTGGACTGCAATCAAGGGCGCAACAAATATTATTTGATGCAGGCGACAGTCTCTCAAAAGTAAATTATTACTACGGACTCCCCATTAATTCAGAAAATCCAGACATTTATTATATTTTCAGAAATCAATATGCACTGAGTTACAATCCTCAAAAATCAACTGCCGATTGGGTGGCTTGGAACTTAAATAGCGGATGGATCGGAGAAACCGACCGTTACAAAGGACAGTTTATTACCGACACAGTCATCCCGAAAAAATATCACAGAGCAAAACATAAAGATTATACCAATTCTGGATTTGACAGAGGACACATTGTGCGAAGCAAAGAACGTTCAGATAACGAAATCAATAATAAAAGCACTTTTTTGATGAGCAATATCTATCCACAAACTCCTGACTTAAATCGTGGGCTATGGCTAAACTTTGAATATTACTGCGAAAAACTTTGCACCAAAGAAAACAAAAATCTTTTCATCTATGCCGGTGGTGTTTTTGTATCCGACTCAACACTGCACGGCGAAGGAAAAGTAGCCATCCCCGACTCCTGTTTTAAAATTGTAATCATCACCGATTTTAAGAACAAACTTCCAGAAATCAACAAAAATACAGAAATTATCGCCGTTATGATGCCTAATATCCAGGGAGTTAGAAGAGGAAAATGGCAAAACTACATAACTACCATACGAAATATCGAAATTCAAACTTCATACGATTTTTTCTCAAATCTACCACAGGAACTTCAAGACTGTATCGAAAACAAAAAATGGCATTCCAAGCCCTAAAAAAAATATCTTCGTTGACTGAAACTTCAATTTATCCGCAGAAGAACCTGATAAGAAGAAACTTTTGTTTACTCTTTTATTTTTTTCGCTTTCGCTTTTTATCAGCTCTCTGTTTTGGTGTCAAATTCGGTTTTGCATTTCTTAAACTGGCTTTTGATGGTTTTGTCTTTTTGACCCTAATTTCTGGTTCTTTTAGGTACGGAATATCATAAAGCGGAGTAACTCTCTCATCGGGAGTTGTAACTCGAGACACTTCTACTTCGGAGGGAAAATCTTGCAAATCGATTAATTTTTTCATAAACTCCTCAATTAAGTCGAGATACAAACCTTCGCTTTCTGTAATAAAAGTGATGGCTGTACCAGGTTTATCAGCCCTTCCGGTTCGTCCAATGCGATGAATGTAATCTCCGGGAGACGAAGGAGTATCCACGTTTATCACATGCGTAATATCTTTAATATCAATACCTCTAGCAACAACATCGGTTGCAATCAAGACTCTCACTTTACCATCATGCAACGCATTTACCGCATTAAAACGCTGATTTTGAGACTTATTAGAATGAATAACAGCAACTTGTTCAGGAAACTTTCCTTCGACAAAAGTAAAAACAGCATCGGCTTGTTTTTTTGTAGAAACAAAAACCAGAACTTTTTGAAACTCTTCTTCGTTTTTTAACAAATGTGCCAATAAATTCAATTTTGTAGTAAAATTCAATACGGGATATCCAATTTGGATTATTTTTTCCAAAGGAGTACCATGAGGCACAATTTTGACAATTTTGGGCTTGTTGAAAAACTTATTAACCAGATTCTCGACATCTTCAGACAGTGTTGCCGAAAACATTAAATTTTGACGTTTTGGAGGCAAAGTCTCCATAATGGAAACAGTTTGGGGTCGAAATCCAAGATTAAACATTTCATCCACTTCGTCAATCACAAACTTTTTCACATCTTTGGTTCGCAAAATGCCACTCATAATTAAGTCGTAAACTCTACCTGGCGTTCCTACCAAAATATCGCAACCGTCGTACACTTTTTGTTTTTGCGTATTTATGTTTGTAGCACCATACACGGCTACTGTTCTGACACTAACATAAGGCGTAATCTTCTCCACTTCTTTCACCACCTGCATAACCAATTCGCGCGTTGGAACCATCACAATAACCCGAGGCATTCGTTGTTCGGAATAGCTTAACCAATCAATGATGGGCAACAAATAAGCGAGTGTTTTTCCCGTCCCGGTTTGTGCTATTCCAACTAAATCTTTGCCTGAACGAACGGTAGAATATGTTTCAATCTGAATGGGCGTTGGCTGGTCGTACTCCAATTCATCCAATGCCGTTTGAATGCTTTTTTTTAAATTAAAATCTTGAAAATTCACTTTTTTCTTTTTAAATGTCTGCAAATATACGATTTTTCAGGAATTTATTTTTGACTCCAAACCTAACAAAATATAAAACTTGAAGCAATATCACTATTATATATTCACCTAAAGAGTCCTGAAAAAAATTCTGTGTTTGATCATTCATCCCAGTCTATCCACTACTGACCGAGGTAAAAGTTGCGAAAAGAGGAAGATATTTTCAAAAAAATATTTCCAAATTAACCCAAACCTATAATTAGTTCAATTGAGCTTTATTTACAGTATTTAAAACTGTTTAAATTCCATGGTTTTGCTGCAGATTCGTATTTCTCAACTGCATCATATTTTGATAGATATCTACCTTCACCGAATTTTTTGTCATACCATTCTTTTATCCTTTCCGATGGAAAATGGCGTTGAGGATTAGTTTCTCTGTCTTTTGAATCTTTGCCACGCTTACAAAACAATCCTCTTTGCTCTATCAAATCGTCGGACAGATGGTTAAAGGGTTTGCATTCGGGATAAATTTTTTCAATCAAAAACTCGACATATTCCTGAGAATAATCAATATAATTGTATTTTACCTCCCATAAAAATGTTGGATGTTTATAGATTTCGTAGAAACTAATCCCAAAATATTTTTGAAATAGTTTTTCTTTTTCTTTAATAATGCCTGGTGCTATATGCTGTGTCTCCTTTGTAGCTGCAAAAGGATCTTCAGCTATTGCCCATGGATACATATAAGGTGCAAATGAGCAGTATGATAAACTCCAAACCGAAAGGTCATTCAGTAGATCATTCCATCTGGTTTTTATCTGATCCCATTTTTGAATGTCGTTTTCGTGCAATCTTTCAATATCTTCAAATGAATATTTTAATTCAGTCGAATTTGG
>JAQUGA010000259.1 GCA_028684405.1 Bacteroidales bacterium | reverse complement strand
CGTTGTGGTTCGAATTGCAAGGTCTTTAGTATTGACTAAAAAAAGCAATTTACCTTCCATAAATGTGGTTAATTTTTTTTATCTTTTCTGCCAGTTGATTATTTAGTAAACCTGAAGTTAACTTCCATTTCCAATTATTTTCGGAAGTTCCTGGAATATTCATTCGATGCTCTGAATCTAATTCCAAAAAATCTTGCATCGGGGCAATGGCAATCCGAGCTACGGATGCCCACGCCAATCTAATAAGTGCCCACGAAATAGCTTCCTTCGAATTTCCAAGATATTCTCTAACTTGCTGCTTATCGCCATCCACTAGGGATTTAAACCATCCCAAAGAGGTGTCATTGTCGTGTGTTCCTGTGTATACAATGCAGTTTTTAATATAATTGTGTGGCAAATATGGATTTTCAGCATCATTGCTAAATGCAAATTGCAATATTTTCATTCCTGGGAAAGAAAAAGCATCTCTTAATTCTTCCACTTCGTCGGTAATGATTCCTAAATCTTCTGCAACAATGTCTAACTTCCCATGTTTTTTGAATAATGACTCAAAGAAATCATATCCAGGTGCCTCGATCCATGTGCCATTTTTGGCGGATTTTTCTCCAAAAGGAATGGCCCAATAATCAGAAAAAGCTCTAAAATGGTCGATTCGCAGAATGTCAAATAATTCAAAATGAAATAAAATACGTTTAAACCACCAGGAATAATCCTCTGCTTTGTTGGCTTCCCAATTATACACTGGATTGCCCCACAGTTGACCTGTTTTGCTAAAATAATCGGGGGGAACCCCAGCAACAAATTCGGGATTTAAATCTGAATCAAGTTGAAATAATTCAGGATTTGACCACACATCAGCACTGTCATACGCAACATAAATAGGAATATCACCCATTATTTTAATTCCTTTTTCATGAGCATATGATTTAAGCAAAAACCACTGTTTGAAAAAGATAAATTGTACAAATTTATAAAATTCTATATTGCTACTAAAACGTTGTGAATAGTACTCAATGGTTGATTTCTCTTTAAGCTGAATAGTTTTATCCCATTGATTTAAAGGAGCTTGATGGTAATAATCTTTAAAAGACATAAAAAGAGCATAATCATCCAACCAAAAAGAGTTTTTAATGCAAAAATCGTGAAATGGCTTCGAGAAATTTCTGTTTGTGCTAAATCTTTCAAAAGCTTTTCGCAAAAGGGGACGGTTTACAAGCTCAATTTCTGTATAATCAATCGACGATGACTCTTTGGGTTGTTTATGACTAATTTCACTGGGCAATAGCAAATTGTTTTCCACCAAATCATCCAAGTTGATCAACCAAGGATTTCCAGCAAATGCAGAAAAAGATTGATAGGGAGAATTTCCAAAAGAGGTAGGCGACAAAGGCAATACTTGCCATATCTTAACTCCCGATTTTTCCAAAAAATCAATAAAACGATAGCTCTCTTCACCCAATGTTCCAATGCCATACCGACCGTTTAAGGAGGCTATATGCAACAAAATTCCGTTTTCTCTTTTCATTTTTTATATTTAATGAGCAAATGTAATTATTTAAAATCAATTGTGCGATGATTGATTTTTACAAATGATTGAGCAGCTTGGGAAACTAAAACACCAAACAATTTAAATTTTCAATTAACAAAAAAGTATAAATTCAATTTCTTGTTCTAATTTGCTGATTTCTATCTAATTATGTAGTTATATTTAATCTATTCTAGTCTTTTATAGTTTGATAAGGCGAAAAAGCAGTATTTTATGAGAACCTTCGCACTTTTTATGCGTATAATCTGCATAAATTTTTCAGAAAGTATGGTAGAATTTGAAATTAAACGTCTGATATTAAGCTATCTTGCTCAATATAAATTACTTCAAAAAAGAGGCGGAGCTCAAGGCGATGGCGAATTATATGCTCAAGTTTTTGAACTTGAAAAGCAGATATTGAAATGCTTTGGTTTGCCTCGCACCAATAAGTTTGTTAAAATAATGTGGAAAATTGCCGATAATGTAAGTAGTTCTAAACAAAGAGCTTTGATTATGATGGACCAACTTTCGCTCGAAGCGGAAAAATATTTGGCTGCCAAACCATCTTCTTTAAAACAGTTAATAGTGGATGCCAGAAAACATCAATCCGATCCTTTTGAGGTGCTTCCGGAAATTTATGTTGGATCAAATTCCTATACACTTTTCGTGTACAACGAAATAATGCTGAAAAGCGATGTTTCCGATAACGATATTATCGCCGAATTTCAAATAATCAAAGAATCCAGTTGCTTGATAGATATTTACATGCTTACGCAAATGGAACAATATAAGAATAGTGATGCGTATAAACATTTAAAATCCATTGGTTTGAAATATATTGATGCATATATGAAATGGTACGTTTCAAAATACAAAAAGAATGATTCTGCAATAAATATGGAAACAAAACAAAATAAAGTGGAAGATGCTTTGGTGTTGCTTATTTTTGCTTTTAAAAAGTTTCAAAAATTCAGGATGAGAGGCTATGCCGAAGAACGGGCTCGTAAATTGTCGGGATTGAATGACGACCGCCTATTCAAAATTGCCAGTTCTGCATTTTCGATGAATAATTAACATGAAACTTCCCAAATCATTCTACTTACAAGAGGATGTTGTTTCCATTGCTCGACAATTGATTGGCAAAGTGCTGTACACTAATATTGATGGAATTATCACAGCTGGAATTATCAGCGAAACTGAGGCATACGAGGGGACAACCGACAAAGCATCACATGCGTTTGGAAACCGCCGAACCAAAAGAACCGAAACCATGTTTGCCGAAGGAGGCATTGCTTACGTGTATCTCTGTTATGGAATGTATGAACTGTTTAATGTAGTGACCAATATAAAAGACATTCCTCATGCCGTTTTAATTCGAGGAATTATTCCTTACGAAGGACTGGAAGCCATGGCACAAAGGCGAGGAGTTGAGAAGATTAAACAGAAGGATGTGAATGGTCCCGGAAAACTATCAAAAGCCTTGTCCATTACGCGTGATTTAAATGGATTTGATTTAAGCTCAGATGTTATTTGGATTGAAGACAAAGAGATTCAAATAGAAGATAATCAGATTGTTGCAGATAAACGCATTGGGATAAATTATGCAGAAGAAGATGCATTATTGCCATATCGCTTCATTTTGAATAAAAAATAAGCAACGCCCGAAGGCACTGCCTATTTAAACAAAAACACACATTATTAACTATTTAACGGCTGAAAGAAAATTCTGTGTTTGATAATTCGACAGGCTCATCACAAGTAAGAAAACGTCAAATTTGAGGCTTTCGCAGCAACGAATT
>JAQUGA010000258.1 GCA_028684405.1 Bacteroidales bacterium | reverse complement strand
ATAAATAGGTCCAATATATATATCATCAAAATAAAAATTAGTTTTATTGGAAGATGTAAATTTACAATACACTCCAGAATATCCTCCCGTTTGAAAAGTATTATCGATGATACTGTTCCCTTCTATCACATAATCATGTCCTCCCATTGAATCGGTGGCCAGGGTCCAAAGACCACTTTGCGAACGAGTCACTTTAACGCTAATATTTCGACTGCTGGTAATGCTTGTTACATTTCCATAAATAATTTTGGTGATGGTATTTCCTGCTTGTTTATAGAGATAAACGCTGTCTTTAGCACCGTCGTTATCGTCACCAAACATGACAAAATAGCCATTTAACGGACCTCTGAGATTTGGGCTATCCGAAGCCAGATAAAATCGAGCATTATTGGTGGTTGAAGTTCCACTAGAAAGACTAATTCTTGTCCAGAATCTCCATTCTGCACTATCCAAAGTAGAAAGTTGATTCTCAAAACGCAAATGAGCAATTCCTGCGTCCGTTGCGTTTAGCTGCAAACGTGGCTGTTGACTCCATGTTGAAGAAGAATATGTCGAAATTTTAAACAATGAATCATCGCCAGTCCACGTTGGATTATTGGTAAAATCGCCATCACTAAAATCTTCAAATATCTGGGCTTTAATATTTGTATTGAACAACAAAAGCGTTGTAACCATTATGAATAATAAATGTTTTGTCATAATTTTGTTATATTTGCAATAACAAAGATACATTTTCTTATATAGAAATCAATAATCTAAAAAAATAAACCTTTATTATAACAATGTAGAATCAGGTTTTATTTTGTATTTTCAAAAAACTGCTCATTTTGTAATTTTGCTGCTCTTTTTTATAAAAACTTCACCTCTTTTAAGCCACACTCTATCAGTTCGCAATTCTTTTTCAGCAAAAGCAATTTCCCATATTCGTTTACACCCTTGATTCGAGCCGAAAACACCTCATTATCAACTTCATAATTAGCCTCTTTATTCTTTTGATATAGGAGATTCAAATATTCATCATCGTAAAATGTACAATCATTCTCCATTATTTTTGCATATCTAAAAGCTATATTATTAATAATCAGCTTAACGGCTTCTTCTATGTCATGAGTCAAATCTGTTATTTGAGAAACAGAAATTGGATTGGGCAATTGGTCGCTAAAATATATTTGATTCATATTTAAACCAATTCCAATCACGCAATATAACATCTCCTCACCCATGACCGAATTTTCAATCAAAATCCCTGCTATTTTACGATCTTTAAAATAAATATCATTGGGCCATTTTATGGATAAATGCTGAGAATCGGGAAGCAATGTTTTTAAAAAATCAATGATGCTCAATGAAGCTATTTTCGACAAGCAAAACTGCAAGGAAGGATGTATTTTAGGATAAAGAAGAGTGCTAAACAGAGCATTTTTATTGGGTGCGCTGTGCCAATGACAATTCTGTTGTCCTCGACCCTCTGTTTGATAATGAGCCATAACCGAGAAAAATTCAGGCACGTACTTCGATATATCTTTTGAATCGACCATATCTATCATATGAACATGAATTAGCTCTTTTAAATATGAGTTGGTAGAGCCAGTCTCAGTGAGTTTTTTAATCATTATCATCATCCAAAATATTAGAACGCATTTAAATTACAATATTTTATATGCGATATCAAGGTCTTTCACATAGGTTTAACATTTTTGTCTTTAAAAAACTGCGTTTTAAGCTTTTTTTTAAAAGCTAACATCTTAATTAACAGACACAAACAGATGTGACTTGGAAACAATTATGAAACCGCAGAAAGGCTACTCAATCGTCTTTTTATTGTTAAAATAAAACTCAAAATAATAGATATGTTCCATTTATTCATTTTCAAATATCCATACATAATAGAATTCCATAATAAAAAAACAAAAATGATTATGTCAATTCTATCTAAAAAACTTACATGAAGCTATTTTAAAAAAACATCAACGTCAATTAAAAATATTGAAATTTATCTGGCAATGGTTTTTTTTAAATAAAACAATCTGATTTAGGTCAAAAAAACATTAATTGAAAATTAAACTTTATATTTGTATTATGTAATAATAAATCAATTATCTTTGCATTATGTAATAATAAATTAAAAACCAAAAAACATCCATCATGAAAAAAAATCTTTCTTTTTTTATAACAATGATTCTTCTTATTGGTGTCGCTTTATTTTCTAGTTGCAAGAAAGACAACACCGATGATAACGGAGGCGGTGACAATCCAAATCCAACAAACACTACAAGCATTATTTCAGGGATTGTTTTGGATTTAAACAACAGTCCTATTCAAGGTGCTACTGTCACAATAGAAGGCAGCACTGCTGCTCCAAAAACGACCAATGAGTTTGGGGCTTTTTATTTTCACAACGCACCCACTGGAAACAGAGTTTCTTTGCGTTTTGAAAAAAACAACTTCATGAAGGTCGTTCGTTCTGAAACACGACCCACCAACGGCGTTGTAATTATTCACGCAACCATGATTCCTGACTATTCGCCCATTAGCACCATGGCCATAATCAGTGCGACAAGCGGCGGAGATATAAATTTGTATGATCACAATACAAAAGTAAGTTTTGCACCCAACAGCTTTGTTGACGCTTCGGGCAATCCATATACAGGAAGTGTTAAAGTAAGTTTAGCTTACTTAGACCCAAGCCAAGATTATTTTGCACGCTTGATTCCTGGTGGTGACATGGCGGCAACAAACACAGCCAATTTAAGTGGATATTTGTATTCCTACGGTATTATCAAAGTGGAACTAAAAGACGATGCTGGAAACCCCTTACAATTAAAAAACGAAACCACTTCTAATGCACACATCGAAGTAGGCGTTCCCGCTTCCATGCAAGGTGCTGCTCCTGCAACCATTCCATTGTGGTATTTTGATGAAATTAAAGGACGCTGGATTGAACAAGGTTTTGCCACTTTGACAGGCGAAAAATATATAGGAACCGTTTCTCACTTTACCGATTGGAACTGCGATGTTTGGAGTGAACAACAAGCAACTATCACAGGAACTGTAACCGATGCTAATGGCAACCCTGTTGCTGGTGTTAGCATAAGAACTGGACAATCATATGCAAATACAAACGCACTTGGTGTCTATTCCAGAACAGTACCTTCGGGCTTCGACCTGAATGTAACAATTCTTAATTATTATGGACACACTCAAGTAAAACCTGCTGGTGTTTTAAGTTCTGGTGAGACAAAAACGGTAAACTTTGTAGTTCCACAAATGAACTATCTCTACGGTCGTATTGTAAATTGCAGCAATACTCCTGTTGCAGGAACCGTCG
>JAQUGA010000044.1:3989-14157 GCA_028684405.1 Bacteroidales bacterium | reverse complement strand
ACCAGAATTACTTTTTTAGACCTTTTTAAGGAGGTCAAAAAGTTATTTCCGGTTTTCGACCGAGTAAATAAAAAAACATTAACTTTACCCTAATTCTGTCCTAAGAATGGGGAGTACTTTATACTAAACGATTGTTTATTAATGCTATTTTGATAATATTGCTTATTGCAATGCCAATAATTACCTTTATCTTATTTAGATTATACGTAATTGGCAGTATCAAATGGTAGTAATAGAGACTGTTTTTGTATCATAGAATAAAGATAGTATGTTGTAAACTAAAATAAAATATGAGTTATTTTACATCCACTTCCAACTCCCAAAACTACAACCGTTTTTCGTACGTGCTCAACAATCCGTTGAAGTATGTGGATCCGAGTGGGTATGTGGCGATGAATCCGTGGTATGAATACCAAGCTGGTCCCCATACTAAATTTTACACATGGATGCCTGATTATGAGGAATTTTACCCTGACAACCAAGGGCGAATGTGGAAATACCATGGCGAAACTATAAACACACCGGGTTTTTATGGCGATGAAACTGGAATGTGGATTAGCAAACTTAACGAACATAACGAACTGATATACAGCTATAACGAACTAAGGCAGATTGTACAAAACAACGCAAATAGCAATAGCTTTTTCTCTTCATTCTCAAGTGGTGCTGGAACTTTGAGAGTTGAGGGAGAAGTGGGGAGAGGAAATGCTTCAAACAATGGGGGGTCAGACCCATATATGAATAGTCATGGTGAACCAGTTTACACAATGAATGAATTTATCAATACAAATCAAGGGTTAACACGGAATGAAATAATTAATCAAAGACAAGATAGAAGTAAAACATTTTTAGGTTCACAGACTGGAGGACCTAATATGAGGTATGTAAAGAATCCGCATGATGGAAAAGTTCTCGATATGAGACACATGCTGATTGTAGGTAACAGACCTCCTATAGTAGGTAATCTTTTGGAAGGATTTCAATGGATTACAGGTCAAGCGAGCGGAATGGATCCTCAAGATTTTTATTCAAACGGAGTGGGATATCAGTTTTACATGCAATCTAATGTGATTCAAAGATTAATTGCACCAACATCATTTACAGACCAATTAAATAGCACTTTTTTAGTAACCCAAAAGTAATATATAACTGGTAATGCTATGAATTACAAACGAAATAGAAAAATTATACTTTTGATAATTATTGTTTTAGCTTTTGCATTCTTTGTAATAGTAAGGTTTACCCCTTCGGCAAGAAAATCAAATAAAAATGTTGTCAATTCGGAGAAAGTAAAACTAGGCATGACAAAAGCTGAAGTTCTTCTAATTATGGGAGAGCCTGATACTAAACTATTGTCCTATTTTAACAAAGAGGATACTATGTATTATTATGAACCGCCATTTGGTGCATCATCTGGTATTTATATTCAATTTGAAGATAGTAGCGGAATTGTAAACAGAACAATATTGTATGAATAAAAAAAGAATAATAATCAGTTTTTCTTATACTTTAAAAATCAACTTTATCCAATAAATTATTTATTTTTATTTGTAATGATTATTCTTTATAAATTTCCCCAATGAATTACCATGCCAAACATAAATGCTTTTATGAGTTTTCGCAAACCGACCCAAATACAAGTTATATAATGAGGTTATATCATCCATGAACAAAACTGAACAAAATATACAAACTGACTTTTACAACAAAGTTGTTGATTTATTGAATGAAGCACGAAAAAGTGTTGTTCAAACCGTCAATATCAAGATGGTTTATACCTATTTTGAAATAGGGCGAATAATTTTAGAAGAGGAACAAAACGGAAAAGAACGTGCTAAATATGGAAAGCAAATATTGAAAGAATTGTCAAACAAGTTAAGTTCTGAATTTGGCAAAGGTTTTTCAGTAACTAATCTTCAACAAATGAAGAGTTTCTATATTATTTATGGAAAACAGCAGACACTGTCTGTTAAATCTGAAAATCAACAAGAAAAAAGCGATTTAAAACTAAGTTGGTCTCATTACCTGTTTTTAATGAGAATAGATAATATTGAAGAACGAAAGTTTTACGAAATTGAAGCAATTAATAATGATTGGAGTTTGCGTGAATTACGCAGACAATATGACACATCGCTTTATAAAAGGCTTGCATTAAGACGAGATAAAAAAGGCATAAAAGAACTATCTGAAAAAGGACAAATAATTGAAAAAGGCAAAAAAACAGAAGTAAAAGATAAAAATGAAACTTATCATTTCCGCCAATTCAGCCCCAAACCAGATAGTACAAATAGTTTTATCAAGTAAATTTATTTTCAATTTGGCACAGGAGGAGGTTATTTATGGTAACATTAAAAAACAATACAATTATGAATCCATTAATTTCGATATTAATTCTTCTGCTTATGAGTAATTGCAATAAAGACAAAATTTGGAAAGATGATGAACTTTCTATTGATAGAAAGGAATATACTGGAAATATTCTTAGGGTAGATGGGTATTATTATGACACATTTAATAGCAGCTATCTTTCCTTATATTGTTTTTATAGAAATGGAATATTGTTAGCAGCTGGAGGCGTATTTTCATCAATACAAGAAATGGATGACTATATTAACAAAGAATTTATAAACAGTCAAAAATATAAAGAGTATAAATCCAATTGGGGCGTTTTTAAAACAGAAGGAAATAGCATCCAGTTTGAGCGATGGTATCCATCCGAACCACTTTTAAAAGCCTATATAAGAGCTGGTCATATTCTTAATGACACTACTTTTGTAATAACCGAAAGCTATAGAATGAAAAAAGGCAAAAAAACAGAGGTAGATTCTGAAAGTGAAACTTACCATTTCCGCCAATTCAGCCCCAAACCAGATAGTACTAATAGTTTTATCAAGTAAATTAATTTTCAATTTGGCACAACTACGAATTTATTCAAAACACTCAAAATTCCACCTTCATAGAAAATAAATTCTTTATATCTTTCCTTCCGACAGACTTATTGCCATTAACGAAACGAAAATGTTTACGGCTTCATTTTCTTCGCCTCTGTTCTGATTTTTTTATTAAATTTGCTTTTAGTTGAATTAACATAGCATAAATGAATCCCAATGAATCCGTAGTAAATACAAAGAAAGTTCAAGATAAGATCTTTACGATACGAGGATTGCAAGTAATTCTAGACAGCGATTTGGCAGAGATGTATCAAGTTCCTACAGGAAGAATAAACGAACAAGTTAAAAGAAATAAAGAGCGATTTCCAGACGACTTCATGTTTCAATTAACTGAAGAAGAGTGGGTAAACTTGAAATCGCAAAATGCGATATCAAGTTGGGGTGGACGTAGAACACTTCCTTTTGTGTTTACAGAGCAAGGAGTTTCATCTTTATCTGGTATTTTAAAAAGTGATGTTGCCATAAACGTATATATAAATATTATCCGTGCTTTTGTTGAAATGCGAAAATTTATGATACATAACGCATCCGTTTTTCAAAGAATTGAAAATGTAGAACAAAAACAATTACAATCAGACCTGAAAATCGACCATATTCTTAGTGCTCTTGAAGAAAAAACGCTTACTCCTAAACAAGGCATTTACTTCAACGGACAAATTTTCGATGCTTGGGTGTTTGCTTCCGAATTGGTGAAATCAGCCGAAAAATCCATTGTTCTTATCGATAATTATATCGATGAATCAGTGCTTAATTTGTTACTCAAAAGGAAAAAAAATGTCGATGTAAAAATATATACAGCAAACTTTACCCCAGCACTCAAAACCGACCTCGAAAAACACAACAGGCAATATATGCCTATTGAAATCAAGGTTTACAAAAATGCCCACGACCGTTTTTTGATTATTGACCAAAAACAGGTGTATCACATTGGAGCATCGCTAAAAGATTTAGGAAAAAAGCTTTTTGGTTTCTCGAAAATGCAAATGGATGCAGGTTTGATATTGAAAATAATAACAGGAATAAAATGAACGTTTTATTCCAATTTACCGCTTTTCCAACCTCGTCTAGACTGTGTTATAAATTTACAATTTAATCCTTACAGTTCGGCTTATTTCCTTGAGATAGAAAAACATAGTTGGTAAATTTACAAAATTTAAAGAAATAAAACTTGGACTAAACAAAATGTCAAGTTTTACCATAAATAGAAACTTTCGTATAGATGACGCAATTGAAGGATCTGCAAAACTATCATATCTCGCCATTAAACTAAAAAACAAAGATTTTCGCCACTAAAAAAAATCGATAAGCTTACGGATATAAGCATTATGCAAATTATGAATAATGAGCCCAGCTATCTTAATAAATTGAAAAAATCAAACAAAAAAGCTTTTTATTATTGGCATCAATGCATTGAAAACATGCACCTTTAGAGCCTCTGAGGCAAAACCGAAAAGATGTTATCCAAAACACTAAACGGCTTCGCATCATGTCTTAATAGTTTTGATTTTTTTCGAAAATTTATAGTACTTTTGCAACATGAAAACAGTAGTAAGCGGAATTCGCCCAACAGGCAATATTCATTTAGGAAACTATTTTGGCGCCATTGTCAATTTTGTAAAAATGCAACATGAGCATCAATGCTATTTTTTTATAGCAGATTATCACTCGTTAACAACGCATCCAACGCCAGCTGACCTCAACGACAATGTTAGGAAAGTATTGGTAAACTATTTGGCTGCCGGACTGGATCCCGAAAAAGCAATTCTGTATCGCCAAAGTGATTTGCCAGAAACGGCAGAGCTTTATCTGTTTTTAAACATGAATGCCTATATTGGTGAACTTCAGAGAGTTGCCTCATTTAAGGACAAAATTAGAAGTCAACCGAATAACGTCAATGCTGGATTGCTAACCTATCCAACCTTGATGGCTGCCGACATTATCATTCACAAAGCCCACATGGTTCCCGTTGGAAAAGATCAAGAACAACACTTGGAAATGACCCGAAATTTTGTGGCTCGCTTTAATAATATGTACCAAACTCCTTATTTTCCAGAACCTCTTGCTTTTAGTTTTGGAGAAGACTTGGTTAAAGTTCCTGGACTTGATGGAAGTACAAAAATGTCAAAATCCGAAAACGAAAACTCTTGCATCTATTTATCGGACGAAGCTTCTGTAATTCGCAAAAAAATCATGCGAGCCGTCAGCGATTCGGGTCCAACAGAGCCCAATCAAGAAAAACCAATTCCGATTCAAAACTTATTTAGTTTAATGAAAATCGTTTCTAAAGAAGAAACCTTAAACTTTTTTGATGAACAATACAACGAATGCAAAATTCGATATGGCGACATGAAAAAGCAAATTGCAGAAGATATGATTGTTTTTTGTGCTCCATTTAGAGAACGCATTTTAGAATTGGAAAACGATACCGCCTATTTGCAAAAAGTGCTGGATATGGGTGCCGAAAAAGCCCATATCAGTGCCGCCCAAACGCTTAAAGAAGTCCGTGATATAATCGGATTCAGAAAATTTTAAACCCCACTTACAAATGCCCGAATTCGTTCCCACTATTACCCATGAAAAAGTTGTTCTGGTAGCCGTATCAACGCAACAAGTTGGTGCAGAAAAAACACAAGAGTATCTCGAAGAACTTGCTTTTTTAGTAGATACCGCTGGTGGCATTCCCATCAAAACTTTTATTCAAAACTTAGCCTATGCCGACCCGAAATATTATGTCGGTTCCGGGAAGTTAAATGAAATTAAAGAATATATTGAAGAAAATGAAGTGCCCGTTATAGTTTTTGATGATGAATTAAGTCCTTCTCAAACTCGAAATATTGAAAAAGTAATTAGCAACTGCCGTGTTATTGATAGAACCCGCTTGATTTTGGATATTTTCTCCAAAAGAGCACAAACCGCACATGCCAAAACGCAAGTTGAACTGGCTCAATATCAATATCTTTTACCACGACTTACCCGAATGTGGACGCATCTCGAAAAACAAAGAGGTGGAATTGGGATGAGAGGTCCGGGTGAGAAAGAGATTGAAACCGACCGCCGAATTATTCGCGACCGAATTACTTTACTCAAACAAAAACTAGAACTTATAGACCGCCAAAAGCATACCCAAAGAGGAAACAGAGAACGTTTTGTTAGAGTTTCATTGGTGGGCTACACGAATGTTGGAAAATCTACTTTAATGAATCTTTTGAGCAAATCAGAAGTATTTGCCGAGAATAAATTGTTTGCTACTTTGGATACAACCGTCCGAAAAGTTGTTTTTGGGAACCTACCCTTTTTGCTTTCAGATACCGTTGGATTTATCAGAAAGCTCCCCCATGGCTTGATTGAATCTTTTAAATCGACCTTGGATGAAATTAGAGAATCGGATTTAATATTGCATGTTGTCGATATCAGCCATCCCGAATTTGAAGAACAAATTGCGGTGGTAAATGAAACACTTGCCGAAATTGGTGCCGCCGAAAAACCCATGGTAATCGTCTTTAATAAAATTGATAATTATCGCTTTGTCGAAAAAGAGGAAGATGATTTAACCCCCGTCACAAAAGAGAATTATTCTCTGGAATATCTGAAGAAAACATGGATGGCAAAATCAAATAACACATTGGTTTTCATATCGGCAACCGAGCGTGAAAACATTGATGAATTGCGAAATATTTTATATGCAGAAGCTCGTAAAATTCATTTAAACATCTATCCTTTCAATCATTTTCTATATCCAGATATTCCAGTTTTTGATGTCCCAAAAGAGTGATTGTTTTTTAAAATTTTTACTTTTTATAGAGCAACTAAGTAAACAAACAACTGGTAAATAATGAATTGTCTCGAAAAGGGTGAATGGATTGCAAAAACACTTGTCTAGTCATTACTGACCCAATAAATCTTTATTTTTTTCATTAAAGCACTTTCTGCATAAAGGCTGATAGGACTCCTTTTCGCCCAGCATGACAATTTTTTCATCGTCGACCAAGCGATGAGAAAAATTTGCTAAATCGCCACATTCTACACAAATAGCATGAACTTTTGAAACATACTCAGCAATTGCCATCAGTTGCGGCATCACCCCAAATGGCTTTCCTTGAAAATCCATATCCAAGCCGGCAACAATAACGCGAGTTCCTTTATTGGCCAACTGATTGCAAACATTTACAATTTCGGAATCGAAAAACTGAACCTCATCAATGCCCACCACATCGACATCGCTGGTCATAAGCAGAATTTGTTGAGCATTTTCAACGGGTGTAGAAGGAATAGAAATATCGCTGTGCGAAACAATGTCATTTTCATCATACCGAATATCCATGGCAGGTTTAAAAATCTCCACTTTCATTTTGGCAATTTGTGCTCTTCGTAAACGGCGGATTAACTCTTCGGTTTTGCCCGAAAACATTGAGCCACAGACTACTTCAACCCATCCCTTCCCTTGTTTCTTATTGTTTTTGATTTCTAAAAACATATGCTTGTTGATAAAATTTTACATTTATATGACCCAACTCAAAAAAGACTATTATTTTTATGCCTAGCTTTGCTATGCAAATGTAAGATTTTGCTTTAAATAAATGACTATAACACCAAATCACTTTTTACAATCATGAAAAAAGACATTTTAAAAGCTCAAATTATCGACACCTTAGATGCAATTATTGAACAAACTCAAATTATCACGAACCATAGCGGCGAAATTCCTCAAATTGAGATTGATTTGGTAAAAAGAAATATCCTCGAGCTATACCAAAACTTCCATTTCTTAGACAAAATGAACAATGTCAATATTTCAAAAATCATTGAAGACATTGCCTCTTCCGAAACAATTGACAATGAAGAAGAAAAACCCGAAACACCCATTATTGATTCTGTGGAAAACTCAATAAAAGAAGTTGAAACTGAAAAACTGGAAGAAGAGAATACACCTGAAGAGACTGGCAAAACTCAAGATATTGAAAAAACCGTTCCAGCAAAAGAAGAATCAATTGCTGAATCAGCAATTGAAAAAACAATTCATATCCCAAAAATAGAAGAAGAGATTATTCCTAAAAAAGAGATTATAGAAGCGAATAAAGTGAGCAAAATAGACAATCTAGAACCCAGTCTTTTTAGTGAAACAGAGGAGATAAAACCCAGAAAAACAGAAAAACCTAAAATAGCACAAGAAGCTAAAAGCCAAACTCATAGCACAAATGCCCAGGTTACAATTGCCGACAAGTTTAAAACGGAGAAAAAGTCAATTCACGATACCATCGAACAAAATGGAGATACAAGCATTGCCTCAAAACTTCAAAAAGCACCCATCAACGACTTGGTAAAAGCCATCGGGCTAAACGATCGGTTTTTTCTGACCAAGGAACTTTTTAAAAACAATGCCGAGAAATACAATGAATCCATCAAAACACTAAATGAGATACCCGATTTAGACCAGGCTTTTGACTATTTGGATGATTTAAAAACAAAATTAGAATGGGATGAAAATTCTAGTGCTTGCTTGAAAATTTATGATTTAATTCGAAGAAAACATCAAAATAAAAAATAGAATTTGACAAAAATTGGAATTTTGATAAGGAAATATTTTCCAGACATTCGGTTTTGGATTGTCCTTTTCTTTATCATCCGTTTGTATGGAATTTGGTTTCCACCTATTGATGCAGCACACAGTTGGCGTCAGGTAACGGGCAATATGGTGGCCCGAAACTTTTTAGAAACAGATGCCAATATTTTTTATCCACGCGTTGATATGGCCGGCGAAAAAACAGGCATTACTGGAACCGAATTCCCCGTTTTGAATTATCTTATTTTTTTGATGGCAAAGGTTTTTGGCTGGCAAGAATGGTATGGCAGATTAATTGTTCTCTTATTTTCATCCTTGGGAATCTACTTTTTTTATCGAATTATAAAACTCAAATTTCCAGAGAAAACAGCCTTTTACTCTTCCCTGATTTTATTGGTCTCAAATTGGTTTATCTATTCCCGAAAAATAATGCCCGACACTTTTAGCGTCTCCCTCGTTATGATAGGCTTATGGTATGCCCTCAATTATTTCGAAAACCAGAATGCAAAACACCTTATATTGAGCAGTTTGTTGATTTTATTTGGTGTTTTGAGTAAAATTCCTGCCATATTGATTTTGTGTCCGATGCTTTTGGTATTCTGGAGTCGCTCCTATAAATTGGAATCAAAAATCTGGTTTTCGGCCATGATGCTGCCTGTTATGGCAATTGTCTACGGATGGTATTATTTATGGGTTCCACATTTGGTGGAAACATATGGTTATTGGCACTATTATATGGGTACTTCATGGCAACAAGGATTTGCAGAATTACAAGAATATCTTCCCCAAGTTTTGGACAAATTTTACTTTGACGCCCTGAAATTCAGTGGATTTATTGCCTTTTTAGCAGGAGTCTTTATTTTACTTTTCAAATCCAAGAAACAAAACAAAAAATTGTTGTTGCATTTACTGCTCTGGAGCTCCGTCTTATTTTTTGTATTTATGCTAAAGTCGGGCCGCAACTTTGCAGTGCACAGCTACTACATCGTTCCGTTTGTTCCCATCATGGCATTAGTCGCTGGCTACGCAATAAGCAGCTTAAAACATAAGAAATGGGCAATCCTAGCCCTTTCAATCATCGCCATAGAGGGAGTTGCCAATCAGCAACATGATTTCAGAATACCAGAAAACAAACAACATATGTTGCAATATTCCGAAGTTGTGGAGAAATTTGTGCAAAAGGATGAATTGATTCTAGTAAATGGCGGAGCCAATCCTACGGATTTATATTTTGCCCACCGAAAAGGTTGGTCAATGGAGAATGACGAAATTATGCAATTAAATGTTCAAGATTCTCTCTACTCTTTGGGATGTCGCTGGATATTAATCAATAAACAGTATAAAAATTATCCTAATTTTGCATCGGAAATGATTGTTTTTTCAGATCCTAATTTTGAAATAATTCGTTTGAAAACAAATTTTTAAATATGAAAAAGAGAATTCTAAGTGTAATTATACTATTGTTTGTCATTCTATCAATTTCACTTATTTCCTGTAAAAAAACTTCGGAAATTCGTTTGGACGAAAAAATTGATTCAACAATTCGCAGCTATTTACATGAAAATTTGCCCGATTATTATAAACTAGATAGTTTGGCAATTATAAGAATCGACAGCATATCAGAAGCTGAATATCTTTTGTTATACAGAGATTTTTT
>JAQUGA010000044.1:0-3889 GCA_028684405.1 Bacteroidales bacterium | reverse complement strand
AAAAAAAACCGTACGTTTGTATTTCAAAATAACAAACGAATATGGAATTAAAACGACTTTTTTTACTGGACGCCATGGCTCTAATTTACAGAGCTTATTATGCACTTAATAAAAACCCTAGAGTTACTTCAACCGGACTTAATACTTCTGCTATTTTGGGTTTTACCAATAGCCTATATGATGTTTTAAAAAACGAAAAACCGTCGCATATTGGGGTTGTATTTGATTCGCACGGTCCCACTTTTCGCGTTGATGATTATGCCGAATACAAAGCCAATCGGCAAACTACGCCCGACGATATTTTGACCGCCATTCCTTATATTAAAAAAATAATTACAGGATTTGGAATTCCGATTCTGGAATTAAGCGGTTATGAAGCCGATGATATTATCGGAACGATTGCTCACAAAGCGGCAAAAGAAAATTTTGAAGTTTTTATGATGACGCCTGATAAAGATTTTGGTCAGTTGCTCACCGAAAATATTCATATTTACAAACCGGCAAAAATGGGCGAAAAAGCACAAATCGTGAAAAGTGCCGACTTTTGTGCAAAGTACGGAATAAAAAATCCGATGCAGTTTATCGATATTTTGGGACTTTGGGGCGATGCCGTAGATAATATTCCAGGCGTTCCGAGCGTAGGCGAAGTAACAGCAAAAAAACTAGTTGCCCAATTCGATTCCATCGAAAATATGATTGCCAATGTGGATCAAATTGCCAACGAAAAATTACGACAACGAATAAAAGAGAATACCGATAAGGCCTTACTTTCAAAAAAACTGGCCACTATCATGTTAGACGTACCACTTGATTTTGAAGAAGATAAGCTCAAATATGAAAATCTTGACTTAAATCTTTTAAAAAGCGTATTCGATGAATTGGAATTCAGAACATTGGCAAAACGGATTTTTACTGATTTCTCAGTCACACCACCGCCCGCTTCCGAAGGGAAACAAGCTTCGCAAATGTTTTCAAATGGTGAATTTGATTTATTCTCTGAGTTATCGGATGAAAATGCATACACCGAAGCCAATATTTATAAAAAATTGTGCTCGGAAAACTGCAACTATACTTGGGTGAAAAGCGAAGAAGAGTTGCACGCATTATTGACAGAATTAAATACAAAAGAGCTTTTTTCATTTCAATGTGCCGGAATCGGTCAACACTATATTGATGCAGAACCCATTGGAATTTCATTTGCAACAGACACCAACACTGCCTATTATGTTTCGTTGACAAACAATGAGACTTTCGTGTCCATTTTAGATGATTTTTTTAAACACTGCGAAACTACCAAAACAACCTATGACATAAAAACAAACTGTCATTATTTTAATAAAATAAACATTGCATTTCCAAAAAACTGCCACGATATAATGTTGGCTCATTATGTTTTGCAACCCGAATCAAGACATCATTTTGAATATTTATGTCAAAGCTTTTTAAAGTACGAACCGGCTAACTTACAAGATCTTACAGATCCAAAAAAACATTCTGTCAATCAACTGAATTCATCGCTTGCAGAAGCTTTTAGAAATGCTCTTTGCGAAAGAGCTGATTTGATTTTACAATTGCATCAAATTATTGTTAAATCCATTGAAAAGGAAGATTTTTATAGATTATATGAAGAGGTAGAAATTCCATTAAGCTATGTTCTATGCGAAATGGAAGTTGCTGGAGTGAGTATTGATAAGGCTTCGCTTAAAGAATTTTCAAAAAGCCTTCATCAAGAAATTGAAATATTGCAAAATGACATTCATCAATTGGCGGGCGAAGTTTTCAATATTGCATCGCCAAAACAATTGGGTGAAATTTTGTTTGAAAAAATACTTCCCGATGTAAAGGCAAAGAAAACCAAAACCAAACAATATCAAACAGGTGAAGATGTTTTGGTGAAATTGAAAGACAAACATCCAATTATTGATAAAATATTAGAATTTAGGGGACTAAGTAAGCTAAAATCAACTTATGTTGATGCTCTTCCCCAATTAATAAATCCTCTTACACATCGCATTCATGCCACTTTTAATCAAGCAGTTACAGCCACAGGCAGATTAAGTTCCACCAATCCAAATCTTCAAAATTTACCCATCCGTTCCGAGCGTGGAAAAGAGATACGAAAAGCAATCATCGCTTCGGATGATAATTATGAAATTGTATCTGCCGACTACTCTCAAATCGAACTTCGAATAATTGCATCGCTCAGTGGGGACGAGAATATGTGTGAAGCTTTTGAACTGGGAATGGACATTCACAGAGCCACGGCAGCCAAAGTTTTTGGCATAGAACTCGAAGAGGTGACCGCCGATATGAGAAGCAAAGCAAAAGCAGTGAATTTTGGAATTATTTATGGAATTTCAGCATTTGGATTGGCCGCACAGCTGGATATTCCGCGAAAAGAAGCCGCAGAACTAATTTCAGCCTACTTTGAAAAATATCCAGATATAAAAAAATACATGAATTCACAAATTGAATATGCTAAAGATCATGGCTATGTTGAAACGATAATGAAGCGTCGTCGCTACCTTCCTGATGTCAACTCGAGCAACTCCATTGTTCGGAATTTTGCCGAACGAAATGCTGTGAATGCACCCATTCAAGGATCGGCAGCAGATATGATAAAAATGGCAATGGTCAAAGTTTCGGAAAAAATGAAAGAACAAAAACTAAAATCAAAACTTTTGATACAAGTTCATGATGAGCTTGTGTTTGAAGCGTATAAGCCTGAAACCGAAAAACTTAAAACGCTAATTGTTAAAGAAATGCAAGATGCTCTAAAATTAAAAGTACCGATTGAGGTTCAGATAGAAAGTGGAAAAAACTGGTTGGAAGCGCATTGATGATTAAAAACCGATACTAAAAAAAGCCTCGTGTTAAACGAGGCTTTTTTTATTTATGATAAAATCCTGATGTAAAATTAAATGCCAATTTCGACTTGGAACATAAAGTTCCAATAACTTTTTGTATTTAAAAGCAATGAATTTGAGGATTGATTTATTCGAGATGCATTTAATTGAACTTTGGCTTTATGTTGCACAATGTATTTATTAATACCCAGCATATAAACTTCTTTGGTGGGTTCAAAATCCTTGATTTTATCTGAAGGAACAACATACGAATGTCGGGCAGCAATTTCGTAATTATTTCTAAAACAGTAGCTTAGCTGTGTATTTATCCCTTGTCCTACAAACATAACTCTCTGTTTATCATCTACATCTTCAACAACAGGCAAGGCAATATCTCGAAATGCATATTCACTCTGAAAAGCCCATCCATTGTATTTAAAAATCATGTCTGCAAAAAGGGTATTAATATCACGTGGGGTTTTTATAAAACATCCTCTTTGACCTTGAGTTCTAATAGCATTAAAGTTTTTAGAAAAAGCAGATGCGATAGACAATTTCGGACTTGATTCTCGAAGCAAATCGCCTTCAAAAAAATCTCCTTTGCTTTTAAAGGCACCAAAAGGCAAAAACTCAATTCTTGCTGTGTATGCTAATTGATCATCCGTAATAACAAGATTGCGTCCTTCTCCAGTTGATACTGCTGCTTTTAAATTAAGCAGTGTTTTTCCAATGGGTTGCGTATAATGCATGAAAACTCCAAAATCTCGGTCAATGTTAAAAATGCTATTTACCGTAGATCGCTCTGCAAACTGCTGTGAGCCACTTGAAGTAATACGTTGTCGATTACCAGGAAGTTTCCCTTGTCCAAAACCAATATAGAACCGATTTGAAAAGTGATAATGGATTATAGCATCGCGAATGATATTTGGCTTTTGGTTACCATCCATTCCTAAATCTCCTTGAGCAAAAGACAATTGCAAATAATAGGTAAGTTTTGGATTTAAAATAAAGCCATCAAATCGCAAACGCAAGCGTTTTACAGT
>JAQUGA010000257.1 GCA_028684405.1 Bacteroidales bacterium | reverse complement strand
ATTGTTTAGCGAAATCCGTATCAAGGTGTCATTGTGCAAAAAAGCAAGTGTTTCAGCTTGATTTAAACGAACAGAATCGACATTAAGTGCTAATAAATCAAGGTTTATGGTGTTTAAATTATCCATTTTAGGGGTCAGCTTCAAAGTAGTATAACCCGAAATAGATTTATTTACAAAATCTGTAATTTCTAAATTAATCTCATAATGAATTACATTTATTGTATCCGAACGACCTACTGTTTGAGCTTTTAGAACTCCCAAAAGGAGGAAAAGGCTACAAAAAAACAAAACTCTTCTCATATTATTTACTATTTATATTTTGGTGCAATGGTTTTTTATTTTTAAAATATTCATATAAATCGTATTGCAATCGAACCTTTGGCTGATCTTTGTCAGATTTATATGGATTTAAGTATTTGTCGGTTAAAACTCTCGCTTTTTGGTTGTCATTGATATTAATTTCCAGAATTTTTTTCATATCATTTTTCAAATCTTTATCTATTATTGGACATGCCACTTCAAATCGATTATCGAAGTTGCGAATCATCCAGTCGGCAGACGAAATATATATGTCTTCTTTGCCATTGTTGCAAAAGCAAAAAATCCGTGCATGTTCCAAAAAACGATCGAGTATGCTTACGGCTTCGATGTTTTCGCTCAATCCAGGCACGCCACATTTTACCACACAAATTCCGCGAATAATCATACGGATTTTCACACCCGCCTGGGATGCCTGATACAGTTTTTCGACAGCTTTGGGATCTACAAGGTTGTTCAATTTAATAATGACCCAAGCTTCCTTTCCATTTTTTGCGTTGCGAATTTCATTATTGAGCATTGAAATAATAAAGGAGCGCATAGAAAAAGGGGCAACAATCAGTTTTTTAAATTGTTGAGGTTTATAATACGATTCGAAAAGACTAAAAACCCGTTCTGTTTCGGCACAAATTTGCGGATTTGAAGTTATCAAACTGACATCCGAAAAGACATTTGATGTAATTTCATTAAAATTTCCAGTACCTATATTTACAAAAGTTTTTCGTTCGCGTTCGAACACTCTTTTTATGATAATTAATTTAGCATGAACTTTAAATCCGGGAATACTTGAAATAATTTTCACTCCAGCTTCCTGCAATTTCTGCGTCCAATAAATATTATCTTCTTCGTTAAAACGAGCTTGCAATTCCATAAAAACAGTCACCTGTTTGCCATTTCGAGAGGCATTTATTAGAGCGTTAATAATGCCCGATTGTTTTGCAACTCTATAGATGGTCATCTTTATGGAAGTTACAAAAGGGTCGATGGAAGCTTCTCGCAACATATCCACAATGTGTTGAAATGAGTGATACGGAAAAGCCAACAAAACATCTTTTTTACTAATTACATTAAAAATACTGCGCTGATTTTTCAATTCTGGATGCAAAATTGGAGGCATCGGAACATAATCGAGATCTTTGGAGCCAATGTTCGGAAAATCCATAAAATCCTTAAAATTGTGGTATCGACTTCCACCAATCAACGAATCTGCTTTTTTAATTTTCAAGAGTCCCGAAATTTTTTTTAACAATTTTTCGGGCATATATTTATCATAAACCAAACGAACAGGAACCCCTTTTTTTCTCTTTTTTAGACTTTCTGTAATCAGTTCAATAAAGCTTTTAGAAGCGTCGTTGTCGAGGTCTAATTCAGAATCTCTGGAAATTTTAAAAGTATATGCAGCGTAATTTGTGTAATCGAAATTTGAAAAAATGTCGTCGAGACAAAACCGAATCACATCGTCCATCATAATCAAAAAATGCTTCCCATCGACTTCGGGGAAAAGCAAAAATCGTCCAACATTCTTGACCGGAATTTCGATAAAAGCAAAATCTTCATGAAGCGGTTCGTCTTTTGTAAACATGTGAATAGCCAAATAGATAGAAGTGTCCTTAATGCTGTTTGCATCTTTAAATTTTTTCAGCATAATGGGAAACAGAAAAGGACGCACATTGAGCCTGAAATAATCTTTTACATATTTTGCCTGCACTGAAGTAAGTTGTTTTTCATTCAGAATAAAAATATTTTGGGCATGCAGCTCTTTTAATAGTGTTCGATAGATGCTTAGGAAAATTTTTTGATGTTTTTTATCGGTTTCGTATATCGTCTCTAATGTATTTTGTGGATTGAAATCCAAATAGTCGTTCTTCACTTTACGAATGCTTTGCAAACGAGTGATTGTAGCCACGCGAACGCGGAAAAACTCATCCATATTGTTGGAATAAATTCCCAAAAATTTAATTCTTTCAATAAGTGGATTTCGAGGGTCGGCAGCTTCTTGCAAAACGCGCTCGTTAAACTGCAACCAACTGATTTCTCGATTTAAAACATTGGAGTTTTTATTCATAATTTTGAAAAAGGAGTTTGTGGATTATGGGATAGGAATTTCAAAATGGGAGCAATTGATATTTTATTCCATTCATTGCAATCAAATTCGAAGTGACAAACTTGAGATGTGTTCATCATTGGCACTTCAGCGCTTAGGCTGTGAGCGGCTTCGCTGATGGAAGGATTATGCCCTACAATCATTAAATGAGTAATGGAATCATCAAAAGCATAAATAGAATTTATATAATCCTGATGGTTTCCCGAATATAATGTTGGTTCAAAAACAAGAACATCTTTAGTAAGACCAAACTTACCCATCAAAAAATGAGCCGTTTGCATCGCTCTTGTTGCAGGGCTGCTAAGAATCATTTCGGGAATGAGTTGTTCGGATTTTAAAAACTGGAAAAGGTTTTCCGTTTTCTGAATGCCTCTTTGGTTTATTTCGCGTTCGAAATCAGTTGGATATTTAGGATCCCAGGAAGATTTTGCATGGCGAACAAAGGATAGCTTTTTCATTCAATAATAATTTGCGATAATTATACAAACGTACGAAAAAAAATAATATGCGAAGCAAAACCAAAAGAGACAATTTGCTAAAGCAAATTGTCTCTTTTGGCAATTAAAAAAACAAGTACTAATAAACTTTCACTTCTTTAATTTCCCAAGTTGTAGCACTGGTGTTTGTACTGGTATACTTAAAACCTATACGAACATTGTTTTGACCTGCAAATTGTGTCAAGTTAACAGCACCAGACTCTATGAAAGTCCAGTCGGTACCACTTGGATAATTGGGGACAGACAATTGCACCCAATTGGCCGTTGCCAAATTGCTTCCATCATAATTTGTCGAAGCCCAGACGCTTAATTCAGTTGAAGGCAAGCCAAATTTAGCAGCATGTAAAAATTCTAAATAAGGAGCTGTTGAAGCACTCAAGTTTAATGCTGGAGTAATTAACCAGTCTTCGTTTTCAATATTAACACCTCCTACAAATCCTCCCATTTTCA
>JAQUGA010000043.1 GCA_028684405.1 Bacteroidales bacterium | reverse complement strand
CTTGCCTAACATCTGTAAATCCTCAACATAAACCCACGAGTCTAAACACCTGATTTTCAACTCCTTTACCGAGTCGCCCCGGACTGTTCCAAGAGCTATTTTATCCTCGGTTTTCTGTATATTAACTCTAAATATTTTCAAATAAATACTCTTTTGTGAATTATTTCCTAATTCACAAAAAGCAGTTGGATAAGGAGATAATCCTCGAACAAAATTTTGCAACTCAACTCCATTTTTCGAAAAATCAATGCGACAGAATTCTTTAAAGATTTTCGGTGCGGGTTTCAAAACAGCGTCTTCTGGCAAAACTTGAGATTTTCGAGGAACATTGCCTTTTTGAATAGAAAGCAATGTTGTGTGTACCAGTTCTGCTCCCACAGTCATTAATTTATCATGCAAGGTACCTGCATCATCTTCTGAATCAATGGGCACTTCAACAGCATCAATAATATCGCCGGTATCAATCTCTTCATTAATAAAGAATGTCGTAACTCCCGTTTTGGTTTCACCGCTTATAATTGCATGATTAATGGGAGCGGCACCTCTGAATTGGGGCAATAAAGAAGCATGAAGATTAAAAGTTCCCATTGGAGGCATATTCCAAACCTGTTTGGGCAACATTCGGAAAGCAACAACTACAAAAACATTCGCTTTATAAGTTGCCAGCTCCTCCAAAAAATCTGGATCTTTCAGTTTCATGGGTTGCAAAACCGGAATATTATTCTTTAAAGCTTCATTTTTTACTGCAGAAGAAGTTATTTTTTGTCCCCGTCCCGAAGGTTTATCAGGAACTGTAACCACAGCAACAACATCGTGCTTTTTGGCTATAATATAACGTAGAACACCTGATGCAAAATCAGGTGTTCCCATAAATACAATTCGCATTTTTATATTTTTTATAAGGATCTTTCTAAAGCAATCATTTTAAGGCAAGCAATGGCGGCTTCTACTCCTTTATTTCCGTGTTTTCCTCCCGAACGTTCGAGGGCTTGTTGCATATCATTTGTAGTGAGCACTCCAAAAATAACGGGAGAGCTATAATTAATGGCCACATTCATAATAGCATTGGCAGTAGCATCGCAAATAAAATCGAAATGTCGAGTTTCGCCCTGAATAACACAACCCAGACAGATAATTGCATCAATTTCATCATGCGTCCTATAGATCATCTCTGCCACAATCGGCAATTCAAAACTTCCCGGAGCATATTTAATCATGATATTTTCCTTCTTAACGCCTTGTTTCAACAAGGTTTCCAAGGCACCATCTCGAAGAGCAAAAGTGACCTCCGTATTCCATTCAGACACCACAATTGCAATTTTACAATCGCTAATTGTGGGCACATGCGATGGGTCATATTCCGATAAATTTATTTTCTTTTGAGCCATAATTATTTAATCAAATTAGCTTCAGCACGAGCAATATATTTGTCAATTTCCTGAGCTTCAAAACTTTTGTAATAATCCTTTTTAATGGTTTTATAAAGAGCCAAAGCTTTGTCCCATTCTCCTTTTAGTTCATGAACCAAGCCTGATTTCATCAAAAAGAGTGGAGTTGTAAATGTATTTACTTTGTTTTCAGAAGCTTTTTTGTATTGTTTCAATGCATTATCCATATCCCCTTTTTCGAGATAGGCATCGCCAATTGCACCGATAGCCATACAAGAAACAATCTCGTCTTTGCTTTTGAATTTTTCTAAATGATTAATGGCATTGTCGAACTCGCCCATTTTCAAATAGCTTATTCCAACATAATAGTTGGCTAATTTTCCAGCTTTTGTTGAGCTATACTCATCTGCAATTGCTAAAAAACCGAGAGCATTTCCATCTCCATTCAATGCCAAAGACAAAGAATCTGCTTCAAAATAACGTTGTGCCATAAATATTTGTGATTGAGCTTCGCGTTCGCGGGGCTCTTTTACATATTTTATGTAGCCGAAAACACCCAATACTATAATAATTATTCCCCCAATGATTCCGATTACAACTTTATAGTTCTCTTCTAGAAAACGTTCCGAACGAGAGAGTGCACTCTCTACTGCAATCATTTGCTCTTCAATTTTACCTACTTTTTTTGCCATTTTAAATTATTTTTTAAGTCTGCAAAGTTAATTATTTTTATCAATTACAAACAAGATATTGATTATTTTTATCAAAACCTGCTAAAAAGGGTTCTTTTCATCCAAATACCTGTTCACAAATATTTATTTTCAAGCTTGAAACGCATATTTCATAGAAAGAATTTTATAAACCAATTTAGCAGCTAATAAATCCGAAGATTTCTCTGCAGGATTTGGACACAATTCAACCACATCAAAACCAAGCAATTTCTTTGATTTTGTTAAACGCTCTATTAATGTCAACAACTGCCACCACGACAATCCACCAGGCTCAGGCGTTCCGGTGGAAGGCAAAATAGAAGGATCCAATCCATCCAAATCGATGGTTAAATAGACGTTTGAGCTCAGCTTTTCAATAACTTTATCAATCCAATCATTGTTTTGCCAAAGTTGATGTGCATAAAAAATGGTATTTTTGTCAATAAACTCAATCTCTTCCTTGCAAACGCTGCGAATGCCCACCTGAACAATTCGACACCACTCCTGAGCACGTCTCATTACGCAAGCATGATTAAATCTGGAACCATAATACTCTTCACGCAAATCGGCATGAGCATCAATTTGCAAAACAGTTAAATCTGAAAACTTTTCGGCATGCGCTTTAATACTACCACAACTTACCGAATGCTCTCCGCCCAATATTCCAATAAACTTTCCATCTTCCAATCTTCTTACAACTCTCTCATAAACAGCCCTGAACATAGCTTCTGGTGAAGATTTTTCCAAAATTGCTTTATCCGTATGGATTCCTTTTAAATAAACTTCTGTTTGCGTTTCAATATCCCATGTCTCAATACTATCCGACGCCTCAATAATTGCTTGAGGTCCTTTATCTGCACCCTTCACCCATGTACTTGTGCCATCATAAGGAACAGGAATTAAAACAATTTCAGAATTTTCATACAATGTATTTTCTATTGGAAAATCGCCATAAAATGTTTTCATAAAGGAACTTTAATTTATTTACAAAAGTAAAAATAAAAACGCAATAAAAAAGAGGTATGAATTCGGTATAAATAATTGTGAAGTTTTAAAGAAGTGCCTGACGGATGAGGGTTGAACTTCAAAAGCGTCCTCTCCCGGCCTCTCATGAAAGGAGAGGGGTTGAAGATTTAGCACAATTTAGAGGATTTAGCTGGTTTAGAGGGGAAGAGAACCTCGTCGGGGTTCAGGTTAAAGAAAAGGAGTTTAAGACTTAGGAGCATTAAAAAAAATAATTTTGCAAGGTACAGCCTGCGTATTATCAATTTGAATAAGCTATCGAAGTGCGGCACTTAATTAGAAAACTAAAACTCCTGCACTTTGCCGTAAACCGTCCATTTTATTTGGGCAATCTCCTTTTGGGTGTTTTTGGTGAGATTTCCTAACTCGTCATACGCATAATTGTTCAGCAAATTCACGTTGTCCGGTGTGTTGTAAAATGCTCCCTGGTCGTCAATGTCATCGGTAAATGTATTTTCTGCAACACATCGTTCATACCGATTAAGAAACCAAATACCTGTGAACTGCTCTGCTTGCTCACAGGTTTTGTTTCTAATTCGGTATATTTGGTTCTAATGCCAAATTTCACTAATCGCTCATTTGACATAAGAACTCTAAATACACCATACAAACGGTTTTGTATTAGACCTTGTGCATTGTTGTAGCGATTGTATGTTAGGTCATTAATTGTATTTCCTGATTCATCTTTACGCAGTTGGGCTTCAATATTCCCATTTGCATCATAGGTAAAATCATTTTGATAACGCCCGTCATAACCGTCAGGTTTCCAAGTATTTTTGTCAAAATCAAAATCAGCAAAAGCTTTCATGTTTTTCAACCTGTTTAATTGATCATATTTATACATGGTAAACTGTGGTAAAACATTGTTTTCGGCTGGGTCTGTAATTGTTGTTACCATACTTGAAATGTTGCCGTTGTATAAACTGGGTGCATCCACCGCTAAATTAGTAAAATCTTCTGTACTAGCAATAAAATTATTGGCGGAAAGTGATTTATTCGGGTCAATTGCTTGATAATCACCGCCAAAATAGTTAAGTGAATAGCCAAAAGCATCACGAGCAAAGTTTTTATTGATACCAAAAGTGTTGCCATCCTTTCCTGGGTCGGTGCTAACAATCAAACTGTTTGAATTCACTCCTTTTATCCAACCTTGGAGGGTGTAAATATAGTCGATGCCCTGTACTCGCTCATCACCTATTTCAACTCGTGCCAGCGGACCATGAAGATAGTAGCGATAGGATGCGTCGTTGTCGAAAAACACACCGTCGCGGCTGGTTTTCACATTCATATCGATACTATTACTGAAGTTTAATAATTATTATATACAATAATTGCATAAGCGCGAATGCTTTCCATATTCTTGATACTTCGTGTGACCACATTTTAGACATATATAAACATTTTCCCTTTTGATTTCTGAAAAGTAGATTATACAATCTTCATCTGTTTTAAAGCGTTCTACAAACTGTAAGAAATTTTGTCCTCTGAATATTTCCATATTTCTATTAATTTCCAAGCAAATAAATAAAATAAAAAAATCAATAACCACACAGCCTAGATTAAATAAAAAATAACGCTAAAAAACTAAATTCAACTTATTAATAGTGTTTTTTTATAATTAATTATTTTCGAGGGCAAACCTACAGCTTTATTTTTTATAATCAAAATTATTCATGCATTATCTAACATAAAACTGAATATCAACAAGTTAAAATCATAAAAATACAGCAAATTTATCATAACAGAAACTAAATAAACAATTTATAAGGACATTAACACAGAACAACCCGCCTGAGCTACATATTATTTGAAATTATTTTCACAGGTACATTCAACTTGCAAATGCAACTTTTTGATTTACAAATTTATAAAAAATAATAATAGTAAAATCGTAACATAAAAAGCCAGTTAGCAAGAGACTAAATCATTAACACCAATAATTTAGCAATATTTAGGGGGCTAAAACATAAGAATAAACATAAATGAGATTCCCATATTGCAAGGTAATAAAAAAAATTGCAAAAAAAATCTAACTTCTTGAAAAAAACAACTCCTGAGAAAAATTAGAAATTTTTAAACTACAATCAACACACTGGATATCAGCGAACAAAACATAATGTTGATAAATAAATAATGCCAAATAAGAAATTTTAAGAATTGTTTTGGATGAAATGTATATTTTTGCAATAAATTAAAATCTAAAAAAAATGGCAATAGAAATTAGCGGAAAACTAGTTCAGTTATTACCTTTGCAAACAGGTACTGGAAAAAATGGAGAGTGGAAAAAACAAGAGTTCATTATTGAAACAGATGACCAGTTTCCCAAAAAGATTTGCATGAATTTATGGGGCGACAAAATTGACGAATTGAAAAATGTAACAATCGGACAAAATATTACAGCTTCTGTAAACATTGAATCCCGTGAATATAACGGTCGTTGGTATACCGATATAAAAGTTTGGAAAATGGACATTGGCTCGGCTGGCGCTCCTTCTGGTGGCGGTGCTCCTTCTATCACCAACGATCCAGAATTTATCAACAATTTGGTTACGGAAAATGAGGGCGACGACCTTCCATTCTAAATGTGCCTGTCTAGAAAGTTCACTGGCAAGCCTTTCGAAGTCTGAAAATATCAGAGTTTATTTGTCGTAAATAAAGATTTTTCAGACGAGAGTCATGCAGCCAGCGGACATTATAGACTGACACAAGATTTTTCTGTTTAAGAAGTACAGTTATACAGGCAAACCGTCTAGTATGACGCTTTTCTAAGACAGAATTTTTCTTATTGACAACTTAAAAAATCAGAAATATGAACTTCCCTTTTGGCATCAATCCTCTGCCTGTTATTCCTGTTAGAAAAGAGCCGTCGCATCGTTCAGAGATGATTACACAGCTCCTTTTTGGTGAAACATTCAGCATTGCATACGATACGGATGAATGGATTAAAATTACGTCCACGTATGATGATTATCAAGGCTTTATCGAGCAAAAACAAATTATAATGCTCAGCGAAAGCGAATATTTGAATTTAAAACACGATCAATGGGGCATCGTAAAATCGCCCATTGCCATGTTGCTTAAAAATGATTCCCAAAATGGCACTATAATCCCCGCCGGAAGCACGCTTCCAGCAAATGGAAAAATAAATTTTGATGATTATTCATACACTTACACTCCTCAAATTATTAGTTTTCCAAATACAAATCAGGAAGAAAAACTTTGGCGAGATGAGATTGTGCAAACAGCAATAAAATTCATCAATTCACCCTATCTTTGGGGTGGAAAAACCTGTCTGGGATTAGATTGTTCTGGATTTACTCAAACTGTATTCAAGATTTGCGGAATTCAGCTCAAAAGAGATGCTTCACAACAATGTTTGCAAGGGAAAGATGTTGGTTTTATTGATGAATGCCAAACAGGCGATTTGATTTTCTTTGGAAATCCAGACGAAAGCATCACCCACGTAGGAATATACATGGGCGAAGGATTTATCATTCATGCTTCTGGTTCTGTTAGAATTGACAACATCGACCATTATGGAATTTTTGATGCAAAAAAGCAGATTTATACCCATCAACTTCGAACCATCAAAAGCTTTTTCTAATATATAACTCAATGAAAGGAAAAACGATTTACTTTAGAGCATTAGAACCCGAAGACATTCAGGCTTTGTATGATTGGGAAAACGATCCAGAAATTCAGATTGTCAGCAATCACTCTGCTCCTTTTTCCAAACACACTTTGACGGAATATATAAACTCTTCACATTTAGACATTTATACCGTTAAGCAACTTCGACTCATCATTGCTGAAAATGAGACTCATAAGGCGGTGGGAACCATTGAGCTTTTCGATTTTGACCCTAAAAATGAAAGAGCAGGAGTTGGAATTTTGATTGATAAAAACTTTAGAACCAAAGGATATGCTTCTGAAGCACTGAAGCTTATCAAAACATATGCGTTTAAAACATTGCGACTTCATCAAATTTATTGCAATATTACCGCCAGCAATACCGCCAGCATCAAACTCTTTACAAAAGCTGGTTTTCAACTTTGTGGCACCAAAAAAGAGTGGACTTGCACTTTGGGAAAATGGGAAGACGAACACATTTTTCAATTAATCAACACCATCACTATTTATTCAAAAAACTAATAATCAGCAATTTATGAAAAAAAGAGGCATTTTTAAAATACTCCTTTTCTTGCTAATATTATCTTTAATTATAGGTGCTTCAGCCATTGCTGCCTATTGGTATATACTTGTAAAATCGAATGTAAAAGTCACAGAAGATACATTTATATATATAAAAAGCAATTCAGATTACGTAGATGTTTTGCAAACACTGAAAAGCGAAAACATTATTGACAATGTTGCCACTTTTGAATGGGTTGCCCAAAAAAAACAATATCCTTCCAAAGTTAAAGCTGGAAAATACCTTGTAAAACCAGGAACCAACAACAATGATTTAGTAAATATGTTGCGTTCGGGAGATCAAGTTCCTGTTTATTTAGAATTTAATTCCATTCGGACAGCCGAGCAATTGGCAGAACGAATTTCAAAACAAATAGAAGCCGATTCTTTAAGTATTATCAACCTACTAAACGACACTGCCTTTATTCGCAACAAAGGTTTTGATCAGTACAACCGCATCAGTGTTTTTATTCCAAATACCTATGAAATTTGGTGGAACACTTCGGCTCAAGACTTGTATGACAAAATGTATTCAGAATATCAAAAGTTTTGGAATGAAGATCGAAAAAACAAAGCCAAATTGCTAAATATGAGTCCAGTGGAAGTCATTTCATTGGCAGCCATTATAGAGCAAGAGACTGCAAAAAAAGACGAAAGACCAAAAGTAGCAGGCGTTTATCTAAACAGAATAAAAATGGGAATGCCACTGCAAGCCGATCCTACTTTGATTTTTGCTGCTGGCGATTTCAGCATTCGCAGAGTTTTGAATCATCACAAAGAGATTGAATCGCCCTTTAACACATACAAATATACGGGCGTTCCGCCGGGACCTATTTGCGTCCCTTCCATTTCGTCCATTGATGCGGTATTGGATTTTGAAAATCACAACTATATCTTTTTTTGTGCAAAAGACGATTTTTCAGGCTACCACAATTTTGCAGCTACCTACAACGAACATTTGATTAATGCCCGAAAATACCAAGCGGCAATGAATCGAAAAAAGATTATGAAATAAATCAGAGAAAGAAAATAGGAAAAAGGGGAAAGTTGAAACTGAAAAGTACCTGACCGATGATTAAAGAGGTGACAGAGTGACCAAGTGGATGGTTGCGAATTGTAAAAATCTTCGGTTTTGTGACAATTTTAAAAAAATCCTCGAAAAATTACAAAATCAAAGATTTTTTGTTTTTTCGGAAGGACAGCTGCGCGACGCCAGATTAGATGATTTAATGGAAAAACAATAAGGTTGCGACTTTGCGAAAGCGAAAAAAGGAGCTTGATCTGTACATTGATATTCATTCGTGATTTTCAATACTTTTACCCTTAATCTCTATAGGAAGAGCATTGAAAATAAATTAATTAAATTATGGTTTTTCAAACTAATGTAATGTTATGACTACTAGATGCTTACAATTGTTTTAAGAACATTTATTCAATTCTAAATCTTAGCCCGAAACCATTTCGACACCGCTGACTTGGGCAGAGAGCGAAAAAAACATGGAAGAGTTATCGGACAATAGTAATCCGTAATTGATTTCGGTAATTTTTAACTCTTAATTTTTATTTCTTCATTTAAAAAGAGTGTCCTCGGGGAGGCTCGAACTCCCGACCCATTGATTAAGAGTCAATTGCTCTACCAGCTGAGCTACGAAGACAATTTTATTTCTGCAAATGTATTTATTTATTTTTTAGAATAACTAAAAAATACAATTTATTTCCAATAAAAAGCATTCATTACAGCTTAAGAAACTGACTTTCAGAGTGAAAAAATAGAGATAATAAAAAAAACCTAAATCTATCTATAAAGAATTGAGGAAACGAAGGTAATTCCTAAAAAATCTTCTTTCTGGTATGGCAATATGGGATGCCTCCTTTTTTGGCATAATAATCCTGATGATACTCTTCGGCTTTCCAAAAAGTAGAAGCGGGAGTAAGTTTGGTGGCTATTTTATAATTTTTCTGTTTTAGAATTTCCATTATTTTCAAGGCAGTAGATTTTTGTTCCTCATTCAAATAAAAAATTTCACTTCGATATTGCTCTCCCACATCAGGACCTTGCCTGTTGACTTGAGAAAAATCGTGAATTTCGAAAAAGAGTTTACATAAATCTTCATAACTCACTTTATTTGCATCAAAAACCACTTGCAATGCTTCGGCATGACCTGTATTTTCGTAACTCACTTCCTGATAGCTTGGATTTTGAGTTTTTCCACCAAGATATCCAACTTGCGTAGACAAAACACCTTTTGCTTTTTGAAAATAGAACTCCACGCCCCAAAAACAACCGGCTGCAAAAATAGCCGTATCTTGCTTTACTTCCTCATCTTTTCCAATAAAATTCATGGAAATAGAATTTACACAATGGCGTACATTTTTATCTGTATATCTTTCGCCTTCAAACACATGCCCTAGGTGAGCACCACAATTAGCACAAACGATTTCGGTACGGCGTCCGTCCGCATCTGGCACATGTTTTACCGCTCCTTCTATTTCATCATCAAAAGCGGGCCAGCCACAATCGGCCTCAAACTTATCATCCGAACGATACAAAGGGGCATCGCAACGCTTGCAGGTATAAGTTCCCTCCTCTTGGTGATTTAAATATTTTCCAGAAAAAGGTCTTTCTGTCCCTTTATTTATAATAACGTTTGCTTCAGCATCCGTTAACGTATTAAATTTTACATCTTCCATAACTTTATTTTGTGAACATGAAACCATCGAAATAAAAAGAAATGAGATCATTATAAATGATTTGAAAAAATCAAAAAAGGAATTCGCTTTCGTTTTCATCATAATAGTTATTATTAGTATTGATTGATAAACAAAACAATGCGGAAAAAGTTTGATTATACAAAGAAGAGAGAATCTGTCTCTAAAGTCTTGTGTCATTGACTAAAAATCTAAAATCGAGGTAAAAACATATAATATTTGCAATAGAATGTTCGCTGGCAAGGCTTGCTCAAGTCTGAAATTTCCGAATTTACGAACGTAAATGAGGAATCTGTTCTGGACGTTAATCATAATGTCCCGTGTCTTTTTTAGCGTTAATTCCTTGAATTAATATCCGCATCAAACATAGTGTTTGAAAGAAAACATCAAATTCGAGGCTTTCGTAGCAACAAATTTAGAGATTTTACAATAAGTAAATGACGTAAATTTGTTGCAAGAATAACGATGAAGTTGGCGTTTTCTACAAACACTAATTAACTTTTTTTATTTTTAAAACAGCAAACAGTCCCACTATTTTCTTAATTTTGCTTTTTTTAATACGAACGAACCAAAAACATGCTTAAAGTCAAGAAAATTGATTGGAAAAAACTCAACGTAAAGCTTCGAGATAAGTATCGCTTAGTGATTATGAATCACGAAACTTTGGAAGAAAAGGTATCGATTAAACTTTCCAGACTCAATGTTTTTGTCATTTTTATCACTCTTTCTCTATTTTTGATTTTTCTCACTACCATTCTGATTGCTTATACGCCCTTACGAGAATACATTCCCGGGTATGCATCGGTTGGACTCAAGCAAGATGTTTATAATCTTAAACAACGTGCCGATTCCTTATCCCGAGACGCCAACCAAAAAGAAGTTTATCTAAGCAATTTGATGAAAATTTTGAACGATGAAGTAATTGACAGCGAAAGTAATTATCAAAATATAGGAACGGAAGAGCAAGTTAAAACAGAAAAAGTAAATGTGAACCCAGCTGCTCTTTCACCCTCAGCACAAGATTCTATTTTCAGAAAAGAAGTGGAAGGACAAATTAAATATTTTGGCACCAACATAAGCACCAAGGCCTCTTCTGCTGGAGATCAATTGTTTTCGGATTCCAAAAAATCACTCAAAAATATTTTCTTCTTCACTCCCGTAAGTGGATATATCTCAAATGTATTTAATCCGACCATAAATCACTACGGAATCGACATTGTTACCAATACCAACGAGCCTGTCAGATCTGTTTTGGATGGATATGTAATCATGGCTGAATGGACGATAAAAACGGGAAATGTAATTGCGATTCAACACCCGAATAATTTAATTTCTGTATATAAACACAATGCCAGTTTGCTCAAACGTCAAGGAGCCCGTGTGGAAGCAGGAGAAACCATTGCCATCGTTGGAAATTCAGGCAAGTTATCCAGCGGACCTCACCTCCATTTTGAACTTTGGCACAATGGAATTCCCGTAGATGCAAGAGAATTTATCTCGTTTAAACGCAAAACAGCAAATCCTTAACAAAACATGACAAAAACTCAGAAAATTGCCATACTCGGTTCTACTGGCTCCATCGGAATACAAACTTTAGAAGTCATCGACCAACATCCTGATTTATTTGAAGTTGAAGTGCTTACTGCCAACCAAAATGCTGATTTGCTCATTCAACAAGCCCTCAAATACGAACCCAATACGGTTGTTATTGCCGACGAAAATAAATACCAACAGGTTCAAGATGCACTTTCAAAACATCATATTAAGGTTTTTTGCGGTTCTCAGTCCATCGAAGACATTGTTAGCATGGAAAGCATCGACACTGTAGTGATGGCTTTGGTGGGCTACAGCGGTTTACGACCCACATACAACGCCATGAAGCACAACAAAAGAGTGGCTTTGGCAAATAAAGAAGTCTTGGTTGTTGGCGGAGCACTCATTTTGGAATTGATAAGCACCACAAAATCTTCTATATATCCTATTGATTCTGAACACTCTGCCATTTTTCAATGTTTGGTTGGAGAATCGTTCGACACCATCGAAAAACTGATCCTTACCGCTTCGGGTGGGCCTTTCAGGACATTTACGGTGGGTGAATTGGAAAATGTAAGTCCAGAACAAGCCCTCAAACATCCAAATTGGTCGATGGGAGCGAAAGTCACTATTGATTCGGCAAGCATGATGAACAAAGGTTTGGAAGTGATTGAAGCACATTGGCTTTTTGGAATACCAATTGACAAAATTGAAGTTTTGGTTCATCCCGAATCCATTGTTCACTCCATGGTTCAGTTTACAGACGGCTCTGTGAAGGCACAATTGGGAATACCAGACATGAAACTCCCGATACAATACGCATTAAGCTATCCTCAAAGATTGCATTTAAAAGAAGAACGACTTGATTTATTTAAACAAGGTTGTTTGCATTTTGAAAAGCCCGATTTAGAAAAATTTCCCAACCTACGCATTGCTTTTGATGCCATTCGCATGGGTGGCATTATTCCGTGCGTGATGAATGCTGCCAACGAGGTTGCAGTGGAAGCATTTTTGCAAAAAAAATTAAAGTTTTCGCAAATTCCAATCATTATCGAACACTGCATTCATCAAGTTACAAACATTAGCAATCCAAAATTGGATGACTATTTTATAATGGATAAAGAGACAAGAATTAAAGCTAACAACTTAATAAACAAAACAATATGACAGGACTGATCATGGCAGCTCAATTAATTTTGGGCTTATCAATTTTAGTATTATTACACGAGTTTGGACATTTTATAATGGCCCGTGCTTTTGGTATCAAAGTAGAAAAGTTTTATCTATTTTTTGATGCTTGGGGTTTTAAATTATTCAAATTCACTTATAAAGGCACCGAATATGGTATGGGCTGGTTGCCCTTGGGCGGATACGTAAAAATTGCAGGAATGATCGACGAATCTGTCGATAAAGAGCAGATGAAATTACCCCAACAACCTTGGGAATTTCGTTCAAAACCAGCTTGGCAAAGATTATTTGTAATGCTTGGTGGCGTTACCGTGAACCTAATTTTGGGAGTCATTCTTTTTGCCATGGTTATTCTTGTATACGAAAAAGACTTCGTTCCAAACTCGGCAATTACGGGCATCTCCCCTTATGAATTAGGCGAAAAAGCAGGCTTTCAAGAAGGCGATAAAATACTGGAAATCAACGGAAAGAAAGTCGTTCGTTTTAAAGATGCCATCTCAATGGCAATTATTTTTGGAGCCGATGTTACTGTTGAAAGAGCTGGACAAAAACAAATAATTCATATTGATGAAAATTTTTATGATGAATTCAAACAAAGCAATATTAAAACATTATATGAACCATACCTGGGCGCAGTTATTGTCGACTCAATCGTCCCTGATCGTCCTGCAGCATTAGCTGGCATGAAAAAAGGAGATCTCATAGTCAGTATTAACGACAGCATCCAAATTGTATCATACCCACAATTTATTAAAGAAATTAAAAGTCTAAGAAATACTGAAATATTACTAACAAGTATTCGAAAAGAAGACACTTTGACTCAAACCCTACAAATTGACAGCTTAGGCATTGGCATGAATCGTCTTATTTCGGAACTTCCTACCGAAAACTACTCCCTTACACAAGCAGTATACTACGGTTGGAAGGACGCAATGGAAATGCTCAAATTAAACATTACCGGCATTGGTAAAATTTTTAAAGGCAAAGAAAAAGCAAGCGATTCACTGCAAGGACCCATTGGAATTGCTAAAATATACGGCGGTGTTTGGGATTGGCATAAATTCTGGTACATCACCGGTCTTTTGTCGCTCGTTTTGGCTTTTATGAACATTTTGCCCATACCAGCTTTAGATGGTGGTCATGTTCTTTTTCTGCTGATTGAAGTTATTACGGGTCGAAAACTTTCCGATAAATTTATGGAAAACGTGCAATATATTGGTATGCTTATACTTATGGCATTGATGGTATTTGTTATAGGAAATGATATTTTCAGACTCTTTAAATAGTGTTCGCTAGAAAACGCAAAGTGTTATTGCAGGGACTAAATAGCTTTACAAGTACCGAGTTTAAGAGCTCAGAGAAGCTAAAACACTAAGTAATTTATTGAAGTAATGAACACGAAAACACTTTCAAAAAAACTAAAAAGCAGATTCACGATATTCGCGAGTCTGTTTTTAGTTCTTGCCATTACCGCGTGTTCCAAAGAATCGAAATACAGCTCCATAAAAGGCAAAGGAAAAGATTCAAAGCGACTTGTACAAACTGAAACATTCACTTCTGTAGCTGTCTACGATAAT
>JAQUGA010000256.1 GCA_028684405.1 Bacteroidales bacterium | reverse complement strand
GCCATAAATTCAAGCATCGAATGCATTCGCAATCGTGCTTCCATGTTGGGCTACCAGACATATGGTATTCGCAAGGGATGGAAGGGTTTGTTGGGTGATGGTGAAGTTGTAGATTTAACAAACCAAGCATACGACGGCTTGTATGGTGGCACAGCACTATTGTCAAGCAGAACAAATCCGTTTCCTTCAGAAAGACATCCAGAAAGCAGAGTTCCTCAAATTATGCGAAATTTGGAGCGTTATAAAATAGATGTGTTGGTGACTATTGGTGGCGATGATACCAATGGAGCGGCAAAAAAAATACATGAACAAGAAGGAATTCCGGTGATTGGATTCCCTAAAACCATTGATAATGATTTGAAAACCCATACAATGCACTCGTATAATGGGAAAGAGATTGATTCCGTAATTTGTCCAGGATTTCCCTCGGCAGCCAAAGGGTTGATGGAGTTTACCTTGCGTCACCGAACGACCTGTGAATCTCATTCCCGAATTATGGTGATTGAAATTATGGGACGCGATGCTGGTTGGCTTACCGGAAGTGCCATTTTTGGAGGTGCAGAAATTGCACTCGTGCCAGAATGCGTAATGACAAAAGAACGGAAAGAATTTTTCTTTGAACATGTTAAAGAGACCTATTTGAGTTCCAAGAAGAAAGCATTGATTATTGCTGTTTCGGAAGGAGTTCGCTGGTGGAATGATGAAACTGGAGTTATTGAGATGGTTTATGCCAGCAAAGAATTAGACGAATTTGGACATCCTCGTTTTGGCGGTATCAGTGGTGTAATTGCTTCCGAAATTTCAAAAAGAACCGGAATTGAAGCACGAGCACAAATATCAGGATATTATCCACGCTCGGGTCCCTGTAGAGAATATGACCGAAGACTCACATCGACTCTCGCAGATAAAGTTGTTGACTTGCTTCTACGTGAAGATTACGGTCAAATGCCAGTGATGAAAAGTGTGGTTCCATATCAAGAATTGGAAGAGTACCATACTACATCCATCGACATGGGATGTATTGGGAACAAAGAACTTCCTTCGGAATATTACGATCCAAGCAACTTTATGTTTACCGATGCATATATCGACTATCTCACCACTATTATTGGAAGACCCCGTAGCATTGAGTTTAGCACCGATTTTCCTATTGTAATTCCATGAAAATTAAAATAAAACAATCCTTATCTAACGAATAAGGATTGTTTTTTCAAATTCAAGTATGCTATTTAGTTCGCCACTGTTTTTGTATCTTTTTTTGCCTATAACATTGGCCTTTTACTATTTAAGCCCAAGTAAAATTAAAAATTCGGTACTATTAATTGCCAGTTTCGTATTTTATTCTTGGGGAGGCGTTTCACTTTTGGCACTCCTACTCTCTTCTACCCTTTCAAATTATTTTTTCGGTTTGCTCATCGATAGAGTTAAAAATCGCAAACACAAAAGAGATGTTTTAGCACTCGGCGTCAGCATCAATTTGGGTTTGCTGATGTATTTTAAATATGCCAACTTTATCGCTCTAAATATCAACTACATTCTCGATACTTTTAAAACGGGAAATATTAATCTCCACGATATTGCACTTCCGATTGGCATCTCCTTTTTCACATTTCAAGCAATTTCTTATCTGGTTGATGTGTACCGTGGAACCACCAAAGTACAGCGCAATTTTATCAAATTAGCCTTATTTATCTCCCTATTTCCACAACTCATTGCCGGCCCCATTGTACGTTACCACGACATTAGTTTGCAACTCAATAAAAGAGAACATCGATTTGACATTTTTGCTTCCGGAATTCGACGTTTTATTTTAGGACTAGCTCGAAAAGTACTGATTGCCAACCCGATGGCATATATTGCAGACACGGCTTTTGACATGCAGAATCCAGATTTAAGCATTTCGATGGCATGGCTTGGAATTTTCGCTTACGCCATTCAAATATATTATGATTTTGCTGGATATTCGGACATGGCAATTGGCTTGGCTCGCATGTTTGGCTTTGAATTGCTCGAAAACTTCAATTCCCCTTATGTTGCCAAATCCATTAGAGACTTTTGGAAACGCTGGCATATTTCCCTATCATCTTGGTTTAGAGATTATCTGTACATTCCTTTAGGGGGAAACAGAAAATCAAACTCAAGAACCTATTTAAACCTATTCATTGTCTTTTTCATTACAGGACTCTGGCACGGAGCGGCATGGAACTTTGTCATCTGGGGATTGATTCACGGTTTTTTCCTCATTATAGAAAGACTTGGATTTGATAAAATACTAAAAAAACTTCCAAAGTTCGCACAACATGCTTATACACTGACAGTTGTTCTTTTGGCTTGGGTATTTTTCAGAGCAGAAAACAGCGATCATGCGGTAAATTTCATTCGGACTATGGTAGGTTTAAACAATCCTGATTTTGCTTTTTATCAATTGAGTGAATTCATTGGAATCCAGTTTTACATTGTTAGTTTTATTGCTATTTTAGGTTCCTTTAATGTTTTTCAGTTTATCTTATCAAAAATCAATTTATACTTGCAAACGACTCCAAAATTCAGCGGAAATATAAGCTATCACATTTTTGAAATATCCAAAATTATCTTCATTGTAAGCATGATTTTCTTATGTACATTATACTTAATAACAGGAAGTTACAATCCATTTATATATTTTAGATTTTAATGGAAAACGGAGAAAAAACATATCAAGTACAAAAGTTTTATGCCATCCTTAGCACAATTGTGTTTCTGACAGTCATATATTTACCCCTATCCAATCATCTTTTCCATTTTTCAGAAAAACAAGAAATTAGCAAAAGTGAAAAGCGAGTTTTGGCGACAAAACCCAAGCTTGATATTCATAAACTTGATCCTTTTCCAACTGCTTATGAAGCCTATTTTAATGACCATTTTATCTACCGAGAAAAATTATTGCAACTGCATACCTATATTCATTTTTTCTGGTTTAAACAATCTCCACTTCCCGAAAAAGTTGACTTAGGAAAAGATTCATGGCTGTTTTACACTGAAAAAGAGAGAGCTGTTTTCGAAGGGAAATTCAAACTAAGTTCGATTGAAATTGACAAAATTATGAATGAATTAAATCGCAGAGATTCCATTCTTCAATCTATGAATATTCCTTTTATCATCTTAATAGCACCCACCAAGGCCGAAATTTATTCGGATCAACTTCCATCCTATTATCGAAGAACTGGCAAAACACTCACTCAGGAAGTAATTGAGAACATTCAAAGTCGCACAAAAATCCCAGTTGTTTATCCAAAAGAGGCACTAACAAAGGCAAGAAAGCAATATCAAACCTATCACCAATTTGACAATCATTGGAATCAGCTGGGTGCATTTTTCGCCTATTCGGAACTGATGCAAGAAGTTGAAAAGCATTTTCCAAATTTGAAAATAAAAAT
>JAQUGA010000255.1 GCA_028684405.1 Bacteroidales bacterium | reverse complement strand
CGGCTGCAGGAATGACAAATGTTTTAAATGATCATCCTGGAATTACAAATAACACTTATGCCAAAGGACAAAAAATATTCTCAGTACCCACCACTGGAACCTATTATTTTGGAATACATGGATACTCTAACGCCAATTCAAATCGCCTTTTGGTAGATGATATAAGCATTGATGTTTCAACAGGAATAAACGAAACCAATCTTACTTCCAAAATTTATCCAAATCCAGCTACAAACAACATCCACATTGAATCAAATCAATTCATCAACAGAGTACGGATCGTAAACGTATTGGGACAAGAAGTTTATAGCAAAGCGATTTCTAATTACGGAATCGAAGTCAATGTATCTAACTTTCATTCAGGCATTTATTTTGTATGTATCGAAACAAATCAAGGAAATACTACTCAACGCATCAGCGTAATTAAATAATCACACGATTTTCACCTTATAAAAAGAGGCTGTTTACATATTAACAGTCTCTTTTTGTATGCAAAGAGATGGATTTATAAACATACATATTTTTAACTCATCATTAACAAGCATGAGTCATTAAATAATTCTAATTTTGTTCTTTCAAAAACACATGCTCTTGAAAAAGATACTTGTCATACAAACTGCTTCTATTGGCGATGTTATTCTAATGACATCTGTGTTGGAAAAACTGAACCAAAAACATCCAGAATCTAAAATTGATATTCTGATTAAAAAAGAGAACGCTTCTTTGTTTACCCTGCATCCATTTATTTCAAGCTTGCTTTTACTTGATAAAAAAGAAAATAAATACAAAAACATTCTCAAACTGATTTTTCAAATTCGGGATGAAAAATATGATTTGATTGTGAATCTACAACGTTTTTTTAGTTCCGGTATGATTACTGTTTTTAGTGGATCGAAACAAACCAGAGGTTTTAAAAAAAACCCTTTATCTCTGTTTTTCAGCAAGCGATTCCACCACTCCATTTCGCCTCATTCAAAGCTTCACGAAATCGATCGCAATCAAAAACTAATTGAAGACATTACTGATTCGACACCTGCCAAGTGCAAATTATATCCCTCACAGCACGATTACGCAAAAACATCGGAATTTAAAACTCAAAAATACATTTGCATTGCTCCGGGTTCTCTATGGCAAACCAAGCAATTTCCAAAAGAGAATTGGATAGCATTTGCATCACAAATCAAAACCGACACTTTAATTTATTATATTGGAGGGAAAAATGAGTTTGAATTATCGGAAGAGATTCGTCGAGATTCCAAACATCAAAATTCCATTAATCTCTGTGGAAAATTCACTTTGCTCGAAACCACGGCTTTGATGGAACATGCGTATATGAATTTCACCAACGATTCTGCTCCACTTCATTTGGCATCATCTGTAAACGCCCCTGTTGCCGCCATTTTTTGTTCTACAGTTCCTGAATTTGGATTTGGACCATTATCCGAACATTCGCACATCATTCAAACCGAAAAAGAACTAAAATGTCGTCCATGCGGTTTGCATGGGTTTACAAGTTGTCCAGAAAAACATTTTAACTGTGGGCACACCATTGACATTCAAAAACTATTGACCATTATACAATAAATCTTGCAATATATGACCTCAAACATTACCAACGAAGCTATTAGAGCTTTTGAAACACTAAAAAAAGGTGGAACTATACTTTATCCAACAGATACAATTTGGGGGATTGGTTGCGATGCAAAAAATGAAAAGGCAATCAATAAGATTTATCAAATCAAACAAAGACCCGAATCAAAATCACTCATTATTTTATTAAACAACAAAGAGTCATTATCAAAATATGTTGAAAAAGTTCCCCTTATTGCACTGGACTTAATGGATCAAATTGACAAACCCTTGACCATTATCTATCCAAATGCAAAAAACTTACCTTCATGCCTACTTACAGAAGGAACAATAGCCATTAGAATTACAAAAAACGAATTTTGCTCAAAACTTATCCAACTTTTAGACAGTCCATTGGTATCTACTTCGGCAAACACTAGTGGTGACATGCCTCCACTTATTTTCAAACAAGTATCCAATTATATTAAGAACAAAGTAGACTATACCGTAAACCTTTATCAAAATGAAATAAAAGAGGTGAAAGCATCCACAATTATTCGATTTATAAATGATTTTGAATTTGAAGTCATCCGAGATTAGTGTGATGTCTCATTTTTTTAATTATATTTGCCCAAATTTATAACTAAACAAGTAATCAAGTAATAAACTAAAAAAAGAAAAAATTATGTTTAAAAATCAACCAAAAGGTCTAATACCGGCAGCTCTAGCAAACATGGGAGAACGTTTCGGTTTTTATACTATGATGGCAATTCTGACATTGTTTTTAATGTCAAAATTCAATTTGAGTGGCGAAGAAGCCGGCGGATTTTATTCCATTTTTTACGGAGCTATCTATATTCTTGCTCTTGTTGGAGGATTAATTGCCGACAGATTGAAAAACTACAAAGGGACGATTATTGCTGGGTTGTTAATTATGATTGGAGGCTATGTACTGTTAACCATTCCTTCGTTAATTACAACCAAATATATTGCTTTGGCTGCATTGCTGGTCATCGCCTTTGGAAACGGCCTATTTAAAGGAAACCTCCAAGCATTGGTTGGTCAACTTTACGATAATCCACAATATAAAAACATGAGAGACTCTGGTTTCCAAATTTTTTACATGTTTATTAACATTGGTGGTATGTTTGCACCTTTTGCTGCAACATCCGTTCGTAACTGGTTTGTAAAATCTCAAGGCTTTGCTTACCATCAAGACTTACCTGCACTTTGTCATCAGTATAACGGGGGCATTATGAGCGAAGAGGTAATGAGCGGAAGATTTACCAATCTTGCAACTCAAGTTTCTGGCGGAACAACTCCTGCTGATTTATCTTCATTTGCAACGAATTATTTGGAAGCTTTCAATACTGGATTCCACTATGCTTTTTCAGTAGCTATTGTAGCTATGATTATCTCTTTGGCTATTTTCTTAATCTATAAAAACGTATTGCCAAATCCTGCTCTCAAAGTTGTAAAGGAAAAAGACTCTACTACCTATTCTAAAGAAGATATCAAGCAAGATGCAAAAGAAATTAAACAAAGAATACTTGCTTTATTTGCAGTTTTCGGAGTGGTTATCTTTTTCTGGTTCTCATTCCACCAAAACGGATTGACCTTAACCATGTTTGCAAAAGATTATACCTTATTAAAAATTGGTAACATTCAACTTTCTGCTGAAATATTCCAATCTATAAATCCATTTATCGTTGTATTCCTTACTCCCGTTATTATGTGGATTTTTGGAAGACTGAATAAAAAAGGAAAGGAACCATCTACTCCAAAGAAAATTGGAATTGGTATGGGAATTGCCGCTCTAGGATTCGTTCTTATGACTATTGGTTCAATTGG
>JAQUGA010000254.1 GCA_028684405.1 Bacteroidales bacterium | reverse complement strand
AGGCAATGAAGGAAATTGGGAAAGTTACCCCATTTATCACATCTCTCTTTTTGATCACGTTTTGGATTTTTATAAAAACATTGAAACACTTTATCAAAAAGATTTACCATTGGTCTTTTTAGATTATTTGAAGGAACAATTTAAAAATCAAAATTTTTTAGAACCACTTCGGAAAAACTTCAAAAACATAACACAATTTAAAAAAGCGGTGCATACCAAAGTGGATGGATTGAGAATTTTGCAATTTATGAAAGCCAAGCAAAAAGAATTGAATTATGATGATTTAAGTTCTTTGAAAGAGAATATTTCTTTTCATTTTGCAAAAGATGGAATAAGTCCAAGCGATTACCTCAATAGAAATTTAGAAAATATGGAAGATTTAATTTATTTCAGAGACCTATTGTTTGAAAAAGAGTTGAAAATGCTTAAGTTGAAAAAAGATTAAAAAGGAGCATATATATATGATTGTAATTTTAGGACCCACTGCATGTGGAAAAACCAAATTGGCAACCACTTTGGCTAGTGTTTTGGATGGCGAAATAATTAGTGCCGATTCTCGTCAAGTGTATCGAGGAATGGACATTGGAACCGGCAAAGATTTAAGTGATTATCAAGCCGATGGAAAAAATATTCCATATCATTTAATAGATATTGTAGACCCGGGATATGAGTTTAGTCTTTTCGACTTTCAAGAGCATTTTTATCAATCCTATAAAGATGTTGTTCAGCGAAAAAAAATGCCAATTTTATGCGGAGGAACAGGTTTGTATATCGAATCCATTCTAAAATCATATTCATTGCTAAAAGTTCCCGAAAATGAAATTTTACGTTCGGAGCTCGAATCAAAAGAGCTAATGGATTTGGTTGAACTTTTAAAAACGTACAGAAAGGTCCATAATACGACCGATATTGTAGATAAAAGAAGGCTGATTAGAGCCATCGAAATTGAGAAATATTCACTGGAACATCCCGAAGCAAAGAAAGAATTTCCAAAAATAAAATCCCTCGTTTTTGGCATAAATCCCGGAAGAGAAATTGTTCGAAAACGCATTACGAATCGCTTAAATCAGCGTCTGCAAGAAGGGATGGTGGAAGAAGTGCAACAATTAATAAAAAGTGGTGTTTCCCATGACACTTTGGAATTTTACGGATTGGAATACAAGTTTATCAGTCAATTCTTGCAAGAAAAAATTAGTTTCGAGGAGATGAAACTGCGTTTAAATATTGCCATTCATCAATTTGCCAAACGCCAAATGACCTTTTTTAGAAGAATGGAGAAAAATGACATTAGAATTCATTGGATAGATCCACAAATATCGTTAGAAGAACAGATACAATTCATTCTTTCGTTTGCCAAAAACCAATTATAGCAACTGAGACTTTTGCAAAAACACGACAAAATGTCGGTAAAACCTCATCTTGTTTTCCTTAACAAAGAGAAACACTGTCATAAATGGCAAAATATGCCATTGGCATAATGATTGAAGATAGGTGAGTTAACAAAAACAAAGTATAACATATTTATAAGAACAAAACTATGGGAAAAATAATTGGAATAGATTTAGGAACTACAAACTCGTGCGTATCGGTAATGGAAGGAAACGAGCCTGTTGTTATTACGAATAACGAAGGACGTCGCACCACACCATCCATCGTTGCTTTTACAGATGATGGCGAACGCAAAGTTGGAGACCCTGCAAAACGTCAGGCGATTACCAATCCACACAACACTATTTATTCGATTAAACGAATAATGGGTGAACCTTTCGATAGAATTTCAACGGAAGTAGGACAAGTTCCATACAATATTATTAAAGGTGACAATAATACATCGCGCGTAAAGATTGGCGAACGTAATTATACACCACAAGAAATTTCGGCTATGATTTTGCAAAAAATGAAAAAAACAGCCGAAGATTATTTAGGAACAGAAGTTACGGATGCCGTTATTACGGTTCCTGCTTATTTTAGTGACTCACAACGTCAAGCAACCAAAGAAGCTGGAGAAATTGCCGGTTTAAATGTAAAACGCATTATTAATGAGCCTACTGCAGCCGCTTTGGCATACGGTTTAGATAAAAAACTATCCGACGTTAAAGTAGCGGTTTATGACCTTGGTGGTGGTACTTTTGACATTTCTGTTTTAGAGTTGGGAGATGGCGTTTTTGAAGTTAAATCTACCAATGGTGACACTCATCTTGGTGGCGACGACTTCGACCAAAAAATTATAGATTGGCTTGCTGATGAATTCAAAACCGAACATAATATTGACTTACGTCGCGACCCAATGGCTTTGCAACGCTTAAAAGAGGCCGCTGAAAAAGCAAAAATTGAGTTGTCCAACTCTACCAATACTGAAATCAACTTGCCTTACATTATGCCTGTAGACGGAATTCCAAAGCATTTGGTTCGTTCTTTATCCAGAGCAAAATTTGAGCAATTGATTGACGATTTAGTTAAACGTTCTATTGAGCCATGTAAAAAAGCTTTAGCGGATGCCGGATTAAAACCATCTGACATTCAAGAAGTAATTTTGGTTGGAGGTTCAACTCGCGTGCCTATTATTCAAAAAGTAGTAGAAGATTTCTTTGGACGCACCCCTTCAAAAGGAGTTAACCCTGACGAAGTTGTAGCCATTGGAGCAGCCATTCAAGGCGGTGTTTTAACCGGTGAAGTAAAAGACGTACTTCTTTTGGATGTTACGCCTCTATCATTGGGAATTGAAACATTGGGTGGTGTAATGACCAAACTTATTGAATCAAACACAACTATTCCTTCCAAAAAATCGGAAATATTCTCTACTGCTGCTGATAATCAAACCAGTGTTGAAATTCACATTTTGCAAGGCGAACGCCCTATGGCAGCTCACAATAAGAGCATTGGTCGTTTCCACTTAGATGGTATTCCGGCAGCCCCTAGAGGTGTTCCTCAAGTTGAAGTAATATTCGATATCGATGCAAATGGTATTTTAAATGTTACTGCCAAAGACAAAGCCACAGGCAAAGAACAAAACATTCGAATTGAAGCTTCTTCCGGATTATCTGACGAAGAAATCCAAAAAATGAAAGCCGAAGCCGAGGCAAATGCTGAAACAGACCGTAAACAGAAAGAGGAAATCGACAAATTAAATGAAGCAGATGCTTTGATTTTCTCTACCGAGAAACAATTGATAGAATATGGTGAAAAAATTCCTGCTGAGAAAAAAGAGGCTATTGAAACCGCAAAAGAAAAACTAAAAACAGCTCATCAAAGCAAAGACTTGACAGCGATAGAAGCCGCATCTACCGAACTCAATGCAGCATGGCATGCCGCTTCGGAAGACATGTACAAAAAAGCTGATGCAGGTCAAGATCAACCTCAGGATGGTGACAACCAACAAAATCCTGATGATAATGTGACGGATGTTGATTACGAAGAAGTGAAAAGTTAAACATACAATCAAATCGAAAAAAAGAGTCCTTTA
>JAQUGA010000253.1 GCA_028684405.1 Bacteroidales bacterium | reverse complement strand
TTCTCCAATAGAAAAATAGAAATTTACCATGTCTTGCATAAAATACAGAACTACAATCCAGATGAGTACTGAAAGGAGATTCCAAATAAATCCGAATATTTTCCAGTTCATGGCTAAAAACTATTTTGGTTTGATGGCAATAAATCGGTCGTAAATGACCAGTCCAACAATGGTTAGCAATCCGATGCCAGCAAAAATCATCCAGAAAAGCGGTGGATTCCCTTGTTTCTCAATAATTTGAACATACAGAGTAGCTCCTAAAATACCGCCTACTCCACTGCCAATTACACCATATAAAAAGGAATATCCAAGATAGAGTGCTTTTTTATCGGGCGGTGCAATTTCGCCAATGTAAGCTATAAACTTTGGATGGGCGGTCATTTCACCAATCGAAAAGATAAACAATCCACAAACAAATACCCAAGGACTCATCGAAATTGCCAACATTGCGATTCCAGCAGTTCCAATTAGAATGCCTACAATCATGGTCGGAAGTGGTTTAAAACCTCGGACGATGGCTGAAATGAGCAACTGAAGCAAAATAATAGCACCGGCATTCACAACAGTGACGTGCTCTGCATCAAATTTCCAATCGGGATTGCTCATAAACAGCGATAAAAACCCATTAACACTCTGGTTTACAGCCGTCATATCCAAATATTCTTTCAAATACCATAAAACGGAATCAAACATTTGAAAATATAAAATCCAAAAACAAGAATAGATTAAAATCATTGAAATAAATCGGAAATCTTTTAAAACAAGTACGATTTCTTTTAAAACTCTCGAAATACTCTTTTGTGTTTCGGGCTTTGGTGGCTCTTTGTAGACAAACAAATTAAGAAAAAGCAAACTTCCAGTTACGATGGCTGCCATAAAAAAGATATAGGTATAAGAGTAGCTTTTTAGATATGGAATGAGGATTAATGGAAAGATAAACGCTCCTAAGTTTATGGACCAATAAAAAATGCCAAAACCCAAAGAGCTGTTTTTAGGATTTGTTTCACGAGCAATGGTTCCAGTAATTAAGGGTTTAAAGAAGCCAGCACCGACTGCCATAAGCGTTAAACTGGCAAAAATAGCGACATATGTAGTAGACAATCCGGCAAATAAATATCCCAAGCTCATCACCACAAAAGCAAAAAACAATGTTTTTCGGTATCCATAACGATCGGCCAAAGCTCCAGACAAAATGGGCAAAAGATATAACAAAGGCGTAATCGTTGATTTTATTACTCCCACACTCTCTTTTGAAAATCCCAATCCGCCTTCTGAAGTCTTCATGACGAGATAGACCGACAATATCGACATTACGCCATAATAGGATCCTCTTTCAAAGAATTCCATTCCAATTACTGTCCAAAAATTCTTTGAAAAACCTTTCTTTTCTTTTGTCATATTAAATTGTATTATTCGTCGATAAGATCTGTAAAAACAGGTAAGTGGTCAGCAAATCCTCCCAAGTAGCGAAAACCTGCATAGGTTCTAAACAACCTATAACCCAGATATGTTTCATCTTTTTCGAGCAAAAAAGGGGCTCTAAAAATATCTGCTTTTTGTTTATGAACTCGCAATCCAGCAGACTCTCCATACAAAGCAGAAGAAACAATTATTTGGTCGAGAATTCCCCAAAGACCTTGATATTTATGAGACCCATATTTTCCCTCTTTGTGAATCGGATACATTAAGTTGATTAAATCTCTTTCTTGAGCATTTGTGCCATCTGGCAAAGCTCTAAGGTGCTTTACCATACTTTCGTCAGACGGATAATCATTAAAATCGCCCATGATAAAAATGCGAGCATTTACATTTACATCATACAGAGAATCCACTTTTGCTCTGACAATGTCCGCCGCCCTGTTCCTTTTGACAATGGTTGCAGCATAACCACCATATCTAGAAGGCCAGTGGTTAACAAAAAGATGCAAGGTGTCCTCCGAAAATGAAAAAAGTCCGTTTACATAGAGAACGTCGCGTGTTTTAGAATTGGGTTCATCGGGAAAATTAACCAAAACTGGCTCTGAATGTAAAACTCGAAATCGGTCTTTACGATAGATCATCGCTACATCAATACCTCTTCTATCTGGCGAATCGTAATGAACGACGCCGTAATTCCCTCCAATTAAAGCTTTGCTTTTAATTAAATCGACCACAACTTTCCTGTTTTCCACTTCACACAAACCTACAATTTCGGGATAATCCCATCCTCCGAGGGCAACAATAACTTTCGATAGTTTGTTGATTTTATTCCAATATCTATATTTTGTCCAATGATACGAACCTTCGGGCGTAAATGCTTCGTCGGCCGCAACGCTATCCTTTTCTGTATCGAATAGATTTTCGATATTATAGAAAGCGACTCTAGCTCTGTTTGTTCTGGGAGAATCATCAAAGCTTTTCCAAAAGCCCTCAAGATCCATATTTTGTATTATTTTTACAGAATCTGTTTGGGACCAAACAAAAAATGAAAAAACAAACAAAAGATTAAAAAGGATTATTTTTTTCACAATACATATATTATTCTTCAAACTTAAGAAAAAAAACAACAAACGAATATATTTTCAGATAAAATTTATATATCATGATGGACAACAAAACAGTTTGCGAACTGATAATCAATGATTTAAAATCGCAATCCAACGAAGCAAATTTAGCAGGCATGAAACGTTTTGGGATTGATACCGAAAATGCCTTTGGAGTAAAAATACCTGTTTTAAGAAACATTGCAAAACGGCACAAAAACAACCATGATTTAGCCTTGCTTTTGTGGGAAACTTCCTATCATGAAGCCCGACTTCTTGCCAGTTTTATTGCAGATCCCAATAAAGCATCGCCAGAACTGATCGATGCTTGGATTTCTGGATTTAAATCGTGGGATTTGTGCGATCAGTGTTGCGGATATTTTTTGCAAACGCAATGGGCTTATGAAATTATCGACTGGTATGCCCAAGATGAACGCACGTTTTATAAACGCACTGCTTTTTCGATGATTGCACGTTTGGCTGTTCATGATAAAAAAAGAGAGCATGAAGAGTTTTTGAAATTCTTGCCAATAATCGAAGCTGCTTCCACCGACGACAGAAATATGGTTAAAAAAGCTGTAAACTGGGCTTTGCGACAAATTGGAAAACGGAACTCTATTTTATTACCCGCAACGCTCGAATTAGCCGAAAAACTAAAAAAATCTGATAACAAAACAGCACATTGGATAGGATTGGATGCCTACCGAGAACTAAATAGTGTATGCAAAAATCGAATTTAAAAGCTCAGTGCAACTAAAACACTAACTTCTTCGATACATATGCAGAGAATTTAAGCCAGTTCCGCAGTTCGACCGCTCACTGACCGAAACCTGCTCAATGTAGGAATTAGCAACGAGGCTCTTAAGAAAAATTGGGAAACAAGCATGAGAAAAGATTTTAAAAAATAAAATAAAAACTATATTTTTGCCAAACGATAAATCAATCTATGAAATTTATGAAACCACTTGTTAGCATAA
>JAQUGA010000252.1 GCA_028684405.1 Bacteroidales bacterium | reverse complement strand
AAGGTGGTGACTATCGTGCTCGCGAAGCCAATGTATACCGTTTAGCTGAAGTTTCTAACAAAATTATCGACCAATGCGTGGCACAAGGAGTTCCATTCGCTCGCGAATATGGAGGCTTGCTTGACAACCGTTCTTTTGGTGGAGCACAAGTATCGCGCACATTTTATGCACGAGGTCAAACTGGTCAGCAACTACTTTTGGGTGCTTACTCAGCATTAAGCCGTGCAATTAATAAAAAGCAAGTAAATTTATATACAAGGTATGAAATGGTTGACTTGGTGCTTATCGATGGACGCGCTCGTGGAATTATTGCTAGAAACCTTATTACAGGCAAATTAGAACGTTTTGCAGCTCATGCAGTTGTAATTGCAACAGGTGGATATGGTAACACATTCTTTCTTTCTACAATGGCAATGACTTCAAATGGCTCAGCCGCTTGGCAGTGCTACAAGAAGGGTGCTATGTTTGGTAATCCTGGAATGACACAAATTCACCCAACTTGTATTCCTGTTCACGGTGAGTTCCAGTCTAAACTAACATTGATGTCCGAATCTCTTCGTAATGACGGTCGTATTTGGGTACCGAAGAAAGAAGAAGATGCTAAAGCTATTCGTGAAGGAAAACTGAAGCCCAAAGATATTAAAGAAGAAGACAGAGATTATTATTTGGAACGTAGATATCCTGCTTTTGGTAATTTAGTCCCTCGTGATGTGGCATCACGTGCAGCTAAAGAACGTTGCGATGCTGGTTTTGGTGTTGGAACAACAGGATTGGCGGTATATTTAGATTTTGCTGATGCCATTGAGCGTTTAGGCAAAGATGTAGTAGAAGCAAGGTATGGCAATCTTTTCCAAATGTATGAAAAAATTATTGATGATAATCCATACGAAACACCAATGATGATTTATCCCGCAATCCATTACACAATGGGTGGGATTTGGGTTGATTATGAATTGATGAGCACAATTCCAGGATTATTTGCAATTGGAGAAGCAAACTTTTCAGACCATGGTGCTAACAGACTAGGAGCATCTGCATTGATGCAAGGTTTGGCTGATGGCTATTTTGTTTTACCTTACACAATCCAAAATTATTTGGCTGATCAAATCAATGTTCCTCGTTTCAACACAAACAGCCCTGAGTTTGATAAAGCAGAGAAAGACCTAAATGACCGCATTCAAAAATTGATGAGTATAAAAGGTAAACACTCTGTTGACTACTTCCATAAAAAACTTGGACACATTATGTGGGACAATGTTGGAATGGGAAGAGAAGCAGAAGGATTGAGTAAAGCAGTTACAGAAATTGACGCATTGAAAAAAGAGTTTTGGTCTAATGTTCGCATCCCAGGTGTTGCAAGTACAACGAACCAAGAATTAGAAAAAGCATTACGTCTTGCTGATTATTTTGAAATAGGACAATTAATGGCTCGCGATGCTTTAAACAGAGAAGAGTCTTGTGGTGGTCACTTCCGATTGGAACACCAAACTGAAGAAGGAGAAGCCTTACGTCATGATGATGAGTTTGCTTATGTTTCTTGTTGGGAATATATGGGCAAAGACAAAGAACCAGTTTTGCATAAGGAACCACTAGATTATGAATTCATCGTTCGTGAACAACGAAACTATAAATCGTAAAAACTAACAATCATGGATATAGATATAAATATTAAGGTAAAAGTTTGGCGTCAAAAAGGGCCCAAAGAAAAAGGTCATTTCGAAATATATGAACTAAAAAACATTTCTCAAGGAAGCTCATTCCTCGAAATGATAGATATATTAAACGAACAGCTCATTAATGGCGGTGAAGAACCAGTAGTTTTTGATCACGACTGTCGAGAAGGTATTTGCGGAATTTGTAGCTTATACATCAATGGATATCCACACGGACCCGATGAAGACATCACCACTTGTCAATTACATATGCGTAAGTTTAATGAGGGTGATACCATTACAATTGAGCCATGGCGCTCTGCAGGATTTCCTGTGATTAAAGATTTGATGGTAGATAGAACTGCTTTCGACACCATAATTCAAGCAGGAGGATATGTTTCAGTTAACACTGGTGGAGCACCTGATGCAAACTCACTACCTATTCCAAAACACAATGCAGAGGCGGCAATGGATGCAGCTGCATGTATTGGATGTGGAGCATGTGTGGCAGCTTGTAAAAACGGTTCAGCTATGCTTTTCGTTTCTGCAAAGGTGACCCAATTGGCTTTATTGCCTCAAGGAAGAACTGAAGCAATGAAAAGAGCTAAATCAATGGTTGCCAAAATGGATGAACTTGGCTTTGGGAACTGCACTAACACAGGTGCTTGTGAAGTTGAATGTCCTAAAAATATTTCAATTACAAATATTGCGCGATTGAATTATGAGTTCTTAAATGCGAAGATCAGAGATTAAAAGTTTTTAAGTAGAAAACTTATTAATAATAATTTAATTACGGCATTAACTAAATCATTTATTTGATTGGTTAGTGCCGTTTTTATTTGAAAGGGAAATTAAGATTTGAAAAAAGCTGTTCTCTGGAAAAAATGAAACGTGAGATTAACCTTTATCAGAAAATTAGTTCCTTCTGACTTGTCCATTTTAGTGCGATAAAATTATAGGTTCTCGAGTCTCGAACCGTTCACAATTATTTCCGAGTTTCGAGTCCATCCACAACTACCAAAAATATTTTCTAAACATTTCTTCAATGGAAGATTTCATTGTCAACACTTGAAACTTGAATCTTCAACCGAAGATTTGACGAAAAAGTGTTGAAAATCGAATCTGCCGCATTTTTTCAGACAAACAACAGTCGAATTTCAAATCTTTGATGGTTTTTGTCCCAATAGCGAGTTGAATTTCAAATATTCTGTGAGAAATTTAAAAAACAAGAGGTGAAAATCAGATTTGCTCGAATTTCTCTTGCATTTATCGCTCCAAAATCCAATTTACTTGAAACAAAAGTGTATTTGTGCTTTTCTAAACATTTCTTCAATGGAAGATTGCGTTTTCATCTCTTGTTCGTCAAATCTTCGACGGAAGAAGTGATTTTGGTCTTTCTAACAGCATTTTTTTTCAAAAAATCCATCAGGAAACATCGTTTATGCGACAATTTGTCTACAGTGGATGCAAATTTCAATCGATAGATGTACCTTAATCTTTGTGGGACGTAAAAATCAACATTTCTCACTCCTATTTTTTATGGTGGACAACAAAATCGACTCTTGCAACAACAATCTTTTTGTCAGCTTGTTGTTTTCATATGTTGAATTTATAATCTTCGGTGGAAAAAGTAGTGCAAGGCTTGATTAGGTACTTTTACTATACCACGCACTGATGCGGAAGGGACATCGCTCCAGCACGAATCCTTTCGTATGGGTTTCTTCAGAAAAAAATTGTAAGATTTATTGCTGAAACGGAGGGATATCCGCCTTTTCTGCCTTAGTGCGACAACCCTAGCAGGTTTACACTTTAGCATGTTGACTGTCATAGTTTTGCTTTCATGACTTTAAG
>JAQUGA010000042.1:7222-14766 GCA_028684405.1 Bacteroidales bacterium | reverse complement strand
CAAAAAACGCACAATTTTCACTAATGGATGGCGAAAACATCGATCAATTTATTGCTAGAGTTTCTCCTTATATTTTTGATCCCAAAATAGCTCCCAAAAAAGTAGTTCAAGATGATGGCGTTGATTTGGTTAAAAGTTCTGCGGTTAATTTTTATGAAGGCGTAACACAAAAAGAGGTAGAAGCATATTATGCTAAACTTCGCGACCCAAAAGATTCAAAGCCAATTTCTTTGGGTTTAAACTCTAAAGTGGTGAAAAAAGATGGAAAAGTAAGCGAGATGGTTTATTCTGAAAACGGTTTGTATGGTGAAGCCATTACGAAAATTATTTATTGGTTAAATAAAGCAGCTGGCGTAGCCGAAAACCAACAACAAAAAGAACACATTGAAAAACTTATTGAATATTACAAAACCGGTGATTTAAGAACATGGGATGCGTATAATGTTTTGTGGGTAAAAGATGTTGCGTCGCACATTGATTTTGTAAATGGTTTTATCGAAACTTATGACGATCCAATGGGCATGAAAGCAACTTGGGAAGCGGTTGTAAATTTTAAAGACATTGAAGCTACCAAAAGAACCGAAATTATCAGCAACAACGCTCAATGGTTTGAAGATCATTCACCAGTTGATACAAAATTTAAGAAAAAGGAGGTCAAAGGTGTTACTGCAAAAGTAATTACGGTGGCTCAATTGGGCGGAGCCTGCTACCCCACTACTCCCATCGGAATTAATTTGCCCAATGCCAACTGGATTCGCAAAGATCATGGCTCTAAGTCGGTCACTATGGAAAACATCACTTATGCATACGATCAAGCAGCTCTAGGCGGTGGTGTTTTGGAAGAATTCTGTTCTTCTGAAGCTGAAATTGAATTAAGCAAAAAACATGGTGCTTTGGCAGACAACTTGCATACCGATATGCACGAATGTTTGGGTCACGGTTCTGGACAAGTACTTCCTGGAATTTCTGATGATGCTTTGAAAAACTACAGTTCTGTATTAGAGGAATGTCGTGCTGACTTATTTGCCCTATATTTTATGATGGACAATAAAATGGTTGAGTTGGGCTTAATGGAAAGCCTAGACGTTGCCAAAGCAGCTTATGACAAATATATCCGCAATGGTCTTATGATGCAACTAACCCGCATTGAATTGGGTAAAAACATAGAACAAGCTCACATGCGTAATCGTGCTATTATTTCAAGATGGTGCTACGAAAAAGGAAAAGAAGAAAACGTAATTGAAAAATTGACCAAAGATGGCAAAACCTATTTCGTAATCAACGATTATATAAAACTACAAAAACTATTTGGCGAACTTTTATCGGAAGTTCAACGCATGAAATCAACTGGAGATTTTAAAGCGGGCAAACAATTAGTTGAAAACTACGGTATTAAAATAGATTATGATTTCCATAAAGAAATTCTAGATCGTTATTCTAAACTAAAAGTAGCTCCTTATGGTGGTTTTATGAATCCTCAATTTGTTCCTGTTGAAAAAGATGGAAAAATTGTTGACATCAAAGTTGAATATCCTGATAATTATACTAAACAAATGTTGGATTATTCTAAGAAATACTCTTTCTTGCCAATTCGGAATTTGTAAGATTCTTTGATGATTTTTAAAAAAGAGTTCAGTTTTCTGAACTCTTTTTTTTTGGTGCACCGAGCATGACGAGTATATCTGAGGGTTCAAGTCTGTTATGGAGGCTATCAGTTGCCAACCACAATCCAGTATTAACTTCTAGACAATACAGAGGCAAATAATCAAATGCACTACTCTAATACAAAAAAGCAAAGAAGAGTGGAATAACCATACTTCTTTGCTGTAATAAATTTTGGAAAAAGAAAAAATTAATTAGAATTTTTTCGCATTATTTTGGTCAGAAACGGTCAATTTTTTACGACCTTTTGCACGACGTTTCGCTAAAATGTTACGACCGTTAGCCGATTCCATTCTTTTGCGAAAACCGTGTTTGTTTTTCCTTTTTCTATTCGAAGGTTGATATGTTCTTTTCATTGGGTATTTTTTTACTTCGTTTTATTCAATTTTGTTTTTTATAATAGTCTGTTTTTGACTATTCAAAAGCAGATTAAATTATTCGGCAACAACATCAAGTTTAATCTCCACTTTAATTTCTTTATGAAGATTTATTTTTGCAGTGTACTCGCCAATTTCTTTAATTGATTCGCCATCGATAGTGATTTTTTTACGATCTACTTCGATATTTAATTGAGTTTTAATTGCATCTGCTACCTGAAGAGCATTCACTGAACCAAAAATCTTACCTGTTTCAGAAGATTTTGTTCCAATTTTAATGGTAATATCCTCAAGTTTATTTGCAATAGCTTGTGCTTCGTTGCGAATTTTATCTTCTTTAAAAGCACGCTGTTTGATATTTTCTGCCAAAACCTTACGATTTGATTCCGTAGCTGGTTTCGCTAATTTTTTAGGGAATAAGAAATTACGAGCATAGCCATTTTTAACAGTGACTATATCGTTTGCATATCCTAATTTTTCTACGTCTTGTATTAATATAATTTCCATGGATTGACTGTTATTTAAGATTATTTCAATAAATCGGCTACGTATGGTAGAACTGCAATATGACGAGCACGTTTTACAGCTTGGCCAACTTTACGTTGATATTTAAGAGAAGTTCCGGTTACACGACGAGGAAGAATTTTTCCTTGCTCGTTGATAAATCTCAATAAAAAACTAGCATCCTTATAGTCGATATATTTAATGCCCATTTTTTTAAAACGACAATATTTTTTCTTTTTAACATCAACCGCAATGGGGGTTAAATATTTAATTTCTGTTTGATTTGCCATAATTCAAAGTTTGTTTAATTGTTTTCTTTAACTTCTGCTACTAATGCATTCTTTTTATCGCGTTTTCTTTGATTGTAAGAAATAGCATGTTTATCTAACTTAACGGTTAAAAAACGCATTATTCTTTCATCGCGAATGAATTGAATTTCAAGGTCTTTAATTAAACTACCTTCGGCTTTAAACTCAAATAAATGGTAAAACCCTGTGTTTTTACGCTGAATTGGATATGCTAATTTGCGTAATCCCCAATTCTCTTGATGAACTATCTCAGCTCCTTTGTCGAGTAACAGTTTCTCGAACTTGCTTACCGCTTCCTTCATCTGATCATCAGACAAAACGGGAGTCATAATGAAAACGGCTTCATACTGATTCGTCATAATTTTTAAATTGTTTGATTAATAATATTGGTTTTATAATTCGGACTGCAAAAGTACAAATTATTTTGAGAAACAAGCACTTTTATCTAAAATAAAGTCTCCTTTTTAAGTATTTATCGAAAAAAACTTCTAATTCTAGGATAATACTCCGAAAAACTTTTATCAGCATAAAAAAACACTATTTTTCGTATTTGTTTTTCCTTTTTTTGTTGATGATTTTCAGGCTCTATTCTTACATTAGTATTAGTAGAACTCTCAGGACTGTCAGAAATGGCAGTTTTAGATTTATAATATGTTGCCATTTCCTCATCTCCTATTACATCTTTTAGATTTGGCAATAGTTCTGATTTTTCTTCATCTATATTCAGAATAGACTCCTGAGAGGAACTTTTTACTTCATCTTGATGGATCTCTTCAATTTCTCGTTCTTCAGATTCCTCAGCAGTTTCCTCCATCGAAAACAAATCCATCATACCTGAGGTTTGCTTTGTACCGTTTAGAGCTGGTTTATCTGGAAGTTCATTTGAAATTTCTTCTTTACTAATTTCAGCTTTATACATTTTTCCATCACCAAACATCAACCAATCAGAATCGATATCTGGAAATGCAGTCAATATTTTCATCACAATATCTAAACTTGGATTATTTCGTCCAGAAATTATGTGCGACATGGTTGGACGTTGAATATTTATAAAGTCAGCAAATTGTGTTGTACTCATCTGCTTTTCTTCTATAATTCTATTAATTCTTTCAAGCATGTTTACTAATGTTAATTGATACTACGTTGAAACAATTCACAAAAGTAAAGTTTATTTTTGTAACTACCAAATTTTACCTGATTACATTTGTAAACAAAATAAAAATACTACTAAACTTCAATATTAACTTCAAATAATAAACATAAACAATTAATAATTAGGTGTTTAATTATCAAGTAATGTATAATAATATATTAGTGTTAGTATGTCTATATTAGTTCAATTTATTGTTTAGTTAATAAGCATTATATAACTGAATTTAAGTACTTCAAGCATAAAAATATCCAAATGGAAGTAAAACCTGGTATTTACTTATGTAAACAATCTATTTTGAAGTGATTATTTTTGTAAACACCTTGTATTTTTTACTGTTTACTTATGTTAACATGGTGTTTGGTTTACATTTGTGATGTGTTTATCTTTGTAAACAGATGTTGATTACAAAAGTAAACAGCTCTTTTTTCCATCTTTCATTTCTTGGATTATTTATCATATTATTTTGTGCAAAAAATTATCTCCTATTCATCGTCTTAAAATTTTATTTTTTGTAGGTTTGCAAAAAATACCAAATAATACAATGTACTATTCCTTTCAAAAGAGCCTTCTACCCTATTTAAAGTGTTTTATCTTATTTATCATACTATCATCGAGCTTTTTAGTTTCTGCTCAATATTTGGATAAGAGTAACGATACGATTGTATCTAGGCGCTTAAATTCGATTCAAAATACCATTGAACTTCCCTATTCGTCTATTTTACTTGATTTAATAAAAGAAAGAATCTACCCCAACGAATTTCAAATTTCGGAATCAATTTCAAAATTCTTTCATTTTAAGACTCTATTTGAATCCGAAGCTGCAAAATATAATATGCCTTCCGAAATAGCGTACTTGCCCTATGCTATTTCGATGATGGACAATCGCTACAGTGGTAAATTTGGTACAGCTGGCGTATGGGGATTAACAGCAACAGTAGCCGCCAGATACGGCTTGATTGTCACCTCATTTGTTGACGAACGATTGTCGGTTGAAAAGTCTACCAAAGCAGCTTTTAAATATCTAAACAGTTTATTTGAACTTTATGGCGATTGGTGGAGCACCATTATTGCATTTGCAAACAGTCCTGCGGGCTACAATGCTGCGATTACCAGGTTAAATGAACCAGAATATACGATTTGGGAATTGTATCAAAAATCACGTTTGCCCTTCAAGGATATTGTTCCTAATTATATTTTTACGGTTTATCTTGGCAACTTTTTCCAAACCTATGATATTGTTTTAAAACCATACAAGCTTCCTGACTTTTCATGGATTCATGTATACAATGATGTAAACATCTTAGATTTGACGGATAAGACAGCTATTTCGGAAGAACTATTTCTTCAATTAAATCCCGTTTTTGTTTCTACAAAAATTCCAGGAGATTCTCTTTTTAAAGTATTTCTCCCAGAAACTGCCAAACAAAAATTTTATGAATGGGAAGATAGTTTGTATTTTTGGGGAATTTCAATCAGAGAAGTAGAATTGCTAGCAGACAGTCTTGAAGCTGACGACGATGAAATAATCAACAGCGATTCGATAGACCCAAATGAAAGTCAAGTAGATTTAGAAAAAGTGGCACCAAAACCTGAGAAGAAAGCTCCTGAAGTTAATAAAGAGCAACGAATTGTGTATGTGGTTAAAAGTGGCGACGTATTGGGGCGGATTGCCGATAAACACGGAGTCAGCGTCAGTAACCTTAAACAGTGGAACAATTTAAAAAATGACATCATTCATCCCGGACAAAAAATCATTATATATAAGAATGCAAATTATAAATCCTCTTCCACCAAAAGCAGTGCTTCGAAAAACACAGAGTATGTATATTATATTGTAAAAAAAGGAGATAGTTTATGGAAGATTGCTTCTCAATACAACGGCGTTAGCGATGCTGACATTCGAGAATTAAATAAAATCGGAAATTCAATTCATCCCGGACAAGTTTTAAAAATCAAAGTAAAAAAATAACAATCAACTATTTACATGAAAGCACGTCAAGTTCTCTTGTTTATTATTGCTTCTATTGCTTCTCTCGCTCTAATTGGTTTTTTCTTCCCCAGAGAAGGCCTTAAAATTGGTAGTTTTACACTTGAATTTATTCATCCTTCCGAAATCCTCAAAAAAGACACAACAACAAAAGTGGATATAAATCTGGTTTTGGAACAAGAGAATTATATGCAAAATGATGAAATTCGAAATTTATCCGACAGCATTCGAGTACTGGAAGATTTTGCAAAAAAAAGTCCGCTCCGTATTCGTTATCCAGAAGATAATCCAAAGTATCTATTTAATCTATATTCAATGCTCGATCGAGCTAAAAAAGAGAATAAAATAATTAGGATTATTCACTATGGCGACTCTCAAATTGAAATTGACCGAATTTCGGATATTATCCGTAAAGAGTTACAAGAAAAATTTGGAGGCATCGGCCCCGGCATGATTCCAGCCATTCAAACCATTCCGTCTCGTTCTGTATCGCAATCTTTTTCGGGAAATTTGAGTCGATATTCTGTTTATGGAAGTGCAGCGGATAGGGCTTCTCACCGCCGTTATGGAATAATGGCCATGATGGCTGAACTGAACGGTGAAGCAAACATACAATTTACCACTCGTGGGGATGCCTATTCAAGTGCGAAAAATTATTCTAAAATCCGCCTGATTGTAGGAAATAACGAAGGACCTTTTACGGCCACTTTATCCGCTGGAAATTCAAATTTGGGTACGAAAAGCATTGAAACTTCTAAAAATGGAATTTCAATATTAACATGGGAAACGCAAAACCCAGTTCGAAATGCAAGTTTAAGCTTGCACGGTAAAGCGGATATTTATGGTATTGGTTTGGATGGAAAATCGGGAGTTGCTCTGGATAACATTCCTATGCGAGGTTGCTCTGGAACAATATTTACAGGCATTTCTAAAGAATCAATGTCAACGGCATATAAGCAAATGGATACAAAGTTGATTTTATTGCAATTTGGCGGCAATATGATGCCTCAAATCAATAACAAGGAGCGAATTGAATGGTATGGGGAGCAAATGGCAAAACAAATCCAACTTCTTAAAGAGATTAATCCAGATGCTTTTTTCATTTTTATCGGACCTTCAGATATGTCTAAAAACATTAAAGGCAATATGGAAACGTGGCCTTATCTTGAAGAGGTGAACAACGAACTTCAAAAAGTAGCTCTTGAAAATGGAATTGCATTTTGGAACATGTTTGAAGCCATGGGTGGAAAAAATTCAATGCCCGAATGGGTAAAAGCAAGTCCCTCACTAGCAACCAGCGATTACATACATTTTACCTCTAGAGGCGCCAACCGTATTGGCGAAATGTTTATTACTGCTTTTATGAATGACTACCAAATATACAAAATTGTTGAAAAATATAAATCATCGAAAGAAAATAAAAAAACACGAAATCCAATAAAGAATGATGAAAAATAAAGTCTGCATAGGATATCATAGTGCAAAAAAACATCCTGCAAAATCATTTATAAGCTTTTTAAAATCAATACTTTTTATTGTTTTTTGCACAGCTA
>JAQUGA010000042.1:0-7122 GCA_028684405.1 Bacteroidales bacterium | reverse complement strand
TTTCAATCGAACGACACTCTATATAATCCATTTGTCTTATCGGGGATTATTCTTGAAAATGATTTCCCTGGAATTACATATAATTCTGTTGGAGTTAATGGTGCCAGTGTTCCTTCCTATTTAAAATGCGATAATTTAGAACGTGATTTACAGCTTTTAAAACCAGATTTAGTCATCTTTTCTATAGGAATTAATGATGCCAGTGGAGATAATTTCAATCCTGAAGTTTTTAAAAGCAATTACAATGAATTAATTCGCCGTATAAAAAATGTTGAACCCAATTGTGCCATTTTATTTACCACCAATAACGACAGCTATCGCCGAGTACGGCGCAGATATTATGTAAACAATAATGGACCCATTGCACAAAAAGCTTTTTTTGAACTTGCCGAAATTCACAATGCTGGCGTTTGGGACTTTTTCGCGATTATGGGCGGATTAAAATCAATGGCTGAATGGGAGAAAGTAGGTTTGGCCAATCGTGACAAAATACACTTCATCTCTCCAGGATATCGTTTAATGGGAGATCTTATTTTTAATGCTTTTATTACAGAATACGTGAAACATTTATCTACTCAATAATTATTTATGGAACTCAAGGATATTCTAGATTTTCTAACCAGAGTATTGGCATTTGATCAAAATTCCCCACTCCTATTTACTCAGTTTTATTTCTGGGCATTTTTCGCCATTGTTTTTGCTTGTTTCAGCCTCATGCACAATCGTAGATTATTACGTAATAGCTTTTTGTTCTTTGCAAGCATCCTTTTCTATTACAAAACCAGTGGACTGTTTTTTCTTATATTATTATTTTCCACTGTTTCCGATTTTGCCTTAGGTCAAGCCATTTATAAATCAAAATCCCTGTTCAAGCAGAAGTTTTTCGTAACCACCAGTGTGATTATTAATTTAGCCACTCTTTTTTATTTTAAATATGCTTATTTCTTTACAGACTCATACAATCAACTGTTTCACACTAACTTAGAAGTTTTTAACTACATTGCGCATTGGAGCAATAATATTGGAGGCACCTCTTTTGATGTGAGTCAAATTATGCTGCCAGTAGGAATTTCCTTTTACACTTTCCAAACAATCAGTTACTCAGTAGATGTTTACCGGAAAAAATTAAAACCTGTGACCAACATTTTAGATTTTGGTTTTTATGTTAGCTTCTTTCCTCAATTGGTTGCTGGTCCTATTGTTAGAGCTAGTGAATTCATCCCTCAATTATATCAAAAATATCGTTTAAGTCGCCTCCAATTTGGAATTGCCGTCTTTTGGATATTGAATGGATTGGTAAAAAAAATGATTTTAAGTGATTATTTAGCGGTAAATTTCATTGACCGAGTTTTCGGAAATCCATTAATGTTTTCTGGTTTCGAGAACCTAATGGCTCTATTTGGCTATTCACTTCAAGTGTATGCTGATTTTTCAGGCTACACCGACATTGCCATTGGAGTAGCGCTCCTAATGGGTTTCCGATTGCCTGTTAACTTTAACTCTCCCTACAAAGCAACCAATCCTGGAAACTTTTGGAAACGTTGGCATATATCCCTTTCAACATGGCTGAAAGATTATTTGTACATTCCATTGGGCGGCAATAGACGCGGAAGTTTTGGCACTTTTTTCTGGATTGCAATCATTGCTGTTTTCACAATTTCTCTCTCGGGGCGAACTTGGCCAGCCATTGCTATTACGCTCACAGCCATCAGTATTTTTCTAGCATCTCTAAAATGGCCTGTCATCCGTAAAAGCATTGTAACCAACATTAACCTAATGGTTACGATGCTTTTGGGCGGACTCTGGCATGGAGCTAGCTGGAATTTTATGATTTGGGGCGGACTCAACGGAGCAGGAATTTTGAGTTATAAATTCTGGAGAAAACAGAATATAAATATAAAAGCACTGAGCACTTTTGGATTGTTCGGAATTTTTATTCTCCTCGATTTTGCTTTTCCAAGTCCGTTGGTCAGCATTGGGATGTATTGGACAGGTATTATTTTTATTGGGACTTTTCTCGATTTTCTATATCAAAAATCGAAAATTCCTTTTTCTACAAAATGGATAAACAGAGCTTGGTCAATCTTTTTGACTTTTGTATTTATCACTTTTACTCGCTTGTTTTTCCGTTCAGGTTCCAACTTAGATCCAGCTGAATCCAACCGAATTGCTTGGGAAACCGCTTCAAATATGGTTAAGCAAATTGGCAGCACATGGAATACGGCTATTATTGGCGATATTCTTTACGAATATCGCAAAGTCTTCATTGTATTTACATTAGGAATGATAATCCATTGGTTGCCTTCAAAATTCAAACAGTGGTATCGAATTAATTTTGCATTTTTGCCAAAATGGGTACAACTTTTAGCAGTGGTTCTTACCGTTTTTGTCATTTACCAATTTATTACTGCTGAATTGCAATCTTTTATCTATTTTCAATTCTAAAATAGATTTTATCAAATAAACTCTATACTTACTTCTTTCAAATATTTTTGTTCTAACGTTTCAACAATTCGTCTAACAATCGACCTTCTGATTTCTAATTCTTGAGGCAAAGTGGGATCTTGATGAGCCGTATTTATGGAAGTGCCGACTAAAAAATGGATAAAATCACTTTTAAATATCAATTTAATCATTTCGTCTGCCGGACCATTTCCCAGAACGGTATCCAAGGTGTATTCGCGCAATAAAGTAGCCACTTTGCTTAAGGTCAATACGCCTTCGGTAACCAAATTCACACCTTCCATATAAGAGATTGGTGGCAAATCTGGATCTACCATTTCCATACCAGGGCGATATAAAAGATTCAAACTCATTGCTAATATTTCGGCAGTTGTTCCACCACTGATTATTTTTTTACCTTCAAAAGATTGAAGTTTTACTGCCATTTTAGAATCATTTTCTCTGTCATAAGGAGGTCCCGTACAAATTAGTAATCTTCGGGGTTGTCTAAAATACACTACTGCACAACTGGTATCATCTTGTAGAATATTATTGTCATTACGAATGGCTACATCAATAATTTTTTTTGCTGCCGCACTAGCAGAAATATACAAATCACGCTCAATTAAGTTATGAACGAACTTTTCTACATTTTCTTCGCCCCATCCAAATGGATATTGACGGCTTCCCATGCCAGATTGTGCAATTCCGTCTGACCAGAAAAAAATTCTATCCTCTTTTTGTGCCTGAAATTTACATAAACGCAAAATTTTTCCTTTGTGCTTTTCACTTTCCAAAACAATCTCACGCCAGTCGGGGTCAAATGGTTTTTTTCCTCTCATAACGATGGATGCGGGATTATCATATTCGATAATATTGGTTGTACCATCAAATTCAATATCAATAATTGTAAAAGTAGAATAACTAACGCCCCTAACCGAACAAACCGGCAAAGTATCCATAATAATTTCTGCCGTTTGACGAATATTTCGATGACCTTTAATAAAGTTTAGTGCCATGGAAGCTGTTAAAGTAGCCAAAACATTAGCCTTAACGCCTGTTCCCATACCATCTGAAAGAACCATTATTAATCGACGTTCCGATTTTATACGTTCCGAAAAAAAAACATCTCCACATATTAAATTATCCACAGGAACTGCTTGCTGAATATCAACTTCGATATGAAAATTTCCTTGTTCCATGAATTAATTATTATCGTCGGTTTGATATGCCTTAATAATTGAATGAAGGATTTTTTCTGTTTTAGAAGAACTTTCCCCCAATAAATAAGCAATTTGCTGTACTACTTCTAAATTCTCACGAATTACCTCTTTGGCTCTTTCAATCACTTCGTCTTTTTGAACTTCGGGATGTTCCATATCTCGAATTACACCGCCTACAATTTCATTTTTCTTTATGCTAAATACAGAAATATTCAATACTTTGTTTTTAAACTCTTCATCTCTGGCTATACTCTGCTCGCCAGTAAACAAAATAGATGCAAACATTTTATAAAAAGGAACCAATGTTTTCAAATCCATACCAATCAAATCGGGAACTACCATACTGGCATCACGAGTCTCTTTCCCCAAAAGCCGAATAAAGCTTTCGTTTGAATGCAATATCTTCAAGTTTTTATCAACAATAACAGTAGCCAAAGGAATCTTTTGCAACATAGAAGTAACAGTATTTGATAGCTGCTTGGCTGATAACTCTTCATCTCTGGCTCTTTGTTCCGATTTAATTAATGCCTCTTTTGTTTCCGATAGAATTTTATTAATGGTTGCCATCTCATCAACATAATCATTCATTTTTTCATACGAATAGGTCGGACACATCTCGAGCGTTGCAAATCCATTGCATATTGCAACTGCAAATGTTGTACACGTTTCATAACCACAAGCCCCACAGGATAAAATATCTCTCGATTTATCTCGTCCTAATTCTACTAAAACACTATTTAGGTCATCATCAGAAGGTTTTTGTGCTCTTTGATCATCATCTCTATTGAAAGATTTTTTAAAGTTAATCGAATTTTCAAACCTTGTAATGTCTTTAATCCATTTATTTTTATTCAGTGTTTTTAATCTTTTTTCAACATAATTTATCACTAAAGTTCTTCTTAGAAACTTATCTCCTTTTTTAGACGTACCGGGTCCCATAATGCACCCATCGCAATAAAACAGATCAATATGCTGTTTAATTTTTGCATTTTCTTTAAATTCTTTGATTACTTGTAGAAAATTATCTCTGCCTTCGGTACATATAATCCGAGCAGTCAACAAATCTTCATTAATATCTACTGCCTGCAACATTCCCCTATTAATGGGGAATAACGAGCCTTTATTTCCAATGGGTTCGTCAAATTCAGAATAATCAACAGAGGTTTCTGTAATATTAAATTCTTTAAAAAGCTCTCTCAATTCTATATACGTAAGAACAGCATCTATTTTTAAATTTGAATCTGTGACTCTCAAAACATCTTTTTTTGCTGCGATGCAAGGACTTATGTGCACAACTCGAACATCCTCCCCATAAAGCTCTTTTATTGTTTTGGCAGTGGCATACATGGGAGAAATGATGGGGGCCAAATTATCAATTAATTCGGGATAAAACTTTTCGATATAATATATTACAGGAGGACAATTGGCTGTAAAATAGTACTTTCCGTTAAAATTTTTAAATAATTTTTCATACTGAAATGCAACCAAATCAACTCCAAATGAGATTTCATTAACATAATCAAACCCGATGGCTTTTATCATGCTAACAAAACTCCGATAATCAGAAATATCATTAAATTCACCAGATATACTTGGAGCTACAATAGCGGCTACTTTTTGAGGAGATTTTAGCAGTTCTTTTACGTCTTCTTTTGAATCATAATATTTTACAGCATTTTGCGAACATACCGTAAAACAGCTACCACAATGAATGCATCTCGACTCTATAATTTCTGCAAATCCATCTTTCACGCGAATGGCTTTGGAAGGACACACTCTAACGCATGAATAACAGAGTTTGCATTTGTCTTTATCAATTCTAATTAGACTTTTCATTGCATAGGATTTTGAGAAATAAAAAAAAGATTCAAACTTTCTTAAACAAAGAATCATGAATTATTGGGATAAAAAAACCTATTCAACGCGAAAAGGAATATCGCTGAACTTAGGTTGCAAATAATTCATCTAATAATTCAACAACCGTATCTGCTCTGACCGCTTCATGAATTTTTTGATCAATAAAGATAACAGGACCCAAACTACATTTTTCGGAACATAATTTTCCTCGAAAATGCACCCTGTCTTTCAGGTTATTATCTTTTATGTATTTTTCAATAACCTTCAATGTATCCCTATTTCCCCTGGAAAAGCAAGAACTTCCCAAACAAATAATAATTTCATGTTTTGTATTCATAGTAGATAATTTGCCATAAATATATACAAAAAGGATAACAAAAGCTATCCTTTTTAAAAAAATAACAATAAAACTAGTAGCGTTCTCTTTTTTTGTAATGTGTATGAAGTAATTCGTGGGCTTTATGACTGTTTGGTTTGCCCAAAAAATCTTCATAAATAAGAATAATTTCTGGATTTTCGTGAGATTTACGAATGGTCATATTTTCATCTTCTTCATAAATGGCATCCATCCGTTTTTGACGAATTTCTGGATTCGTCGGAAAAGGCTGTCCGCCACCACCTAAGCATCCACCTGGACAAGCCATGATTTCGATAAAATGATAATCAGACTTTCCGTCTCTAACACTTTGAATAGCTTTTTTCGCATTAACCAATCCATGAGCCACAGCACATTTGAGTTCTACTCCTTCCAAAAAAGACCATTCTGGCAAAGCTCCAGCAATGACAACAGAGGCTTCTCTCACGCCCTCCATACCGCGAACCGGAGTAATATTTAAATTGTCAAATGGAACCTCTTTTCCTGTAACTACTTCCCAAGCAGTACGAAGAGCCGCTTCCATAACCCCACCAGTGGCACCAAAAATCACTGCAGCACCAGTAGACGACCCCATAATACTATCATAATTCTCTTCTTGCAAAGATTCAAAATCAACACCTGCTTGTTTAATCATAATAGCCAACTCACGAGTTGTCAAAACATAATCAACATCTTTAAAACCACTATCTCTCATTTCGGGACGATCTGCTTCATACTTTTTAGCCGTACATGGCATAATAGAAACGGAAATAATTTTTTCGGGATTTATGTCTCGTTTTTGTGCATAATATGTCTTCACCAAAGCCCCAAACATCTGTTGTGGAGACTTACAAGTAGAAACATTGTCCAACATATCGGGAAATACGTGCTCAACAAACTTTATCCATCCCGGCGAACAAGAGGTAGTCATGGGTAAAGCCACTGTGTGATCTTTCTCTTTTAGAGCTTTTTTCAGGCGACCCAGCAACTCAAAACCTTCTTCCATTATGGTTAAGTCGGCTGTAAAATCAGTATCCAACACAGAATCGAAGCCTAAACGTTTCAGAGCAGCGATCATTTTCCCCGTTACTCTTGTTCCTACTACACCTCCTAAATCTTCGCCCAAAGCGACCCGAACTGCGGGTGCCGTTTGACAAACCACATGAATATTTGGATTAGCAAGAGCTTCCCAAACTTCTTCAATGTAATTTTTCTCAACCAAAGCTCCTGTAGGACAACGATTTA
>JAQUGA010000002.1:43371-54355 GCA_028684405.1 Bacteroidales bacterium | reverse complement strand
GAAAACGACAATTTAATATGGCCCGAAGAGAATGAAATGAATATTGAATTGCAAAAATTGGTGGATGCCAAACAACAACGCAATATAAATTTACGTAATGGAATATCCTATTCAATAACAAATCCCTACAGCGAATTTGATGGCAAAAACCGCATTGTTGTTGTTGGAACACCCAATATTAGCGATGTTCGAGTAATTATGATTGGAGTTCGTAATCCCAAGAAAAGAAGCTTGTCTGACGGCGACGATATGCTACCAAAATCAGCAGAAGTATGGGTTAACGAGCTGCGTTTAACTGATTTCGACAACAAATCGGGCTGGGCTGCTACAGGCAGGATGAGAGCCACTCTGGCCGACTTAGGCGATTTTTCTATTGCAGGAATGACTTCCACCCCCGGTTTTGGTTCGATTGAGAAAAAAATCAACGAACGTCAACAAGAATTTATCAGCTCTTATGACGTGGCTACAAATATTGAAATTGGGAAATTCTTCCCCGAAAAATGGGGAGTTCGTCTTCCTATGCATATCGACTATTCTCGAATTGTCAGCAGTCCCGAATTCAATCCTCTCAATCCAGATACTCGTCTGAAGTCTGATTTGGAAACCTACGAAACAAAATCAGAAAGAGATTCCGTTAAACAGATGACTCAAGACCTGACCGAACGCAAAAACATCAACTTTATGAATATGCGTAAAGACAGAACAGGAGCTGACAAGCCAAGAATTTATGATGTTGAAAACCTAGATTTCACCTATTCATATTCAGAGACAAAACAACGAAATATTGATATTGAGTATGATGTAAAAAAGATATATAGAGGAGGTGTGGGATATAACTTTAATGCAAATCCAAAAAACCATCGTCCCTTTGCTAAAATTCCATTTATTAGTAAAAATAAAAATTTAGCTCTAATTCGAGATTTCAACTTTTTCTTATATCCAAAAATGTTGAGTTTCCGGTCGGAAATGAATCGTCAGTATAACGAAAATAAATTACGAAACAAAAGTTCTGGTTTAATTATTATTGAACCTACTTTTATGAAAACTTTCGACTGGAGTAGAGCATATACCGTTCGATTTGACATTACCCAAGCATTAAAACTTGATTACCAAGCAAATGCCATTGCCCGAGTAGATGAGCCTCAGGGACAAATTGATTCCCGAGAAAAACGAGATACAATTTGGCAAAATGTTCTGGATGCTGGCCGCATGAATAACTTTAATCACACCATCAACGTCAATTATCAAATTCCGATAAACAAAATCCCAATGTTTAACTGGATTAATGCCAGCGCCCGTTATTCAGGCACTTACCGCTGGGATGCACCTCCGCTTTCACTGCAAGAAAGAATGGGGAACGTGATTGAAAACTCGAACACCAAACAGTTTAATAGTAATTTAAACATGGTTACTTTGTACAATAAAATATCTTATTTAAGAAAACTGAATCAACCTAAACGACCTACCCGAAACCAGCCAGCCAGAGGTGGAAATCCGCAAAACAATCCTGATAATTTAGCTCAAAACCAAACTGACTCTACAAAAGAGAAAACAAACTATGCAAAAATTGCATTCGACAATACGCTCAAAGTTTTAATGATGGTTCGCAGTGTTTCGGTGAGCTACACCGAGGGACAAGGAATAATGCTTCCAGGATTTATACATACCCCATTGTACTTAGGAAATAATTTGAGTAATAATGCACCCGGTTGGGGGTTCGTTAGTGGATATCAAACAGATATTGCAGAAACAGCAACCCTGAAAGAATGGATTACCAAAGATACAGTATTCAACTCTCAGTACATGAAGAAGTACAATCAAAATTTGAACCTGAGAGCCTCTATTGAGCCTGTTAAGGACTTCCGTTTAGACATTACAGGAACAAGAACCTACACTGAAAATTACTCAGCATACATTAAAGCAAATGCCGAGGGAGAATACGGAAACTACGCCCCGCAAACTACGGGAAGTTTCAATATTTCTTACTTTGCACTCAATACAGCATTTATAAAAGATGATGCCAAATACTCAAATGATAACTTTGAGAATTTAAAAATCTACCGCTTAGAAATTGCCCAGCGTTTAGCCGCCCAAAATCCTAATTCACAAGGAATTAATGCAGAAAATGGATACCCTGATGGCTACGGACCAAATTCTCAAAACGTACTCATTCCTGCATTTTTAGCGGCCTATTCTGGAACGAGTCCATCGAAAATCAGTTTGAATACTTTTCCCGCCATTCCATTACCAAACTGGAGAATGACATATACTGGTTTGGCAAAAATAAAATGGATTGCCGATTACTTTCAAACATTATCCGTTTCCAATGCATATACCTGTGTTTATGGGGTAAACTCCTTTACGAGCAACATCAACTATCGTGCAGATAGTGATGGTTTCCAATATGTTAGAGATGCTTTAAACAATTTTATCCCACAGGAAGAAATTGCACAAGTAACGATTAATGAGCAACTTAATCCGCTGATTAATTTTGATGCAACCTTAAAAAATAGCTTAATGGCAAAAGTGGAGTTTAAAAAATCTAGAAATCTCGCCTTAAGTTTCTCTAACAGCCAGCTGACAGAAATATCCAGCAACGAAATGATTTTTGGAGTTGGATATCGTTTCAAAGACATCTCCATGACTTTAAATTTTAGTGGCGTTCGGAGAAATATTAAAAGTGATTTGAATTTAAAAGCCGATTTATCAATTCGCGATAATCGAACGACTCTTCGCAAAATCATTGAAAATGTAAACCAAATTTCAACTGGACAACGAGTAATTACAATAAATCTTTCTGCTGATTACCAATTGAGTCAGAAGTTTACCATTCGAGCATTTTATGATCAAATTTTAAACAAGCCCTATGTGTCTAATCAGTTCCCAACCAGCAATATAAATAGTGGTATTAGTGTACGATTTACGCTAAACTAGACATTGCAAAATAAAACAAACAGATTGCAAATAAAAAAATAAGGAGTTGTAAGGATGTATTTTTTCTATGCAAAAAACATTTTAACAGAAGACACCATCGTTCTCGACCGAGAAGAATCGAGACATTGCATTCGCTCATTGCGAAAAAAAACAGGCGATCAAGTATATGTAACGGATGGAAAAGGGGCTTTGTTTGTAGCCGAAATAACAGACGATAACATGAATCAAACTCTGTTGAAACGAATTCGTCAAACCGAGCCTCCCTATCCTAAAAAACATCATTTGCGAATGGCTGTTTCTCCCTTGAAAAACCCTGACCGTTTTGAATGGTTTGTTGAAAAGGCTGTAGAAATTGGAATTGACGATATCATTCCCATCATCTGTCATCGCACCGAAAAAAGTCAGCTCAAATTAGAACGACTTAATAGAATAGCCTTGGCTGCAATGAAGCAGTCGATGAAAACAGTCCTTCCAAAAATCCAAGAACCCATCAAAATTAAAGACTTTATAAATGCTTGCACAGAACAGGAAACAAAAGTCATTGCATGGTGCGAAACATCCAAAAAAAAGGGAATCCAAGAAGTTCTTGGAAGTTCAACAAACATCTCTATATTAATTGGACCTGAAGGTGATTTCACAAAAGAAGAAGTAGACTTCGCTATTTCGAAAGGTTTTGTTCCAGTAAGCTTAGGACCGTCTCGTTTTCGAACCGAAACAGCCGCTGTTTTGGCTTGCCACCATGCATTTTTAGCCCAAGAAAAAAAGCATTAAAAAAACAATCTTTCCTCAAAATAAGTTAGACGTTGAAACGAATGTGTAGGATATCTCCATCTTGCACGATGTAATTTTTTCCTTCTACACTCATTTTTCCTGCTTCTTTGCATTTGGTTTCAGAACCATAGGTTTTTAAATCTTCAAACTTAATCACTTCGGCTCTAATAAAACCTCTTTCCAAATCGCTATGAATAACTCCTGCTGCCTGTGGTGCAGACATTCCCTTATAAATTGTCCACGCCCGATTTTCCTTTCCACCGACGGTGAAAAACGAAATCAAATTTAGCAATTCGTAAGAAGCTCTGATTAAAATATTTACACTGGGTTCTTTCAATCCCATATCCTCCAAAAACATCAAACGCTCTTCTTCATCTTCGAGTTCTGCAATTTCTGCTTCTAATTTAGCCGCTACAACAATTACTTGTTCTTTCGTATTTGCAAATTTTTCCACTACCGCTTGTGAATATTTATTTCCTGCAACTGCATTGTCATCATCCACATTGCAAACGAAAAGAACTGGTTTTTCGGTGAGTAACATTAAGTCGTTCGTATACTTTTTATCTTCTTCACTTAGATCAAGCGTACGAATATTTTCAAAATTTTCGAGATGATCTTTGCATCTGGTAAGGACTTCAATGGCTCTTTTGGCATCCTTCTCTCCTATTTTAAGCCCTTTTTCAGCTTTGACAATTTTCTTTTCAATTTGCTCTAAATCTTTAACTTGCAATTCCAAGTCAACAATTTCAATATCTCTAAGCGGATCAATAGAACCTTCCATATGGGGCATATTGGGATCTTCGAAACAGCGAAGCACATGAATTAGGGCATCTACTTGACGAATGTCTGCCAAAAAAGCATTTCCAATGCCTTCTCCCTGACTTGCTCCCTTTGCCAATCCTGGAATATCAACAACTTCTACATTGGCATACATTATTTTTTCGGCCTTGATAAAAGTATTAATCTCTTGCAATCTAGGATCCGGAACATCACAAACCCCAAGATTAGATTTATTACTGCTAAAAGCAAAATTTGTAGCTTGTGCTTTCGTATTTGATATACAGTTAAAAAGAGTTGTCTTTCCTGAGTTGGTCAAACCAACAATACCACATTTTAATCCCATGTTCTATTTTTTTCTGCGAAATTATTAAAAAAAACGATGCGGAATTATGCATTGATGAAAAACAAAAAGAGACTCCCTTGCGAGAGTCCCTTTTGTAGTATAAAATAAAACAGTAATCTATTCGGATTTACTAATCCTAGTGGTATAAACATGATTTGCATTATTCACGCGAATCACATAAATGCCATTTGAAAATGCACTCATGTCCAAGATATTAAGTCCGTTTTCAAGCGAACGACGAACCATTAATCTGCCTTGAACATCTATAACCTCCATGGTATACAAACCATCCGAATCAATGGTGAATACTCCATTGGAAGGATTTGGATAGATATTTAGGAAGATGCTATTGTTTTCGGAAATTCCTGTACCGTCAAGTTCAAACTCCACATTGACATTGGTTTCAGACATAATATTTGTCGCCGTATATTCATTTGTATTATTTGCAGGAACAATGGCTGAGTTTAGAGTCCACTCTTTCACTCTGTAGCCATTTTCGGGTGTTGCTGTAAAAACAACATCTTTTCCTTCTTCTACCAAATCTCCAGTATTGATTTCAACACCTTCAACTTTGGCGATAAGCGTACCGTTTGTACCAATGACACTGAAATTGACCATATAGGTAATAGGCTCAGGAATTTCTTCAAACTCAACGCTTACATCAGCATCTGCACTAAGAGCCGACAAAGTATATGTATTGCTTGTATTTCCATCAACAGCAACACTGTTTAATTTCCACTCTTTCACTTGGTAACCAACATCGGGTACTGCTGTAAAAACAACATCTTTTCCTTCTTGAACAACGGCCGGACTGGCAATTGGAGCAGCGTCAACGGTAGCTGTTAGAGTTCCATTGGCTCCAACAACATCGAATGTTACATCAAAATTTTGAAGTGGCAATGTGATAACCACATTTTCAAGACCCACGTTTCCTGTAATCTTCTCAGTATAAACCCATTTAACAATACGAGTTGTTGATAATAAATTGTGTGAAAATGTAGCATAAGCAGTATGGTCTATTTCCCCTATTCCGCTATAGCTCTCAACAGAAGTCCAGATTGAGCCATCAGCAGATTCCATAATGTCGAAAGTTCCATTCCATGAAACTGAACCACTTGTATTTCCTTTAATGGAATACGTTAAAACACCAGGTTCCTGATCAAAATGAACTTTTAGCATATCCCCGGAGCTGTCAAACTTAGCAGCACCTGCTGAATAATCAGTGCCCAATCCGGTTTGAGTCCATCCAACAGGAAGACCGCTTTGCCATGGACCAGAATAGTTAATAGGTAAACTTGCTACGGGCTGACTTTGCAGCACAACAGCAATCGTTGTTGTTTCTGTAACAACAAAACCACTAACAAATGTTGATTGATAGGAAGGAGCAACCACAGAATAATCATACGTTCCTGCTGCAACATTATTGAAAACATAATCTCCCGCTGAATTTGCAACACCGTTAAAAGTAATTACTGCGTTTGTGATATCGACATCCGAAGCATCTTTTACCGTAAATGTAATTGTATAAGTTGGAACAGCTTCAAACTCAACACTTACGTCAGAAACAGAGGTAACATTTGCTAATGTATAATTATTTGTTGTATTTCCAGCAACGATGGCACTGTTTAATTTCCACTCTTTCACTTGGAATCCAACAGCAGGAACAGCGGTAAACACAACATTTTTTCCTTCTAAAACATCAGCTGGACTTGTAATCGCTGATCCATCGACCATGGCAGTTAAACTTCCATTTCCGCTTACAACAGAAAAAGTAACCGCATACGTAGTGGTTGGAATTTCTTTAAATTCAACTGTAACAATTGCATCGGCAGATAAATTTGATATAGTGTAAGTATCAGAAGTATTTCCATCAACAACAACACTATTTAATTTCCACTCTTTAACTTGGTAACCAGCATCGGGAACTGCTGTAAAAACAACATCTTTTCCTTCTTGAACAACAGCCGGACTGGCAATTGGAGCAGCATCAACGGTAGCTGTTAGAGTTCCATTGGTTTCAACAACACTATACGTTACGTCAAAGTTTTGAAGAGGCAAAGTAATAATTACATCATCAATGCCCACGTTTCCGAAAACCTTTTCTGTATAAACCCATTTAACAATACGAGTTGTAGATAAAAGGTTGTGATTAAATGAAGTATATACAGTATGGTCGATCCCACCTAATCCAGTATAATTAGCAACAGTAGTCCATGTTGTACCATCTGCAGATTCCAGAATATCAAAAGTCCCATTCCATTCTGTACCGCTTGTATTTCCTTTAATAGAATACGTTAAAACACCTGGTTCTTGGCCAAAATGAACTTTTAGCAAGTCGTCAGAACTATCAAATTTGGCAGCAGCACTACTATAATCAGTGCCCAATCCAGTTTGAGTCCATCCAACGGGAAGACCATTTTGCCATGGACCAGAATAATCAATAGGTAAACTTGCTACGGGCTGACTTTGCAGCACAACTGCAATTGTTGCTGTTTCTGTTACAACAAAACCATTAACAAGTGTTGATTGATAGGAAGGAGCAACCACAGAATAATCATACGTTCCTGCTGCAACATTATTAAAAACATAATCTCCCGCTGAATTTGCAACACCGTTAAAAGTAATTACTGCGTTTGTGATATCAACATCCGAAGCATCTTTTACCGTAAATGTAATTGTATAAGTTGGAACAGCTTCAAACTCAACACTTACGTCAGAAACAGAGGTAACATTTGCTAATGTATAATTATTTGTTGTATTTCCAGCAACGATGGCACTGTTTAATTTCCACTCTTTCACTTGGTAACCAGCTGCTGGAACGGCTGTAAACACAACGTCTTTTCCTTCTAAAACATCAGCTGGACTTGTAATCGCTGATCCATCCACCATGGCAGTTAAACTTCCATTTCCGCTTACAACAGAAAAAGTAACCGCATACGTAGTGGTTGGAATTTCTTTAAATTCAACTGTAACAATTGCATCGGCAGATAAATTTGATAAAGTGTAAGTATCAGAAGTATTTCCATCAACAACAACACTATTTAATTTCCACTCTTTTACTTGATAACCAACATCGGGAACTGCTGTAAAAACAACATCTTTTCCTTCTTGAACAACAGCCGGACTGGCAATTGGAGCAGCGTCAACGGTAGCTGTTAGAGTTCCATTGGTTCCAACAACACTATACGTTACATTAAAATCTTCCAAAGGGAGGCTTGTTCCATTGGCAGTAATTGTAACATCGTCAATACCTAAAGCCTGTGCATTAGAGGTAGTCGTTCCGGAAGTAACAGAATAGTTCCAAGCTAAATACAAAACACCATCGGGTGCTAAAGCCACTGGCAGTGTTTTGCTCGTAACATTAACAGTTGCTTCAGGAGCAGAAACATAACCCATATTATCAGCATCCGCAGCAAAACTAGTTAAAAACTCACTTCCTGCCGAAGTCCAAGTAGTGCCATCTGTGGAGTAATACATTTGAATAGAGAAACCTTGAGCATTTGTTCCATTTCTATATTTTTCAACATTATAAGAAAGGGTAAAACCAGAAATTTCAGTCAAACCATTGTTTTTCAGCTGTGTATACACATTTACTGATTTAGAAGCAGATCCCGAGGAGAGACCACCAATAGCCCAATCAGTTGCAGTTGCAGTATCTCCTGCTGCAAATTTATAAATTCCGTTAGAAGCATTACTAGCCATCGAGTTACCGCCGGCTTTTTCTGCGACAGTTAAAGCGGCTGAATATGAACCAAGTGTTCTTACAGTATTGTTTTTATCGACCTTCCAATTGGCTGGCATTGGTGAAGCGGCACCTTGGCTTGTGTCGAAATTCTCGCTGACGGAGTTTCCAACGCTGATGTTTATTTGCCCATTAATTTGGCCAGCCCAAACTAATAGAACAAAAAACATTAAAAATGTACTAATTTTTCTCATTTGATTTATTTTTAATTTTTAACTAGTTTTACATTAGATAGAATAGAAACAAAAAGAAAATGGAAATTGTTTAGAAATCAACATTCTTTATAATATTTCTTTAAAGCGAAGCAAAATTACAAATACTTATAGTAGAAATCATCAATTTTCTATAAACCTGTTGTTATTTTAACAAAAAAAGAACCATGATGCCAACAAATCAACTTTGTTTTGGTTACATGGTTCCTTTATGGTAAAAGCTAAATGTATTTATCTCCAAACTCAGCCTGGACATCGTTCACAAACTGCCGGATGAGTTGTTCGTCTTGTTTTTTACAAATCAACAAAACATTGTTGTTTTCAACCACAATATAATCATCAAGCCCCTGAATAACAACTAATTTATCTTTAGGCATTGAAACAATTGAATTTTTAGTATCATACAATTTTATGTTTTTTCCGGTAATGGTATTTTGATTTTCGTCTTTTTTTCGTAGTTCATGCAAAGACCCCCATGTACCAAGATCTGACCAACCAAACTCAGAAGCCAAAACAAATACATTTTCTGCTTTTTCCATAATTCCATAGTCAATCGAAATGCTTTTACAAACCTCGTATACATCTCGAATAAAAGCTTCTTCGGAGGGTGTATTTATGTGATCTACACTGGTGTCAAACAATTCATATATTTCGGGCAAATGGGATCTAAATGCTTTATCAATGGCTTCTAAATTCCATATAAACAGTCCTGAATTCCATAAAAAATCGCCACTCTGTAAAAACTGTACAGCCATTTCATATATGGGTTTTTCGGTAAAAGTTTTCACTTTATAAATTTTATTTTTGGCATCTGGCGATTCTGATTCGTCAAATTGAATATAGCCGTAGCCTGTTTCAGGGCGGCTTGGATTAATGCCCAGCGTATATAGAGCATCCGTTTTTGCAGAGGCATCCAAAGCAACATTTAAAACGCGAACAAATTCATCTTCATTCAAAATAACATGATCGGAAGGTGCCACGACAATATTTGCATTGGGGTTTATATTGCGAATTTTGTAATTGGCATAAGCAATACAAGGAGCGGTATTCCTGCGGAAAGGTTCGCAAATAATTTGCATTTCGGTGAGCTGAGGCAACTGCTCCATCACCAATTCTTTGTACTTTTCGTTGGTTACAATGAAAATGTTTTCAGAGGGGCAAATGCGTTCAAATCGGCGAACGGTTTTTTGAATTAAAGTTTCTCCACTCCCACATACATCTAAAAACTGTTTGGGTTTGTCTGCCGTGCTCATGGGCCAAAAGCGGGATCCAATACCACCTGCCATTATAACGCAAAAATTGTTTTGTTTCATATTTCTAAATTTTATTTTTTTCTACATTTAATATATTTACTAAGACAAAAGGACTGAAAGAGTACTTGCGTGAACTAGGTATTAACAAACACAAGGCTCTTTTTCGCATAATTTTATCAAATTTAAAAGTTCTCCCTTTGAATTCAAAAACATCACCATGATTCAAATCTCCAACTTCTTTTTGTCCATCATCAATTCCATCCTCATCGTATTTCCTCAAAGACTTAACAAGCTGATAATCATACGTTGTCGATGATTTAATTCGGGTTAAATGATGTTCCAACGCTTCGGTAACATCCGCTGGAAATAAATTCTGTAACATTGCATTTTTTAACAAAGAAGCGTATATGTCTTTCCATTCCTGTCCATGTATTTTTACTTTGTTTTGATGTTTTTTCCAGCATTGAAAATGAGCAAGTTCGTGCAAGAAGGTAATGAAAAAAGAGTAGGCATTCAAATTGCCATTTACTGAAATTCGATGATAGTTTCGACTTCTAAAGGGAGGTGAATAGTCGCCGAGTTTACTACTTCTGTGTGGCGATATTACCAATTGATATTCAGACTGATTAAATGTTTCAACGATATAATCGGAGATCGACTCAGTAGTGTATTTAACAAGTGTAGGCTTAAGTAAATCTATATGTTTTGTCATTATTATAGGGCATATTTTCGGAAAATTTAGAACAGTTGCAATCTCGAACTTTTTTGTACCTTCTTTTTGCTGAATTTTTCCGAGTGCTACAAGATTGTAAACCAACAACAAGCATTAGAAAAAAAACAAATATCGTTGTTTTATAAACTTTGTTCCGCATATCTCATTTTTCTTCAAAGATACATTTAATTTTAAAATCAAAGAAATTTTAAAGGAACTATTGTTGTATTATTTAAT
>JAQUGA010000002.1:0-43271 GCA_028684405.1 Bacteroidales bacterium | reverse complement strand
GTATTATTTTATAATTTTGCCACGCATAAAAAATTAATCTAAGTTTTGACGATATGGCTGAAGAAAGCAATGAAATCTTAAAAGAAGTTACCGAAACCGAATACAAATACGGTTTTTATACAGATATTGAAATGGACACCACTCCAAAAGGCTTGGACGAGAATACCATTCGTTTTATTTCTGCTAAAAAAGAAGAGCCTGATTGGATGCTAGAGTTTAGACTGAAGGCATACCAAAAATGGCTCACAATGGAGGTACCAGACTGGGCACACCTAAATATTCCTCCCATTAACTACCAAGACATTATTTACTATGCAGCTCCAAAAGCTAAAAAACAATTGAACAGCCTAGATGAAGTAGATCCCGAATTACTTGAAACATTCAATAAACTAGGAATATCCTTGGACGAACAAAAAGCTATTTCTGGAGTAGCAGTGGATGCCGTTATTGATAGTGTTTCTGTAAAAACAACGTTTCAAGATTCACTATCCAAACATGGTATTATTTTTTGCTCCATGAGCGATGCCATCAAAAACCATCCAGAATTGGTAAAAAAATACATTGGTTCGGTCGTTCCTATTGGTGACAATTACTTTGCTGCATTGAATTCAGCCGTTTTCACGGATGGTTCTTTTTGCTATATTCCCAAAGGAGTTCGCTGCCCACTCGAACTATCTACATATTTCAGAATAAACGCTGCCAACACGGGTCAGTTTGAACGCACTTTACTAATTGCCGACGAAGGCTCTTATGTGAGTTATATGGAAGGATGTACAGCACCTCAACGTGATGAAAACCAACTTCATGCAGCCGTGGTTGAACTAATTGCCATGACAGATGCTCAAATCAAATATTCTACGGTGCAAAACTGGTATCCAGGAAATAAAGAAGGATTGGGCGGTATATATAACTTTGTAACCAAAAGGGGAATCTGCAAAGGCGATCGCTCTAAAATATCATGGACTCAAGTTGAAACCGGTTCTGCCATCACATGGAAATATCCAAGTTGCATTCTTTTGGGAGATGATACCATTGGCGAATTCTACTCCGTGGCGGTTACAAACAACCATCAGCAAGCCGATACTGGCAGCAAAATGATACATCTTGGAAAAAACAGCAGCAGTACTATTATTTCCAAAGGCATCTCTGCCGGAAAAAGTCAAAATAGCTATAGAGGATTGGTTAGAATTGGTAAAAAAGCCATCAATTCTCGCAACTTTTCTCAATGCGATTCCCTTCTAATGGGCGACAAATGTGGTGCTCATACATGGCCATACATTCGTTCCGAAAACAAATCTTCCGTGGTTGAACACGAAGCTACAACTTCGAAAATATCCGACGATCAACTATTCTATTGCAATCAAAGGGGAATCGATACTGAGCATGCAATTGGATTGATTGTTAACGGTTATGCTAAAGAAGTGCTAAATAAACTTCCAATGGAATTTGCCGTAGAAGCTCAGAAACTATTGGCAATTAGCTTGGAGGGAAGCGTTGGATAGCTGTTTTGGAATTAAGAATTAAAAATTGAGAATTAAGAATTATTAGTTAAGATAAAAAACAAACATATGTTACTTGAAATAAAAAATCTTCATGCATCCATAAATGGAAAAGAAATTCTAAAAGGATTGAATTTAAAAATTAACAGAGGTGAAGTTCATGCAATTATGGGGCCAAATGGTTCTGGAAAAAGCACTTTAGCTGCAGTTATAGCAGGTAAAGATATTTTTGAGGTTACCGAAGGAGAAATTATCTATAAAGGAAAAAATTTAATGGACTTATCCATTGAAGATCGAGCCCGTGAAGGAATCTTTATTGGATTTCAATATCCTGTTGAGATCCCAGGAGTTAGCATCACAAACTTTATGCGTACCGCCGTTAATGAGATTCGTCAATACCGTGGTTTAGATGCTATTTCTGCCGCTGAATTTTTAGCAATGATGGAAGAGAAGAAAAAACTACTCGAATTGCATTCCAAACTAACAAATCGCTCGGTTAACGAAGGCTTTTCGGGAGGCGAGAAAAAAAGAAATGAGATTTTCCAAATGGCCATGCTAGACCCAGAACTTGCTATTTTGGATGAAACAGATTCAGGTTTGGACATTGATGCTTTAAGAGTCGTTGCCGCTGGGGTGAACAAGCTACGCAAAGAAGACAATGCAACCGTTGTTATTACGCACTACCAAAGACTTCTCGACTATATTGTTCCCGATTTTGTTCATATTTTATTTGAAGGAAAAATCGTTAAAACGGGAACCAAAGAACTGGCTTTCGAACTGGAAGAAAAAGGCTACGATTGGATTAAAAATGAATTGCTTTTAAAAAAATAAGGTATGCAAACAACTTTTGACTTAAAAAACCACCTCATCAATCTCTTCCAAAAAAACGAAGACATTTTGGTTAAAGAAGATTCCCCTGAGATATACAAGCTACGAAAAGAAGCAATGGCTGTTTTTTCTGAAAGAGGATTCCCTACACAAAAACTTGAACAATGGAAAAATACAGATTTAACAGAATCTACAAATCAAAAATATGAAATTCTCTTTAATGCTCCACCATACAATCCCGTAGAAAGCTATTTCAAATGCAATGTCCTCAATTTCGACACATACATGTTCACTCTCTTGAATGGATGGTATGTTCATAAAAATGCTCCGCTCACTTTATTTCCCGATGGAACCATTGTCGGAAGTTTAGCTCACGCAAGAGTTGAATACAAAGAGATTGTTGATAAATATTTGGGAAAAATAGCAGTAGACGAAAGCAACCCCATGATTTCGCTCAACAATGCTTTTATTCAAGATGGTGTTTTTATTTATGTTCCCGAAAAAGTAGTGGTTAGCAAACCCATGCAAATTGTAAACATTGTAAAAACGAATAAAGATCTATTTATCCAAAATAGAAACTTAATTATTGTAGAAAAAAATGCAGAATTAAAACTTGTTCATTGCGACGACTCCCTAGAATTTGGAAAATCATTTATAAACAATGTAACCGAAATTGTTGCAAAAGAGAATTCTTTTGTTGAATACTACAAACTGGAAAATAAAGACGAAGAGTCTACACTTATAAACAATGTATATATTCATCAAAAGGACAATAGCAATATTAGTACAAATACCATAACGCTTAATTCTGGAATTACCCGAAACACCGTTATTGTGGATATGGATGGTGAATATTGCGAAGCTAACATAAATGGATTATATCTTGTTGACGGCAAGCAAAAAGTAGATAATTACGTAAAAGTTGAGCATAAAAAACCCAACTCATTAAGCAGACAATTATTTAAAGGAATTATGGACGATCAGGCATCTGGTTGCTTCAACGGCCATGTTGTTGTTCATAAGGATGCTCAAAAAACACAAGCATATCAAAACAACAAAAACATTGCCCTTACGGATGATGCTTTTGTAAGCACCAAACCTTTTTTGGAAATTTATGCCGATGATGTTAAATGCAGCCATGGTGCTACAATTGGACAACTTGATGACAATGCAATGTTTTATCTTCGCTCGCGAGGCATTTGCGAACGAAATGCTCGAATGTTGCTTATGTATGCCTTTGCTATGGAAGTTGTCAACAATATTAGCATTGAATCCTTGCATCAGCAAATTGATAATATGGTAACCAAGCGTTTAAAAGGAGAACTCAGCATATGCGATCAGTGTGTATTGCATTGTTCCGACCCTGTTGAACTTCATTTTGAAATCGACTTGTCGAAATTTTAATGGCATACAGATAAACTGTTTATCATGAAAAACAATGGAGAATTACTTCGAACAATAGAGATGAATCATGGCATTGTCAGCATGATTGATCAAAACCTATTGCCCTTTGAGTTCAAGATAATACAAAGTTATACCTATTCCGAAACCTGTCAACACATCAAGCGAATGACCGTTCGGGGAGCTGGAGCCATTGGAGCCGCAGCCGGCTTTGCAATGGCTCAAGCTTTTTTACAAGCCAAATCCGAAAATCTTCAAGCTTACGTAAGTGCAGCTCGAAAAGAGATTGAACAAACGCGTCCTACAGCCAGAAACCTATTTTATGCAGTAGAAAAAGTGTACAAGGCTGGACTTATTTCTCCAGAAAAAGCCATCGAAAAAGCACAACAAATTGCTCATGAAGACGAAGAGGCCTGTTATAACATTGGCTACTATGGCAATGAAATCATTGCTCACAAAGCAAATATTGCAACCCATTGCAATGCCGGAAGCTTGGCTTTTGTCCGCTATGGATCAGCATTATCTCCAATATATCAAGCATTTGCTCAACAAAAAGAAATTCACGTATGGGTAGATGAAACTCGCCCCAGAAATCAAGGATCCCGCCTAACAGCTTGGGAGCTATCAAAAGCAAACATTCCTCACACCATAATTGCCGACAATGCAATGGCATTTTTTATTCAACAAGGAAAAATAGATATGGTCATCGTTGGTGCCGACAGGATTGCTGCCAACGGCGACACAGCCAACAAAATTGGCACCCTCGAAAAGGCTTTGGCGGCAAAACATTACAATATTCCTTTTTATGTGGCTGTTCCTTCCTCTACCTTCGATATTGACTGTAAAAGCGGAGACCACATCCCCATTGAATATCGCTCTGAAGATGAAGTTTTGTGGATTTCTGGAAAAAGCAAAAATGGTTTGTTTTGCGAAATAACCACATCCAATCCGGGCTCAAAAGCGTCTAATCCGGCATTCGACATTACCCCTGCTGAATTAATAACCGGCTTTATTACAGAAAAAGGAATTATTAAACCCAATAGAGCAGCCATTGGAAAATTACTTTTAAATATATGAGCGAAGAGTATTGCGGAGTGAAGTTTTCTGTTGATTTTTTAACAAAATCGGCACCCAAATCATCTTCAGATTTATTACAACTGATTGAATGGTGTCGTTATTTTGACATCCACCAATTGGCACCGCCATATCCAGGTGGCTCTGCAGGAAATTTAAGCTATCGAAAAACTTCTGGAAAACCTGAATTTATTATAACTGGTACAAAAATCGGACTTAAAAATAATTTGACTGAAAAACAATTTGTGCATGTTGTTGATGTGGATTTTTCAACTTCAAAAATCAAAGTAAACGGACTGATTAAACCCTCTTCCGAAAGCATGTTGCATTGGGCTATTTATAATAGGCGACCCGAAATAAATGCAATTTTCCACGGACATTCGCCAAAAATCTTAGAAAAAGCCAGAGAAAATAAATGGATAATTACAGAAAATGAAGTCCCTTATGGAACCCCAGAATTGGTAAAAGAAGTTTTGAATATAATTGAAAATCAACATTTTATAATTATTAAAAATCATGGTTTTTTAGCTTTGGGGAAAAACCTGGAAGAGGCTGGAATAGCATGCAAAAATGCAATTTTCTAAATACAATTTATGCTCAGTGCTCTGTTAATCGAATCATAAAAGAGATACGAATAATACTTCATTAATTTAAAACAACGTATCTTTGAATTACAATCTTTAATAAAATGACAACTCGAAACCACTTTCTCTTTATATTTATTTCTTTTTTCGTGCTCACACCAGCACTTAAATCTCAAGACACCATTCGGCTCATGCACTATAACTTGATGCAATATTCGATGAATCCTTTTGGTGGGTGTACTATAGCTAATAATAATTTGGACAAAAAAGATTCTTTGCTAAAAGTGATTCTGAATCATGCAAATCCTGATGTAATTACGGTAAATGAAATTACAAACACACAAGCTCATGTTGACCGCATACGAAATAATGTTCTCAATACCAATGGAGTTAATTACTGGAAATCGGGACAATTAACCAGTCTATCGGGTGGAACATTGGCGAATATGATTTATTACGACAGCCGTAAATTGACTATGCATTCTCATTATATAGTCCAAACAACAGTTCGAGATATCAATATTTACAGAATGTATTTTAACACTCCTGATCTCGTAAACGGGGATACTATTTTCTTTATTCCCATTGTTGCTCATCTAAAAGCCGGAAGCACCGAAACCGATGGACGTTTATCGATGATTCAGCAGCTAATGTCTCGTTTGAATAATTGGGGGATTTCGGACAATTATGTTTTAAGTGGAGATTTTAATATTTATACATCAACCGAGCCTGCATATCAACATTTACTAAATTACCCAAACAGTGCAATTCGCTTTTATGACCCGATTGACACACCTGGCAATTGGAATAATAGTTATTCTTACCGACATGTTCACACCCAATCTACCCACACAAGTGGCGAATGTTTCGCAACTGGAGGCATGGACGATCGTTTTGATTTTATTTTAGTTTCTGCACAAATACTCAATGGTTATGACAATGTAAAAGCCTTGTCAGAAACTTATAAAGCCTTTGGCCAGGATGGAAACCGCTTTAATGGTTCCATGATCTCCCCAGCAAACACGGTGGTTCCACAAAATATTGCAAACGCACTATACGGCATGTCTGATCATTTGCCAGTAATGATGGATTTTTTGGTTTATTATCCTCAAGCAGGCATAAATTCGGCAAATAATCTACTTAATATCAGCACTGTAAATCCATTTTCAAATGAAATAGTTTTAAAAATACAGAATCCCGAAAATGAAAACTTCAATTATTCAATAAGTAATATAGAAGGAAAAACATTAAAACAAGGGAAGCTCTATCCCTTGGATCAAATCTCTGGATTTAAAATAGAAACCACTGAATTACAGCGAGGCATATACATATTAAAAGTGTATTCTAAAAACCAAAGTGCCACGCTAAAACTGATTAAAATTACCCTGGATTAAAATCGAAATTTAATAAATATTCTTTTTTGTAAAAAGATTTTCCAAAACAACTTGTAATACGAAATAAAATTGTATTTTTACATTTAGAATAAACACCATTAAAACAATAGATTATGAAAGGAATTATTGTAGGAACAGATTTTTCAGAATCGTCGATTAATGCATTGCTGCATGCTACCACAATTGCCGATAAAGCGAAGTGTGACATCACTTTAATATGGGCAAAAACTCCAGGAACAACGCTTGGATTAATGTCGGAAAACATAAACGAATATGCTGATTTGGCAGAAAAACAATTAATAAAAATTGCGGATGATCATAAAACTTTTATGCCCAAAGGCAACAAAATTATTCCTAAAATTGTTGAAGGAAGAGTTCATCAAGTATTAGCAAGAGAAGCTCTCGAAATGCAGGCAGACCTTGTGGTTGTTGGAGCACATGGGATATCTGGCGAGGATGAAGTATTTATTGGAAACAATGCATACCGAACTGTAATATCTGTAAACTGCCCTGTATTGACCATTCGTAATCAAACAAAAGTCAGTAGAGCTTTGACAGACATTATTGTTCCCATTGACTATTCCATAGAATCTCGTCAAAAAGTTCCCATTGCAGTGAAATTTGCAAAATTATTTTCTGCAAAAATTCATGTCTTAGGTTTATATACATCAGATTTAAGAGATGTACGTCAATTGGTGGATGCATATATGCACACTGTAGATAAATATCTAAAATCCAATAACATACGTTATCAAATGTATAAACGTGAATCATTTAATACGACCGAAACTACGGTCAACTTTGCCGATGAAATTGATGCCAACTTAATCGTAATAATGACAGAGCAAACTACTGATTTTACCGGAATTTGGTTGGGTTCGCAAGCACGCGACATGATAAATAATTCCCGCTACCCTGTTTTGAGCGTGACATCATCTGATTTTTTCTCACCCTATGCAAAATAGGATGAAATTTTAAAGAATAAAAAAGCGAGATAAATTATCTCGCTTTTTTATTTCACTTATTTTGAAAATAAATTAGGGTCTATACATCATACTTTTCAAATTCTCGTTAATAATGTACGATAATTTATCAATAGGAACTCTCTCCTGCTTCATCGAATCCCGTTCGCGAATGGTAACGGTATTGTCCTCCAAGGTTTGCGTATCAACGGTCACACAATAAGGTGTTCCGATAGCATCTTGGCGGCGATATCTGCGTCCAATAGCATCTTTTTCGTCATACTGACAATTGAACTCCATTTTTAATTCGTTCATGATTTCTTTGGCTTTTTCCGGGAATCCATCTTTTTTAATCAATGGCAAAATGGCCACTTTGATGGGAGCCAAAACCGGTGAAATTTTCAAAACAGTTCTTGTTGAACCATCTTCCAATTCTTCTTCGCAGTAGGCATGACTTAAAACAGCCAAAATCATTCGATCGAGACCAATGGATGTTTCCACCACATAAGGAATGTAGTTTTCGTTCGTTTCGGGGTCAAAATATTGTAATTTTTTACCAGAAAGTTTTTGATGTGCCATCAAGTCAAAATCTGTTCTGGAATGAATTCCTTCCAGCTCTTTAAATCCAAATGGATATTCAAATTCAATATCGGTTGCAGCATTTGCATAATGAGCTAATTTATCGTGATCGTGAAAACGATACTTTGAAATAGGAATACCCAAAGATAAATGCCATTTTTGACGATGTTCTTTCCAATATTCAAACCACTGCATCTCTTCGCCTGGGCGAACAAAAAACTGCATTTCCATTTGTTCAAATTCACGCATACGGAAAATAAACTGTCGAGCTACAATTTCGTTGCGAAATGCTTTTCCAGTTTGAGCAATTCCAAAAGGAATTTTCATACGACCGCTTTTTAAAACGTTCAAAAAATTCACAAAAATCCCTTGTGCTGTTTCAGGTCGAAGGTAGATAACATCAGATCCTTCGGCGATAGAGCCCATATGAGTAGAAAACATTAGATTAAACTGGCGAACATCGGTCCAATTTCTGCTTCCAGAAACGGGGCAAACGATTCCCAACTCTTCGATTAAAGATTTTACACCAGCCAAATCCTCAGCTTCCAATGTTTCGACCATACGTTTGCGGGCATAATCAATTTTTTGTTGATTTTCTAGAACTCGCGGATTGGTCTCTCTGAACATTTTTGCATCAAAAGAATCTCCAAAACGTTTTGCTGCTTTATCAACTTCTTTATTGATTTTATCTTCAATTTTCGCCATGTAATCTTCAATCAAAACATCGGCACGATAGCGTTTTTTGGAATCTTTATTGTCGATAAGCGGATCATTAAAAGCATCCACGTGGCCAGATGCTTTCCAAATTTGTGGATGCATAAAAATAGCAGAATCAATGCCCACAATGTTTTCGTGCATTTGAACCATCGATTTCCACCAATAGCTACGAATGTTGTTTTTCAATTCCGAACCTAATTGTCCGTAATCGTATACAGCACTAAGTCCATCGTAAATTTCGCTGGATTGGAATATAAAACCATACTCTTTTGAGTGGGAAATAATTTTTTTAAAAAGCTCTTCGTTGTTCATAGTTGTCGTCTGAAATTTTTAGCAAATTTAGTAAAAAATTTGGTGCTTGTCCTAAAACCATAGATTACTAAATTAAAAAAAATGTTGGTGTAAATATTTACGCCAACATTTTTTATGAATTAAAAACAAGTTTATGAAAAAATATTATTTAGACTTTTTGTAAAGTTCTTCTACTTTTTTCCAATCTATTACATTCCAAAAAGTAGCTACATATTCGGGTCTGCGATTTTGAAATTTGAGATAGTAGGCGTGTTCCCATACATCAATTCCCACAATTGGAATTCCTTGTTTTTCAACAATGTCCATGTATGGGTTGTCTTGGTTTGGAGTAGAACTCACGAAAAGCTTACCATTATTATCAACAGACAACCATGCCCATCCGCTTCCAAAACGAGTTTTTGCTGCTGTTTCAAATTCTTTTTTAAAGTCTTCAAAAGATCCAAACTCTTTTTCTATTGCTAGTTTCAAATCACCTTGCGGCAAACTTTGTGGTTTTGCAGAGAAAATATTCCAAAACAAATGGTGATTAAAATAACCACCGCCATTGTTACGAACTCCCGTTGGATATTTACTGATATTTTTCATTAAATCGATAAGACTTAATGATTTTGAATCAGGATTATCTTTCATGGCAGACATTAAGTTGTCATAATAGGCTTTATGGTGTTTGGAATAATGAATTTCCATGGTCAATTTATCGAAATGAGGCTCTAATGCATCATAACTATATGGTAATTCGTGAAATTTTAAATCTTGGATTTTATCGTTTAAGATGTTCATGTTGGTTTTATTTTTAGGGTTTGTAACTTGAGAAAATGATTTATTTGAAAATAAAATCAATATCATAAACAAAACTGGGAAAAGACTCGTCCCAAATGTTTTTATCATTGAGAACGCCAAAGTAGATCTATTTGGCCATATTGAATATGCATGATTTGTTTTCATCTTATTATCTCTTTAATTTTTAAAACAAACAATATCCATCGTCAAAATGTTTACTGACTCCTCATTGAGAATAATGATAACAGCATAGATTTAAACAATACTTGTATTGTTATCAAGCATTTAGTGTTTGTAAGAACCGAATTTACGAGCGAAGCGAATCTATAAACGCAAGCATCTTCGTTACTCATGCAACAAATTTAAGACAACATGGTTATTGCGTAGTCGAAATGCCACACTAAGCTAATTTCTTTAGAGTTAAAGCATTTTGGCTACATTTGCATTTAGGTTTAAATCAAAAAAGCAACCCTAAGGTTGCTTTTTCTTTTGTAGCGGAGACCGGATTCGAACCGATGACCTTCGGGTTATGAGCCCGACGAGCTACCACTGCTCCACCCCGCAATATATCTTTTACTTTGTGGTATCTTTTTGATTTGGTTCTGCAAAAATACACTATATTTGCAGACTAAAATCGGATTTAAAATAATTTAACAAAAAAATGAGTCATAGAGCAGGTTTTGTAAACATCATCGGGAACCCAAACGTTGGGAAATCAACCTTAATGAACGCATTGGTTGGTGAACGCCTATCTATTATAACATCGAAAGCTCAAACCACGCGGCATCGAATAATGGGCATTGTAAACAGTGATGATTTTCAGATTGTATATTCTGATACTCCGGGCTTTATAAAGCCATTTTATAAAATGCATGAAGCATTAATGGGTTTTGTAGAAACCTCCTTAAAAGATGCTGATGTTTTTTTATATATGGTAGAAATGGGTGAAAAGGAACATCATTCCGACATTATCGATCGGGTTAATAAAAGTGGTATTCCCGTCATTCTAATTATCAATAAAATTGATACAACGACTCAGGAAGAGGCCATGAAGTATTATGATAATTGGAAAGGAGTTTTTAAAAATGGTGAAATATTTATGATTTCGGCACTGCATGGTTTTAATATTGAACACATTGTACCCGCCATTGTAGAAAAACTTCCACTTTCGCCCCCGTTTTTCCCAAAAGAAGAGTTGACCGACCGTCCAATGCGATTTTTTGTTTCGGAAATTATTCGAGAGAAAATTTTTATTTTTTATCAAAAAGAGATTCCATATTCCTCGGAAGTAAGTGTTGAATCGTACAAAGAATTGAACGGAATAATTCATATTAGTGCTATGATTTATACCGAACGAGAATCGCAAAAAAACATCATTATTGGAAAAGGCGGAGCTTCGATAAAACGAATCGGTATAGAAGCACGAAAAGACATTGAAAATTTTATCGACCAAAAAGTATTTTTAGAACTTAGAGTTAAGGTTTTAGAAAACTGGAGGAACAATCCCTTAATTTTAAACAGACTGGGATATAAACCCTGATTTTTAGCTTATTCCTGTATTTATCAATATTCTTATTTTTTCATGCAACCCAATGAGAGAGTGAGTATAAGGCATTTTTTTGTATCTTTGTCGCAAAATCGAATGATTTTTTTATTAATAACAAAAGTAATTTATGGGAAATATAATATCGTTGGTAGGTCGTCCTAATGTTGGAAAATCATCATTATTTAATCGGTTAACAAAAACGCGTCATGCTATTGTTGATCCAACTTCAGGAGTAACTCGCGACAGAATCTACGGTTCCAGCGATTGGATTGGGTATAATTTTTCGGTGATTGACACCGGAGGCTATGTAATTGGAAGTGACGACATTTTTGAAGAGGAAATTCGCAAGCAAGTAAAATTAGCATTGGATGAGTCTGATGTAATTCTTTTTTTGGTAGATGGCCGCGAAGGCTTAACTCCAATGGACAAAGACGTTGCACAAATGCTTCGTCGTTCGGGGAAAAAAGTATTGTTGACTGTTAATAAAATTGACAGCCCAAGTAACTTTTTCGACTACAGCGAATTTTACTCCTTGGGTTTAGGCGAACCTTTTCCTGTATCGGCTTCCAATGGCAGTGGAACAGGTGAATTGTTAGACGAATTAGTAACACATCTCAATAAAGATATTCCGATTGAAGAAGAATCTGACATTCCTGCATTTACTATTATTGGCCGTCCCAATGTTGGAAAATCGTCCATAATCAACGCTTTTTTAGGCAAAGAACAAACCATAGTTACGCCCGAAGCCGGAACAACTCGCGACTCGAGTAAAACCCGATACAAAGGTTTTGGATTTGAGTTTGACCTCGTGGACACGGCGGGTTTGAGAAAAAAGAAAAATGTTGAAGAAGATTTGGAATTTTATTCTGTGATGCGATCCATCAGAGCCATCGAAAACAGTGATGTTTGTATTTTACTAATTGATGCTTCCATCGGATTTGAAGGACAGGATTTGAATATTTTCGCATTGGCCCAACGAAATCATAAAGGGATTGTTATTGTGGTTAACAAATGGGACTTAATTGAAAAAGAGACCAATAGCCACTTGGAATACGAAAAATTAATTCGCAGTAAAATTGCTCCATTTACAGATGTGCCCATTGTTTTTACCTCTGTTACGAAAAAGCAACGAATCTATAAAGTTTTAGAATTGGCTACTCAGGTTTACAATAATAAAAAACGACGCATTCCTACCTCTCAATTAAACGACTATATGCTGGAGTTAATTGAGGATTTTCCACCTCCAGTAAAAAAAGATAAAATGGTGAGAATCAAATATGTAGCTCAACTTCCAACCAGATATCCTACCTTTGCTTTCTTCTGCAATTTACCCCAATATGTAACGGATTCATATTCTCGATTTTTAGAAAATAAAATCCGATCTAATTGGGATTTTTCAGGCGTTCCCATAGATTTATTCTTCCGTAAAAAATAGGATTTATGATCCATACTGTTGATAAAGTTCGCATTGACAAATGGTTATGGTCGGTAAGACTTTATAAAACCCGCTCGCAAGCAGCCGATGCTTGCAATGCTGGAAAAGTAAAAATAGATGGAGCAAATTGCAAGGCTGCCAGAGAGGTAAAACTTGGACAGGTAGTTCATGCCAAAATTGGAATTCTCCTCAAAGAAGTAGAAGTGATTGCACTAATCGACAAAAGAGTGGGTGCAAAACTGCTTCCTGAATGCTACAAAGATCTTACTCCAGAGGCTGAATATGAGAAAATTAAAAAGCTCAAAATGCGTTTTGAAAGTCGACCTTCGGGAATTGGAAGACCCACAAAAAAAGATTATCGTGAAATTGAAAAACTCAAAGATTATCTAAAAATCAGCGATGAAGAATATCAAGACTATCTCGAAAGCGGAGTCTTTGGAGAAGTAGAAGAATTTTAATCTCATAAATCATTTTAGTATATGGAGAGCGAAAATTTGATCCGAATTAATAAATACTTGAGCGAAATTGGCTATTGCTCCAGACGAAAAGCCGATCAATTGATTCTTGAAAATCGCATTACCATTAATGGAGAAGTTCCTTTAATGGGAACAAAAATATCGCCGAATGACATTGTTTGTGTTGACGGAAAAGCAGTTTCAACTCCCGAAAAGAAAAATGTTTACATTGCTTTTAATAAGCCCATTGGTATTGTCTCAACCACAGATAGAGAAAAAGAAAAAGACAACATCATTGATTATATAAATTATCCGGAACGTATTTTTCCCATTGGAAGGCTCGATAAGGCAAGTCAGGGACTCATTTTATTGACAAATGACGGTGATATTGTGAATAAAATTTTGAGATCCAGAAACAACCACGGAAAAGAATATATTGTAACGGTAAACAAGCCAATTACAAAACTTTTTATCAAGCGGATGAGCGAAGGAGTGCCTATTTTGGATACTGTTACTCGAGAATGTACGGTAAAACAATTGACAAACTTTAGTTTTAACATTATTCTTACTCAAGGATTGAATCGTCAAATTCGCAGAATGTGCGAATATCTTGATTATAAGGTTATTAAGCTTAAAAGAATCCGGATTATAAACATCCATTTGGACACCGAAGTCGGCAAATGGCGACATTTAACAGAAGATGAATTGAGTGAATTGCAAAGCATCATTTCTGACTCTTCGAAAACTCATGAAGAATAATTTTCAAGCGAACTGCTAAAAAAACAAGTTCAAATATTTGATTTTAGGGTTCCTTTTTTCAATCTGAGCGAGGGTACAATTTTTTTTTGTATTTTTGCCACTCAAAAAAAGCCGAATAAAGCAATATGGATAATCTTTTCGATAAATTACAAGTGATTCACAACAGATGGGTTGAAATTGGTGAAAAAATCACGGATCCCGATATTATTTCTAACATGAAACTATATGTTAAACTCAATAAGGATTACAAAGATTTAATCCCTGTAGTGGATGCGTATAAAGAATATAAAAACATCCTTGGCAATATTAAAAGTGCCAAAGAAGTTTTGGCCACAGAAAAAGACGAAGAGTTTAGAGAGATGGCAAAATCGGAACTGGACGAGCTTACTGAACGCAAAGAGGCTCTGGACGAGGAAATCCGCTTACTTTTATTGCCATCCGATCCGCAAGATGGCAAAAATGCCATTATTGAAATACGAGCTGGTGCGGGAGGCGACGAAGCATCGATTTTTGCTGGAGATTTGTTTAGAATGTATGTTCATTTCTGTGAAACCAAGAATTGGAAAATAGATATTGCCAGTCAAACAGAAGGAACCATGGGTGGTTTTAAAGAGATTATAATAAATGTTACCGGCGACAAGGCGTATGGTATTTTGAAATACGAATCTGGGGTTCATCGCGTGCAAAGAGTTCCACAAACGGAAGCACAAGGCCGTGTTCACACCTCTGCTGCCTCTGTAGTTGTTTTGCCCGAAGCCGACGAGTTTGACGTTGATCTTAAAGCCAACGACATCCGAAAAGACACCTATTGTTCATCAGGTCCGGGTGGTCAGTCTGTAAATACAACGTATTCTGCAGTTCGATTAACCCACGTCCCAACTGGCATTGTGGTATCCATTCAGGATGAGAAATCGCAGATTAAAAACTACGAAAAAGCATTGAAAATATTGCGTGCTCGAATATTTGAAATCGAATATCAAAAGTACCTCGATGAAATTACTAAAAAGCGCAAAACGATGGTTTCAACTGGCGACCGTTCGGCGAAAATTAGAACCTACAACTATCCTCAAAATCGGGTTACCGACCACAGAATAAATTACACTATGTATAATTTGAGCAGTTTTATGGATGGCGATATTGAGAATTTGATTGAAGCCCTGCAAGTTGCAGAAAATGCCGAACGTTTGAAAGAAGAAATCGGTTAGAAAACTCTTATTTATTCATCTCAATGATGAAAAAACATATTTCCATTCCTATTTTTTTGCCACAATATGGTTGTGTGAATAATTGTGTGTTTTGCAATCAAAAAACCATTACTGGAAAAACAAGAAATCCGTCGCTAGAAGAGGCAACGAACATCATTGATACTTGGCTCATTTCCGTTGACCAAAGCAAAACCTATGTTGAAATAGCATTTTTTGGCGGAAACTTTTTGGGATTGCCCAAATCAAACCAAATCAACTATTTATCTTTGGCTCAAAGCTACATCGACAAAGGCTTGGTCGATTCCATTCGATTTTCAACCCGCCCCGACACCATCAGCGAAGAGTCATTACTGAATCTTTCTCATTTTTCGGTGAAAAATATCGAAATTGGCGTCCAATCGATGGACGATGAAGTTCTGAATCAAGCTGGAAGAGGTCACACTGCGGAAGATTCCATAAAAGCAGCAAAATTGATTAACGAAATGGGCTATCAATTGGGAATGCAAATGATGGTCGGTCTGCCGGGTGATGACGATGAGAAAAGTTTGCAAACAGCTCAAAAAATTGCAGAATGCCAAGCTATTCAAACTCGCATTTATCCTGTTTTGGTGCTAAAAAACACCGAATTAGCTGACTTATTTATGTCAAACAAATACATTCCACTAAGTATCGAAGCAGCCATTCATAGATGCATCCCTTTGGTTGAACTATTCAACGAAAATAAAATCAAGATTCTAAAATTGGGTTTGCATCCTTCCGAATCATTCACTTCCAATAAAGAATTATTGGCTGGCCCCTACCATCCCTCATTTTACCAATTGGTTTTAAGTAAGATTTGGCGAGATAAAATAATTCAAAACATTAATAATCAAGAGTTAAATCATCTAAAAATTGCTGTTCATTCTAAAAATATCAATTATGCCATTGGATACAATAGCGAAAATCGAAACTATTTTAAATCGCTCTGCAAAACCCTCACTTTCCAAAGCAATGACAGCTTAGACATTGATAAAGTGGAAATTAGGTATCATTAAAACATTTAATAAAAACACATTGTGAAAAAAACAGTAGTTTGTGATTTCAGGTTGCCTAATTTTATGAAAGAAAAACTACAAATGTTTTATGATGTTTTAGATTTTTCGGCAGAAGCTTTGGTGGAAAAACCATTGGAGGGTCATCCCGATCTTTTTCTGGCTCAAATAAATGAAAATCTGGTGGTTGCACCAAACTGTCCGAAATACATTTTATACTATTTCAATAAAAACTCTATTTTCTATCAATTTGGAGAACAATCTGTCGGATTTTCATATCCCGAAATTGCACGATATAATGTTTCAGCAAATCAAAAATATCTATTGTGCAACTCTTCGATTTGTGATTCACAGATTTTAAAATGGTCTGACGAACTAGAAATAATATCTGTAAAACAAGGATTTTGTCGTTGCAGTACTTTAATTCTACCTCAAAATATTTTTATCACTTCCGACAAAGGCATGGCTCAAACTTTGGAGAAACGAAAACTAAATGTACATCTCTTTTCGGACGAAAACATTGTTTTATCGGGCTATAAACATGGTTTACTTGGCGGTTGTTTGGGTATTGATGAGGAAAATAAAAGGATCATAATAAGCGGTTCACTCGATACTCTTCAGAGTGGAAAACAACTTCGCTTATTGTTCCAAAATTTGACTTATGATCTCTTGGAACTTGGGGATACGGCTTTGCATGATGTGGGCGGATTTTTCTTTATCTCTTAATTTAGCTTCAATAACTTCCTGAAGGCTGAAGTTTTTATTTGCAATATCTTTCATTGGGATAAAACTAAATTTCGCAGAAGCATTATGAAATTTTGCCAAATATTCCTGCTCTGTTTGTCCACGAAATGGAATAAGAATGCAGTCTTTATCTAAACAATGCATATCCATTATTGTCGAATAGCCACCAGAGGCGATTACAAGAGGTGCTTGGGAAAGAATTGTAGAAATATTTTGGGTTGTATCATGATTTTTTAGAATGCAATTATGATAATTTTCCGTGGAATAATTTTCCGCATTCCCGCAAAACAAGACATATGAAAAAGAGGTGTTTTTAAGTTTTGAAAGAAGTTGTTTGATCAATTTTGATTTTAGCGGTTCGGGACCCGAAATAAGAACTGGAATGAGTTCAGATTCGGGAAAATTTAATTTTTCATAGCGACTTAAGGGTTCAATGTATTCAATATTTGTTTTTTGAATTGTTTTTGGATGCGAAAGTTTCCCCGCCAAAGAATCCTCATAAGTTTGATAATCGGGAACCAAGCAAAAATTAAAATAAGAAATTAGATGTTTAATAATGGTATTTGGAATAAAGCTCAAAATTCCAGCATTGAGATTCAGCTGGTGACTAATTAAAACATTTGTAGTTTTTTTAGTTCTGATTCCATATCTATTATCCGAAATAACAACATCAATCTGATTTTTTTCTACAATTTTTCGAATTCTTTTTTGTTCTTTCAGAGCAAAAATAAAGAACATCGGTAATTGTAAAAGAATACTTAGCCAAGCTGGAAATTTCTCGAAATATTTTAATTGATTGTCTGCTAAACGGATGCATTTTTCATCTGGGAATTCACATTTCAAAAAACTCAGAGCATTTCCATCGGCAGCAATTATGACATTGTGTTTTTGTAAAACAAGCCAACGGATGATTGGAACGCATCGGCTTGCATGACCCAAACCCCAGTTTAGAGGAGCTATTAAAACTGTTTTGGAAGAATTCAAAATTAGAGTTTTAGGCTGTATTGTAAAGCATAATTTCGTGGAGCCTGCACGTCGCCAGGTCGCAGCATATATTCTTTGTTGAAAATATTTTTAACGACCAACGACAATCTCGAGCCAGAGCCGAAGTTCATGCTTATTCGCGCATCAAAAATATGTTCTGGACCATTGTGTGTTTTTCGGTATTCTTTCATTCCTGGCAAAATATAAGTTCCTGAGGGAATTACTAATGTACCCACATTAATTATTAATTCATCTTCAAAAGCTTCGTCAATATTGACAATTTTACTAAAGTACATATAACTAAATCCAAGGGATATTTTCCGGAAACCTATTTCAATATCACCTTTAGCCGTGTGCTTACTGCGATATTTCAAGATTTCGGCATCAGTTCCTTTTATAGAATCAGGAGCTGCCATATTTAGCGGATTTGTGTATGTGTATCCAGCCATAAAGCTAAGTGGAAATTGACGGATTTTTCCATTTCCACTAATGGTAGCGTCAATTCCATAAATTCGGGCTTTGGTAATATTTTGCGCCTGAAATCCAGTTCGGGAAATAATAAAATCACGCAACTCATCAAAAGTCATAGACTCTGGGATGCTATCTGGATGGGGCATATAGGTTCCAAACATAAATTCAATCATGTTGTCATATTCGGTCCAAAAACCAGCTACATCAATATAGCCTTTCCAGTTGCTAATTTTAAATCCTTGCATAATTCCAATTTCGCTACTCCATCCTGTTTCTGGAAGAAGCGTATTATTGGGAAAAATATTGATTGCTCCTTCTGAAGCGTGAATGTGTTTTTCGGCAATGGATGGATATCTGTATCCTTGACCAAAACTCGCCCTGAGGTGAGTAAAATCAAATAGCTTATAATTTACTCCTGAACGGAAAACAGGTTTTGTGTTTTCAAAAAAACCAGCTAAATTTCTAACATCACCCACTAAAGTGTCAAGAACATCTGTTTCGTCATCAAAATTATACAGTTCCAATCGAGCTCCCAATGAGAGAGTCCAACGTTTAATTTTGTAATCTGCCTGCGTAAATAAAGAACCACTAATGATAGAACGTTTTTCCTTGCCATAAATTTCAGAAACGGTTGAACCCTTTGAAAAACTCACTCCAGAAGACCAAACTAAGCCCTTTTCAAAAACTTTTTGATATTGATATTCGCCATAAAGTAAAGTTTCATTATTGTTTACTCCAGCTCTGGTTTTATTGTCTACAAAATAGTAGCGAGTTCTCAAACTATGCTTATTACTTCCTTTGAACAAAGTAATATAAGGATCAATATTGATGGCTAAATTTTTATTTACTTGATCAAAACCTTTTGGCGAAAAATAAACACTATCTGGAATTGTGTCGGTATTTCCCCAAATCAAAAATGGTTCATTAATACGATATGCGGTGTTAAAATTGACACCATAATTAAGACCTTCTACCTTTTTACTTCTATAGCGAGAATTCATGTTAAAACCAACTCTTTGTCGAGAATCATTCTTGCGGTATCCATCATCGGTATGTCCATTCATTCCGAGCACTAAGTCAAAATTTCCAAACCTCTGACTATGTGAGAATTGCACTCCTGAAAAGTTAGGCTGACTTCCTCTTTTCCAAACGAGCTCTTTTCGCTCAGGATTTCCATAAAATCCCGAATAAATATTAAATTTTGTTTGAGGAATCGCTCCTGGCCAAGCTGTTCGAATATTGACAACTCCATTTAAAGCAGACGATCCAAACAAAGCCGAAGAGGCTCCTTTAATAATTTCAATTTGTTCAATATTTTCCAATGGAGTAGCCCACCATTTAGGCTGTCCACTTGCTCCAGCAAGGATTGGCAAGTCGTTGACCATTAACAAAACACGACTTCCTGCTCCATATGAAAAACCACTCCCACCGCGAATGCTAATTTGATCCTCCATCATTGTAATTCCGGGTATTTTTTCCAGAGCACTTTCTAAATCTCGAGTATTGTTATTTTCTAAAAATGCAGGTTTTATTAAACCCATCGACACCGTAACTTCAGACAAGTTTTGTTCATGACGTCCTGCGCTGACCACCACTTCGCTCAACATTTTTTGATCTGAAACCATTTCAATTATTAGTTTTTTATTTTCTGCACCACTCGAAATGTAAACATATCGAACATCAGAAACATATCCTACAAATCGAAATTCTAATTTTTGTTTTCCCGGACTCATGTCGAGTGAAAAATTCCCAAATATATCCGTTGTTGTTCCAGCTGTATCGTTTAGTATGACATTCACTCCAACCATTGTTTCCTTATTCCTGGAGTCAAGGACGGTTCCCTTAATCTGAATCGTTTTTTGTGAAAATCCATTCATTACTAAAAAGACAAGTAAGGAGAGTAAAAACTTTTTCATTTTAAACAATTTATGTTGACAAATTACAGGCTTTATAAGTCTATTGCAAGTTGCTATTTTCGGATTTCAATTTTAAAATGCTCTTTTACTAAATCAGAATGATTGCAAATTTACGATTATTTTTTAAACATGGCTTATTGAAACTTTTCTTTTTTTGTAAAAATGCAAAGTCAAGGCTTATTTTTATTAATTTTGTCTTTCATAATGGCTCCGTAGTTCAGCTGAATAGAATGTCAGATTCCGGTTCTGAAGGTCGTGGGTTTGAATCCCTCCGGAGTCACAAAAAAACAGTCGTAAAAACGACTGTTTTTTTTTATTAATTTCCACATATATCTATAGTCTCAAGGCACTATAAATCAAATTTATTTATTTAGAATAAAGGAGTCGAGTTCGTCACGAGAACTCGAAAAACTAAAGACTTCATTCACAAGGTAATATTTGTTTTTCTCAAATGTAAAATCGTAGGCAAATTTAGCAAATTCAAGTTTATTATCTTCAAAACTAAAGAGTTTGCATATTTCTATAATTTGGTTTACAGACAAGCAATTGCTTCTGGTAATTTGTTGCGCAATTTTCATTTTAGAATCTGCGAAGCTTGTTTTTTTTATTTGAGCCGTCGCTTGGTTAAAGTCAGCAGTGGGCATTGCACCCCGACAATTATTATCATATACTGGCTCAGCTCTGGGCCTGTCACCTTTCCTGTAGGGACGATCTGGGCTCTGTGCTGTGGTTTGATGAGTGGTTGTAGTGGTTGTGCTGCTTACATTCGTATTAGGCACATTCACATTAAAATTGACACCCAAATTAGGATCATTTATCTGAATATTTAAATTTTCGGAATTTGTAGTAGTATTGGTCGTCGTTTGAACGGATCCTTGCGAAACATTTAAAAACGTCAATAAATCACGTTTCTTTGTTTCACTTTTTATTGCATCCAGTACGACTCCGTAGTTTTCGGTATCAAAAGTGTATCTATAGCCATGTTTTGCAATGCTTAATTCGTCGACAGTAGCATATTTAAGATTTATAATACCGGCAATTTGTTCAGCAAGCATACAGTTTTTCGAGAACATGTTTTTAATATATTCTTCTCGTCGATACATGTTTTGAGCTTCTATTTCATACCGAAAATCCAAATAGGCTTTTGGGTTCATCGTAGGCGCATCGCACATGGACCCATTGGCCATAAATCCACTGCCAGACATATTTACTTGCACATTGGGAGTTGTCACTTGGGGGCTTGGTGTTTGAACCTCAGGTGCGACCATTTCAACCACAACGGGCTTTTCGGGCTGAGTTGATAGCTTAGTGGGCACAAAACTAATTAAACGCAAAGAGTATTTCTTTTTGCTGTTCTTTCTTAATTCATATGTTAAATCACATACCTTTTCGTCAACATCTATGGTATAGATATTTTGATCAACAGTTGTAAGTTTGTCATCATCAATCAAGACTTTTATCTTAAAAGAGCGATCGGTAATTCCTTCCATGGTAACGGAGGTAGTTGGAACATCATTTTGTTTAATGCCATTTCTTACAATCCAAAATTTTTCTCCATCGCGACTAAAAATAGTGAGTGAAGATTTTATCTGAGCCTGAGCTTGAAATGAAAATAAAGCAATTAGAGATAATAAAACTATTTTTTTCATACTATTATTATTTTGTTTTTGAGCTTGTTTTTTTAACTGGTTTTGTGGTTTTTCTAGATGCTGGTGTAGGTTTGTTGGCAGGTGTAGTTGGCTTTACTTGTGGAGCGGGCTTCACTTCCTGAGCGGGCTTTTTCGCCTCCACAGGCGAACTAATTTTTGCCGCATCACTTTCTTCCTTTTGAGATTTTTCATATTCTTCTTTTAGGTGCTCCAGTTCTGGAACTCTAGCCTTCCGCGGTGCAAACGAAATCTGACGTCCGTATATCAATCGAACATCCATCTCTTTTTCAGCAAAAAATGGCACTTCATCAGAGATATCAATAATACGATCGGCAAGCTCGTCGGGACGTTTTTTGAACACACAATTTAATTTTGTGTAGTTGTCAAAACTTATAATTTCCATATGTCCACCAAAGTTTCTGTCGTCTTTTAAACGATTTCTTAAATCTCTGAAATCACGATAAGAACCAGAAGCATAAAAGCGCAATTCATAAGGTATTCCGTTGTTTACCCAATCGCCAACATAGCTATTAAATGCTTTAAATAACTTGTCAATATTTCCAGAAACAGCTGTAGAAACGCCATTCATCAGTGTTGATTTGGCATCTCTTCCACTGCTCCAGTCGCTTTCCATGACAATCGTTCCTAAACCTTCAGCGGTACAGTTATCATATGCTTTTAACTCAATCGTTACCTTTGAAGCAGTACGCGTATCAAAAGCTTCGCTGCGTTGGGAAACGATGATGTTGCTAATTTTAATGATAAATTGTGCATCTGCCTTAAAACCAAGTTGCTGAACATAGGTTTCTTCATTGGAATCGCCCGATTCATTAAAAATATTTTGAGCTTCTTTTTGCAATTGGTGGAAACGTTGGCTCTCGATGTATCGGTATTTTCGGTTTGAAAGAGCCTCATTGATACGCTCTACGGCAAAATTGAAAATTTCAACGTCTTCCTCTTTCATTTTTCGAGGGTCGTACATCACTAAAAAACGAATTCCACCAATGGTTTTGGCCAACATATTGACATCCGCTTTTAAAGGCGACATGCTCACCACCGCTTCTACTAAGATCTCAAAGCGATCGCGCATAGGGGTTTCTTTAACAATCTTATAACTGGAGATATAACCTTCTGTTTTGGAAGAAATTGCATCCGACAATACCATAAAGTTTTCGACTTGTGTTTGCGACGAAATAAAAACGCCCATAGCCTGTCCAACAGCATTTCGCAAAGCATCTTGCAAAGCATCTTCTCTGTTTAAGCCAACTCCTTTCACTTCAACGGTTGTGGTTTCTTGTGCCATTGTAAAGCCAATTATGGCAAAAAAACAGAAAAAAGATAAAATAATTTTTTTCATATGTATATAACTTCTAAGTTTATAAAATCAAAGATACTGCAATTTTCCCAATGGAAGTTGCTACTTTTCCAATTTTTTGCCAATTAATTTTTTTCGAAATTTTGCTATTATCGATTTTTATTTTTCCATCAAAAGATTCAATTACATCAATAATTTGTGCTCCTTTTTTAGAACCAACCGCATCTAAAATCTCTTTACTTCCAGCTAATAATTTAGGGAATTTACCTGTCTTAGGATCGTAATATTTACTAAAATCCAACAGTACATTGTTGTTTTCATCCAAAACAATGGGGAACATACTTGGGCTGTATTCTTTTCCATTAAAGTTGAAAACCAAATCTGAAATATTTTCAATTTTAATCTCTTCAGGATTTCCTTCTGGAAATATTATTTGATTCATTCCCATGGTTGCTTTTTTCCCGGTTTCTCCAATTTTGCGTTCCAAAGCCGAAGCCAATCCATTTTTTTCATAAATAGGAACGCGCATTCTTACCTCTATAATCCCATCTTTTTCAAGCTCTTCTCCAACCATTTGTGCATTTTTCAAAACACCGTCAATTTGAGTTAAAATATAATCGCTTTCGGTCATCATATCAACAACTTTGGTCTCCGAAACAACTCTGACCCCTTTCACAATTTCTAACAAATTGCGTTGAGCATCTGCAATTGCACCACGACGTGCCATCAACTTTGCTTGAGCAGCATTTTTAAAACGTTCATTGTCAATCACCGACATTCCTTTGGCTTCAACATATTGCTCCGTCCAATCAATTTTACCATTTGGAAAGGTCTCAACAATGGGCGTATATTTAGGCTCATTATTGTCGGTTACTTTATCTATATTTTCAATAACGGTTTTTTCTAGTGGCTGTTCTTTTGTTCTCAGATTTTTGGCGGGCTTTTCTTTTGAAGCTTCTACTTGAGGTTTTGAAACGGGTTTCTCTTTCTCTTTGCTGACTTTTTGATCACTCTTCTTTAGTTCCGTTTTTTCCTTCTCTTTTTTAGCTTTTCTGGACACTTGAGCATCCATATTTAAACTAAGTGAAAGCATGAAAATAGTTAAAAATAATATTTTCAAAAAATTCTTTATTTGAAAATGACTCATGGTTTTTTTCATAAAATTATATTTTAAATTAACTTTGGTTGTATTATTACAGATAATATTGATAGGGTAAAATTACTAAAAAAAATGAATTATCTTAAAAAAATAACATCCCCCCTCATACCAAATCTTATGCCAAAACATTCCGATTAAAAAAAAGATGCAAGAATTGAGCAAAGAGAGGTCGGTTCCTATACAAACTCAATAATTTTACTCGGCATTCTAGATTATATTTTTAACTTTGTATGCTAATTTTTATTTATTATGAAAATACGAAATCTATTTTTGCTTTCGGCACTAAGCGGACTGCTTTTTTCTGCTGCATGGCCATATTGGGGGGTTCCCTTTATTAGTTTTGTGGCACTAATCCCTTTGTTATTTGTATTTGACAACATCACTTCCCATCGTCAAAATCATGTTAAGATGAGTGGGTTTTTATATTCGATGATAGCTTTTTTCATTTGGAACAGCCTCACAACATGGTGGATATGGAACTCTACAAGTTTTGGAGCCATAGCGGCAGTAGTGTTAAATACAATATTAATGTCGCTTCCATTTGGACTTTATTATGTTTTACGCAGAAACTTTTTTGCTACCTCCAAAGGATATATGGCATTAATCAGTTTTTGGCTCTCTTTTGAATATTTGCATTTAAATTGGGACTTATCATGGCCTTGGTTGATGATAGGAAATGTTTTTGCCAAATATCCTCAGTTTATACAATGGTACGAAAACACAGGCGTTTTAGGCGGCACTCTTTGGATTTTCCTCTGCAATATCTTTATTTATGAATTAATTTTAGCGTTCAAACAAAAAACAGATAAAAAACACAAACGAATTTGGGTGCTTTTAACGACTCTTATCCTTTTGGTTCCTATGAGTTTGTCGCTTATTCGTTACTACAGCTATACCGAAGAATCAAATCCGATTGAGGTTATTGTTATCCAGCAAAACACCGATCCATGGAGCCAATACGATATTGAAAGTGAAGATTTAATTCACAATATTTTAGAATTAGCACGTCAAAAAGTGACTCCAAACACTCGATTGATTGTGGCTCCAGAATCGGCAATACAGGATTATGCTTGGCAAAATCAACTATTTGATTATCCATCTATCGATTCTATTATTAATTTTATTGATGCACATCCAAAAATTAATTTCATTTCCGGAATTTCAAGTTTGCGAATGTATACCAGTCCTTCCGAAAGAACATATACGGCCCGAAAATATAGTGGCAGTGAGGATTTATACTACGACAGTTTTAACACTTCTCTTTTTATAAATTCGGAAAAAGAGGCAAGTATGTATCATAAATCCAAACTAGTTCCTGGAGTTGAAAAAATGCCATATCCACAAATTTTCGGCCCCCTTTCTGACCTAGCAGTAGATTTAGGAGGAATTACTGGCAGCTTGGGAGTGGATAAAGACCAAATCCCATTTTCGCTAAAACACAGTTCGGCTATAGTTGGATCGGTCATATGTTACGAGTCTGTTTATGGTGAGTTTTTCTCCAAATTTGTTAAAAATGACGCTAATTTGATGACCATTATTACCAATGATGGCTGGTGGAAAAAGACGCCAGGCTATCGTCAACATTTTGAATATGCCCGATTGCGTGCAGTTGAAAGTCGCCGTAGCATTGCCAGAGCAGCCAACACTGGAACTTCCGGATTTATCAATCAACGGGGCGATGTATTGCAAAAAACGGATTGGTGGGTTCCCGATGTAATCTCAGAAACACTGAACTTAAACGCTAAAAAAACGTTTTATACAAAACATGGCGATTTTATTGGTAAAATTGCTTTTTACACAAGTATCGTGATTTTTTTACTATTTATATTGCAACAGATTTTTCCAGCTATACGAAAAATAAAATAATTTTTTTGATAATTAGCAGAATTTTACATGAAGAAATGTCGAGACATATCCGACTCTATGAAATTCGCATTTTTCTCGACTGCGGGTGAATGGCACGACTCCCTGTTGGATGATATAATGGCGGCTCAAAAATTGATTTTTTTGGAGATATATCGATTCAGGAATGACGCTGTGGGTCGGAAATTTCTTTCAGCTATTAGTAAGAAATGCAAAAAAGGGTTGGAAGTTTTATTGGTTGTTGATTCTTGGGGTACAAATGTGCCGGATGCTTTTTTTAATCCAATAACAAAACATGGGGGAAAAGTTATTTTCTTTGAGAAATTGAAACTCACATGGGATTTTATTTCAAGCAACCACCAGCGAAATCATCGAAAAATTGTCGTTATTGATGATTACATTTCTTATGTTGGCTCGGCCAATATAACCGAATATTCTAAAGATTGGCGTGAATCAACCGTTAGAATGGAAGGGGGAATTGCCCCTATTTTAAAAAGGATGATTTTGAACTATGCCGATAATGCAAACAATCAATTTTATAAACATAATCAATATAAAAAGATTGTCAAGTTTCAAGATTTTTTAATCATTCAAGATTTCCCTTCTATATATCAACAAAAGATAAAGAGACATTATGAACGAATTATCAAAAAAGCACAAAAGAGCATAACAATTGTTACACCCTACTTTCTGCCAGGTTATAAACTTCGTCGTCTACTCGCCATAATGGCTCAAAAAGGCATTGATATACACGTTTTTATACCAAATCATTCAGATGTTAGAATGGTTGATCATATCCGAAACAAATACTTGGGGGTACTTCACCGTGCTGGCATCAAAATATGTTTTTACGAAGGAATTAATCTACATGCAAAAATACTGATGATTGACGGAAAAAAATTTGTATTTGGATCTTCGAATTTTGATTATCGTTCCTTTAGATACATGCATGAAATTATGATACAAGGACAAAATCCAGTTTTAGGTGGATTAATTCAAGAGTTTATTGATGAAACTCATAAGAGCTGCTTTCCTTTCGATTATTCGGAATGGAAAAAACGATCTCGAATATCAAGAGTAATTGGATGGACTTTAATTCCATTTAGACATTTTTTTTAACTCCCTCCTCTTATAACTCACGAAAGACACTGAAAGCCAATGTCTTTCATAAATTATTTCGGATTATTTTCTAGAAAGGCAGATCGTCCTCTTCTTGTGCTTCATTGTTCATCGCACCCTGACTAGCGGCTGTAGACTCTGCTTGCGTTGTTGGAGCACTACTAGCATGCGTCTCTTTATTTTGAGGATTGTTATGCCCTAGGTTTTCATTGTCGGCTCTGGAGCCCAGCATTTGAAAATTATCGGCAACAATTTCGGTAATGTACTTTTTAGTTCCATTATCTTCCCATGAGCGCGTACGAATTTTCCCTTCCAGATAAACTTGCATGCCTTTTCGTAAAAACTGCTCAGCAATATCAGCCAATCCTCTCCAGCAAACAATATTATGCCATTCTGTGATTTTTTGTTTTTCACCTTTGCTGTCTTTGTACTGTTCGGTTGTAGCAAGCGAAAAGCTGACTTTTTTAGCTCCGCCTTCAAACGTAAATGTGTCGGGATCTTTCCCTAAATTCCCTACTAAAATAACTTTGTTGATTCCTGCCATTTCTCTTGTTTTAAAATTCAATAACAAAAATACACTTTTCAGGGATAATACAATGCCTTTTCCATTTATTTTCTTATTAATTAATTCAAGTCTCAGAAAACCAATAATATAATTTTGAAAATATAATCAATAAAAAATCATTACTTTTGTACACTATTTTATCAAACAAATTATTATTATATGGTACGCGTACGTTTTGCTCCAAGTCCTACGGGACCCTTACACATTGGTGGTGTTAGAACTGCTTTATACAATTATCTTTTTGCAAAAAAACACAATGGCACTTTCATTTTACGAATTGAAGATACCGATCAAACCCGTTTTGTGGAAGAAGCCGAACAATACATCATCGAGTCGCTTACATGGCTGGGAATTGAGTTTGACGAAGGAGTTCACAAAGGCGGAGAATATGAGCCTTATCGGCAATCCGAACGAAAAGAAATGTACAAAGCATTTGCTGAGCAGTTGCTTGACTCTGGAAATGCCTACTATGCTTTCGACACTTCGGAAGAACTGGATTTGCTTAGAAAAAAAGCTGAAGCTGAAAAAAAAGCATTTCAATACGATACGCATACTCGATTAAGCTTGAACAACTCACTTACTTTAAGCAAAGAAGAAGTTCAGCACAAAATAGAACTCGGAGAACCTTATGTTATCCGTATTAAAATGCCTGAAAATCAGGAAATTAATCTGACCGATTTAATCAGAGGTGATGTGCAAGTGAATACTTCAACATTGGATGACAAAGTTTTATTCAAATCTGATGGCATGCCAACATACCATTTGGCAAATGTTGTAGACGATTATTTAATGAAAATTACGCACGTTATTCGTGGGGAGGAGTGGCTTCCTTCAGCTCCGTTGCATGTGTTTCTATATCAATGTTTTGGATGGGAATCATCCATGCCACAATTTGCTCACTTGCCATTGTTGCTAAAACCTGATGGAAACGGAAAACTATCGAAAAGAGACGGCGACCGTTTGGGATTTCCGGTTTTTCCACTGGAATGGATTTCTCCACAAAGTGGTGAAAAAAGCTCAGGATACCGTGAAAGTGGCTATTTCCCCGATGCAGTCGTAAACATTTTGGCACTTCTGGGATGGAACTCAGGATTGGAAAAAGAAATTTTTAGCATGCAAGAACTGATTGATGCTTTTTCTTTGGACAGAATTAGCAAATCGGGAGCAAAATTTGACCTCGACAAAGCTCGCTGGTTCAATCATCAATATTTAATAAGTAAATCGGATGAAGAATTAAGTTCACAACTAAAACCGATGCTCGAAGAGTTGGGCATTCGAACTTCAGAAGAAAAACTTGCAAAAGTAATTGCACTCACAAAAGAAAGATGCCATTTTGTAAAAGATTTTATTCCTCAAACAATATTCTTTTTTCAGGGTCCTGAACAATATGATGCAAGTGTAATCAAGAAAAGATGGAGTGCTGAGATTCCTGAAATTTTAACAAAAATATCTCATATTCTGAATGATCAAACTACTTTTGACAAGGAAGTTGCCCACGATAAAGTGATGGCATACATCCAAGACCATCAATTAAATATGGGTCAAGTGATGAATTGCTTGCGACTTTCTATAGTTGGCGAAGCCAAAGGTCCTGATTTGTTTGAAATCATCGATTTTATTGGACCAAAAGAAACTGCTCTTCGTATTGAAAAAGCCATTCAAACCATTCGTCTATAATGAATTCACACATTGGCGAAATATATGCTGTCATAACAGCATTATTTTGGACGTTTACAGCCTTGGCTTTTACCTCAGCAGGTAAAAAAATTGGATCTTTGGCGGTCAATTTTTGGAGACTTATTGTTGGAATGTTTTTTGTTTTACTTTGGAGCACCATAACTTTAGGAACCAGTTTCCCTGTTGATGTACCCTTAATGGGATGGGTTTGGCTGCTTACCTCAGGCTTCATTGGAGTCTTTTTGGGCGATTTATTTCTCTTCAAAGCATTTATTATAACCGGTCCACGGGTTGCACTGCTGATCATGACTTTATCGCCACCAATGGCGGCCGTTTTAAGTTACTTTTTCTTGGGCGAAACCATGAGTTCGATTGCTATTTTGGGAATGATAATGGGTTTGATTGGTATTGGAATGGTTGTGATAAGCAAAAAAGAGAAAAAAGAAGGGGAAATAAGTTCAAAAAAATTGGCTTTGCGATATTCGGCCAAAGGAATGCTGTTTTCGTTGGTGGGAGCCGTTGGGCAAGCTTCGGGCTTGGTTATGAGCAAAGCTGGATTGCAGTATGTTGATTCGGCATTTCATGCCACTCAAATCAGGCTATACGCTGGACTTTTCGGATTTATCATACTTATTAGTTATCTACGACGTTGGAAGCAAGTTATAACCGCTGTAAAAAACATCAAAGCATTTGCTACATTGTCACTAGGTGCGTTTTTTGGACCCTTTTTAGGAATCAGTTTTTCAATGCTTGCGATAACATACACCAATCCAGGAATTGTACAAACCATCACTTCTGCCAATCCAGTTTTAATTATTCCTTTTTCAATTCTTTTATTCAAAGAAAAAGTTCGACCCATTGAAATAATTGGAGCTGTAATTGCTGTTGCAGGTGTTGCCTTGTTCTTTATTTAGTACTTAGAAAAAAATCTATCCATAAAGGAAATTCAAAACTACATAACAAATTTCTCATTTTAAATAGTTTTCTAAACCTATTGCATCTTTTCTGATTTCACTTTGCCAAGATTTTTTAAATTTCTTTTTCAGATGTTTGAATGTTCGTTTGTTGTATTTCTCTGAATATTCAATATTGGGATTCAGAGTTGGCATGTATTTTATCCTAAATTTTTCTTGAAATTGCAAATCTTCTTCATTAAAATCGTATGAATTCAATTCCGCAACATAAATGATATACTCACTATTTTTAGCGTTTTTATTAAAATTGTATTTTGGATTATCAGCATTTTTAATATCTTTTGTTCCAACTGTTTTTGTTGGGTCTATTTTTTCAATTTGAGAATGTTGATAAGGAGGTCCAAACACTTCTTTTAAAGCCACACCTTGATGCATTTGCACATTTATTTCTTTTTTATCAGCTTTTATTTTTTGAGTTTTCATTCCAACAAAATTGAAAACTAAAGTATCAATTGTACTGACCTTGATTGAGTAATTTCCTTCAATATCAGTTTCGGTTCCTCTATTAGATTTTTCAATTGATATTGTGGCTCCAACTAAAGGTTCGCCTTTTATATCTGTCACTTTTCCGAAAATCTTGTTCTCACTAGGTATAGTTTGTCCATTTACACCATAAGCAGAAAGTATTGTGAAAATTGAGAAGATAATTACTTTAAAAATAGTGTACATAAGCTTTCATTTCTTTTTAAAATAGTGCCAACTGATTTGTAAAACCACAAAAAATATTTTTTATCAATCAAAACCTATTTCCTTTCTTCAAGAAAATCTCCATTAAGACTAAAAACCAATGATTTGTTCAATTTTCCTTTCTTTTTATAAAGCTCAACCACATAATTTGATTGTGCTTTTTTTTCAACAAAAAGACGAATAATTTTATATTTTGGATAATTTTCTTTCATATAAATTGAAATTTTGGAAGGCAAATACTTTGTTTCCAAATCCCATTCTGAGGAGATAAAACTGCCTCCTCCAGTAACATTAATTCGTCCTGGCGAATCCTGTGATCTAACTTTTGCTATATAGTTTCCAGAAAATTCACTCCACTCCAAAATTTCAACACTTGGATATAAATCCCTCAGTGTTTTCTGAACGAAGAATGGAACTTCCTCTACTGTTAACACTTTTGGAACCTGAGCTTGAATAGCAAATAGTGTAAAAAAAACAATAAATAAAGACAACTTTTTAATGAATAAGTCCACTTATTACCTCCCTAATATTGATTATACCAAACATGTGAAGCGAAGAAAAGAAGATGATAACAACGAGCATCCATCGAACAAAATTGGCACCCCACTCGCTTGCCCATTTTGAAGCTATATACGCCCCAATAATATTTCCGATGGCATGAGTCAGCCCGAAATCCCATCTTACTTGATCGTTTATTATAAAAACAACAAGTGTAAACGGAACATATAAAAGCACTAAAAGGTTTTTCATAGCGTTGGCTCTAACCAAGTCATAACCAGCACCCAAAACCAATCCAATCAATAAAAAATATCCAATTCCAACATGAATAACGCCACCATAAATGCCAATAAGGAAGAAAATGACCATCATCCAAATCGGTGTTTTTTTCTTTATTAAATCTTCTTTTCCTTTTAACCAAACCGACGGATTATAGATTAAAAAGAAAAGCATAACTAGCATTATGATCCCGAAATACATTTCGATCATTTGCTGGTCGATATTAATTACGAGCAAGGATCCCAAAATTGAGCCAATAACCGTAGGAATTCCAAGAGCGAGAGCTTTGGAAGTGTCGAGGATTTTTTTCTTTTTAAAATTGCGAACTGCAACAATATTTTGAAAAATAATGGGAACTCTGTTTGTTCCGTTGGCAACGTTCGCAGGCAGTCCCAAAAGCATCAATACCGTAAACGAAATAATAGTTCCTCCGCCTGCTAATGTGTTGATAAAACCAACAAAAAGTCCAGATACTACCAAGGCAATAATTTCGAAAGTTTGCATATTGTGAGAAAAAATCTTTGCAAAAGTAGCAATTTTACTTTTGGCATGCTACTTAATGCTCATTTGTCTGTATAATTAATTTATAAAACAGATCAAAAACAGACTCAAATTATGCTTCGATCATTTGACAAATTTCTACAAATTGATTTACATTGAGCTGTTCGGGGCGATTGTTTAAATAAAAATCATCAATTTTTGCACGATCTGAAACCAGCGGTTTAATGGAATTTCGAATGGTTTTTCTTCTTTGGTTAAAAGTTGTTTTTACCACTTGAAAAAAGAGTTTTTCATTGCATGGCAATACAAAATTTTCTTTGCGAAGAAACCGAACAACTCCCGATTGTACTTTTGGTGGAGGTGAAAAAACATTGGGTGAAACTGAAAAAAGATATTCAATATTGTAAAAGGCTTGCATAAAAACACTCAAAATGCCATATTCCTTAGAGCCTGAAGGAGAAGCAATGCGCTGAGCCACCTCTTTTTGAAACATGCCTACCACTTCTACTACCAAATTGCGATTTTCCAACACTTTAAACAAAATCTGACTGGAAATATTATATGGAAAATTGCCAATGATGGCTAATTCTGATTTAAATAATGAAGCAATATCAAGTTTTAAAAAATCACCTTCAATAATACTTAAATCTGGAAATTTTTCTCTTAAAAAACCCACCGATTCATTATCGATTTCCGAAACCTGAAAAAGAGGAAATTCTTCTATCAGAAACTGTGTTAAAACACCTGTTCCAGGCCCTACTTCCAATGTTTCTCTGTGTTTATCTTGAAGTGCATCTACAATTTTTCGGGCGATGTTTTGGTCCATCAAAAAATGTTGACCTAAATGTTTTTTTGCTCTGACGTATTGTGTCATTTATTTGTTTTTAATTTATTGCATCCCCTCTTAAAACTCTATATCGCTGTCTCGCCTCATGCGTAAGAAGACTACCTGGAAAATTGCTAATTAATTCCTGATAAAACTCCATGGCTTTAGTTTTGTTTTTCAGATAAAAGTGCTGAATTTCGGCTCGCAAAAACCACGCATCATCTACGTATAATTCCGAAGGATAAAAAGCAATCATTCGATTGAGCAAACTATCGGCTTCGTTATACAATCCTTGTTTGACTTTAATCTCTGCTTTTTTATATAAAACCTCATCAAAAAGCGAATTATATAAACCAACTGTAAAAATGGAATCCAAGGTTTGCAATGCTTTTTCATCTTGATTTTTGAATATCAATAAATCAGCACTAGCATACATTTGCAAAGCCTTATTTGTGACATCTTCTTCGTCCAAATTATCATCTATCGTGAAATAGAGTTCCATCGCATCGTTGGCTATTAGCCTAGTGGTAGCCGATCGGAGAATATCCAATTGTGCTTTTGCCCATTCAAATTCGCCGATGTAAAAGGAGAGTTTTGCACTTTTAAATTTAGCGGTGTGTCCCAATGTATCATTGGGAAAATCTTTGTCCACTTGTGCGTATAGCAAAGCGGCATCCCAAACCTCATCATTAAACAATTTTATATCAGCCAAATCAATTTTTGACAAAGCTTTATCGCGTGCCGAAATTCCAGGAAAAGCGATTAAACTGTCCAGCATTTGCATTGCCAATTGGTCTTTATTAAGATAAAAAGCATTAATATGAGCATGGTTTCGGATAATATCAGCAATTCCAGGATTAAACCCAATTTCATTGATAAGCTTAAAATATTCTTTGTCAATCTGTTTAATATCTGATATTTGCACCGGATACGAAGAGGTGATTTTAGCAAATCGCACTTTGAGCAGTTCCAACTGGCTCAACACATACAATGTATTGTCTTTTCCTTTGGCAAGAAGATATTGATAGGCGTCAATGGCAACATCCCACTGTTTGTTGTGAGCCGCCACTTTAGCAATATCAAAAACTCGATCACCGTTTTCTTTATACCTTCTGTCGATGGCTTTGGCTTGAAAAAGTGCTGTTTCGAAATCTAAATTTTGAACCGAAAGCCAAAGCAATAATATAGAAAAAGAGAGTTTGTCGGGATATTTTTGTGTTTGTTTTAAAGTGTTTACTCGGATAATTTCATAAATGGAATTATCTTCATCATTGAGCAGTAGGTTTTGCAATCTGTTTTGCACATTTATTAAATCCTGAAGATTGTTGTCTATGATTTTAAAATATTCTTCCAGGGCGGGTTCAATTTGCCCAAGACGCTCGTATATACCAGCAATTTCATACGTAAATTCGGTGGGCGAACGCATTAATTTTCGTCCTTGTTGATACGTTTGTATGGCATATTCGGGCTGTCGTCGAGAGGCAAACGCATTGGCTAAATCACTGATGTAAAACCGTTCTGCCGGCATCGATTTAATGGCATCTTCATACTCTTTGGATGCTTTTGAAATTTGATTATTCGACTCGTAAACATAGCCCATGTCCACTTTATATCGAGCCAATCGAGGGAATTTCTTTTGTTGTTTTTTCACTAAACGTTCGGCACTGCGAAAATCTTTTAGCTCGACATAGGAAAAAAGCAAATAGGAATAAAAATAAGAATCGGGACGCTTATCATAAAGTTTTTCAAAAAGCTCTACCGCTTTTTCATATTCTCGATTGTTGTAGTACTGCACAGCCATTTGCTCCTCGCTGTTTTGAGCCAATCCAATATGAAATTGACAAAACAGGGTGAAAAATAGGAAAATAGCTGGGAAAAAACGCATGAAAATAAGTTATTTTTTATTGGCCGAATAGAGGATGACTAATTCTTTGATTTGAGGCGACAATGAATCAAATGTTGCAATTTGCGATTTCATCATATTATAGTATGCAGTAGCAAACTGAACTACTTTTTCGCATTCTGCTGATTCTAAAGACAAATACCTTTCAATCTCCTCTTTTGATCTGCTTTTTGTTTTGATGTCTTTGCGCAGATTTTCCAACTGTGTAATCTGATAATCAACATCTTCCATCAATTTTACACCTCTTGTTTTGTGACGTCTCAAAGGTTTTTGTAAATTGATAAAAGTATTAACAGTATAAAAATTTGAGTCCCGTTCTAAGAAGTTATAAACGGTATCAATGGCTGCGTATATGCCTAAAAAAGTATCATTTTTTGCATTTACCATTTCCACAGGAAATTCTTGTAATTGTTTTGATTTTTCGTTTAAAAGGGTCAACATGGAGTCAATGTCATCAATTTCTTCGGAATACGATGGTCCGCATGATTGAACAGATAAAATCACCAAAATTACGGAGATGACAAAAGGTATAAAAGTTCTTTTTTTCATGTTTATTGAATTTTTGTAAAGTTTGTATATTTATGTAACACTTCAGGAACATTTATTCCATCAGTTGTTTGGTTGTTTTCGATCAATGCTGCCATAATGCGAGGCAATGCCAAGGCACTTCCATTTAGAGAATGAGCAAATTGCATTTTACCCTCTTTATCTTTAAATCTGAGTTTTAAGCGACTGGTTTGAAATGTTTCAAAATTAGAAACAGAACTTACCTCCAGCCATCTATTTTGTCCTTTTGAGTAAACTTCCATATCGTATGTTAAAGCGGATGTGAAACTTATGTCGCCCCCACAAAGTCGCAAAATACGGAATGGTAAATTTAATTCTTTGATAATAGATGCCACATAATCTTTCATGACTTCTAAGGTTTTGTAGGAATCTTCGGGATGCGTTATTTGTACGATTTCCACTTTGTCAAACTGGTGCAAACGATTTAATCCACGAACATCTTTTCCGTACGACCCTGCTTCACGGCGGAAACATGCCGAATAAGCACAGTTTTTCAAGGGCAATTCTTCGGTTTTCACAATCACATCTCTATAAATATTTGTGACTGGAACTTCGGCTGTAGGAATCAAGTAGAGATTATCCGTTTGTGCATGATACATTTGTCCGTCTTTGTCGGGAAGTTGACCAGTTGCGTATGCCGAAGCTTCATTTACCAAATAAGGCACCTGCACTTCTTCGTATCCATTTTCGGAAGCTTTATCGAGAAAATACTGGATGAGAGCCCTTTGCAATTTTGCGCCTTTTCCACGATATACGGGAAAACCGGCTCCTGTGATTTTACTTCCCAAATCAAAATCAATAAGATTGTATTTTTGAGTCAATTCCCAATGTGGAAGCAATGAATCATCTGATTTTATTTCGCCAAATGTAGCAACAATTTCATTGTCGTCGGCAGTACGTCCAGGTTTTACTGATTCGTGTGGCAAATTGGGTAAAGTCAAAATCAATTGATGTTGTTCTTGCTCCAATTTGGATAATTCGGCACCAAACTCTTTGGATAATTCCTTAATTTTTGTGGTCTCTTCTTTGAGAAGATTGGCTTTTTCTGCATTGCCTTCTTTGAAAAGTTGACCTATCTCTTTTGCTAATTTGTTTAATTCAGCTTGGGCATCGTCTGCTTGTCTTTGCACATTGCGACGATTTGTATCAATTTCCAAAATCTTTGAAACTAAATCAGTGGCATCAAAATTTTTAATTTTAAGTCGATTGATAACAAAATCAGGTTGTTGACGTAGTAAATTTATTTGCAACATAGTAATTATTGTTTTTTATGCAAAAATAGCAGAAAAGAGAGAACGAATGAAAATAATTCACAATTATTATCATATTCATTGAATTTAAGAAGAATTTTAAGCCATTCTGACTAACGTCAAATTTTTGCATTCATAATCAAGCAGTTACAAATTCAAAATTTTCTTTTGAATGCTCAAATTTGGTGATTTGTTTTTGAATGCGCTTCACTAAACCTAATTTTCTTTTTTGGTCAAGATAGAGATATTCTTTTGGATTGTAGTATGGTTTGTTTTTAACTATCACATTCCAGATAATTACAGCCAATTTTCTTGCTGTTGCACTTATGGCAGAAACTCCACCTTTGCTAAAATTAATTCTTTGAAGAGTCGAACAAATGTACACTATTATTATTCTCCCTCGTTAGCTTGTAATGTCAGCGTTGGCAAAGACATACTTATTGACAAGTTTTGGAAGTGCGGTTGGCTTTTCGCGCGACTTGGCAATCCCGATAAAAAATCGGGACAAGTTGTGTATGGCTTTTGCGTTGGCTTTATTCATTCATTTTCTTATATACTTTTTTCATCATTAGTTCTTTAACTAAGCCTCCAAACACTTTATCGTCAAGGATTTTCTCAAAGATTTCCTGATTTTGATCCATTCGGTCAATCAGTTTCGTGATAAACAAATCTTCAAAGGCGTATTTAAAAGTATCAATCTTATTTACTTTTGCTTGCGTTTGAAGCGTTTCATCTTCCATCAATTCCGCTTCTATTTGGTCGAAGAAAAGTTTGTCAGCCTCTTCGAATTCAGTTCCAAAACGGTCGTTCAGCACATTGATAATTTCAGAGAGTAAAGCCTCTTCGTCTTTTGCTCGTTTTAAACCTGCTTCTGTTGTCCCGCTCAATTCTCCTGTCTCTCCTGTCAACAAATCAATTGAACCTTCTTTGATTTTCTGTAAACGATAATATTCCAAAGCCACTTCATCGTCTAAATGCAAACTTTCAGAAAGTTCTCTCTTTGGTAATCTCGTTTGTAAAAGTTTCGCATAAGCATAAAACCGTTCAAAATCTGGGTCAACAAATGGCATAATTTGAGCCAAGAAGGCGTAAAGGTTAGTCCAGGTTCGTAATCCTTTTTTAAACTCGTCTTGTTTTTCTTCTTCCTCTATTTCCTTAAATCTATCAACGGCAGGATCGGTAAATGAATAGAGGTGTTTTTGTTGTTTCGGGCTATTCAGCTTTGTTTCAGGATGGAAATAAACATTTGCAAACGCTTCAATTTCTGTTTTCCAATAGAGCTGAAATTCATCCAATCTTGCTTTTAAGTCGTATAAATGATTGATGTCTGTTTCTTCAGTAACCGATGTAATTTCATAATAGGGTTGAAACGATTCAAAAATTGTTTCGCGGTCATTTACGAAGTCTAAAACAAATGTATCTTCTTTCCCCGCACAAGTTCTGTTTAAACGGGATAAGGTTTGTACTGCTTTTACTCCTGAGAGTTTTTTATCTACATACATTGTTTGTAAAAGTGGTTGATCAAAACCTGTTTGGTATTTGTCGGCTACTATTAAAATTTTGTAATCTTCACTGTCAAAAATTTCAGGTAATTCTCTTTCGCTATAGCCTGTCATTTGTGGTTCAGAAACTCCATCAGGGGCGTTATCATCTATTACTTTACCCGAGAATGCTACAAGTATTTTAATGTCGTTTTGATAGCCTTTTTCCTTTATGTACTTATTAAATTCTTCAAAATAGCGTTTGGCGTGTAACCTTGAACCACATACCACCATTGCTTTTGCTCTTCCTCCAATTTTTTTAGAAACAATTTGCTTGAAATGTTCAATAATGATTTCTGTTTTTTGAGCCAAATTATGCGGATGCAAGGAAACGAATTTACCAATTGCTTTTGCCGCTTTCTTTTTGTTCAAATTGGGGTCATCTTCAATGGCTTTGGTCAGTTTAAAGTAAAGTTCATAAGTGACGTAATTTTTCAAAACATCTAAAATAAACCCTTCTTCAATGGCTTGCCGCATTGAATACAAATGAAAGGGTTGCGGTTTGCCTTCGGTGCCTGCCTTGCCGTCAGGCTGGTCTTTATGACCAAAAACTTGTAAGGTTTTGTACTTTGGCGTAGCGGTAAATGCAAAAAATGAAATATTACTTTGCTGACCTCTTGCTTTTGCGGAACGTTCTATTTCCTCTCTTATAAAATCATCGCCTGTATAGTCATCAGATAGGTCTTCTTCTACAGCATTCTCTAATGATTTTGCCGCTAAAACCTCTTTCATTTTTTTACTTGCTTCGCCTCCCTGAGAACTATGAGCTTCATCAATAATTACTGCATAGTTTCGGTCGGGCAACTCGCCAACTTTATCCACCACAAAAGGAAATTTTTGCAAAGTGGTAATAATAATATTTGTACCATAGCACAAAGCATCGGCTAATTGTGTACTGTCTTTATCTATTCGCTGAACAACACCCGTTTTATGTTCAAATTGATAAATGGTGTTTTGCAATTGTTGGTCGAGTACTTTTCTATCGGTAACCACAATCACCGAGTCAAAAATCCTATTGTCTTGTTCGTTATGCAAACTTGAAAGCCTGTACGCCAACCAAGCAATGGAATTACTTTTGCCCGAGCCTGCTGAATGTTGTATTAAATAATTTGTGCCTGCTCCAACTTCGAGTACATTTTTACTGATTTTACGGACGGCATCTAATTGATGGTATCGAGGGAATATTAATTTTTCTTTCTTGTAAATTTTGCCATTAGATTCAAACTCTTCCGTTTCTAAATGCAAGAAACGTTGCAAAATTTCCATCCAACTATCTTTCTGCAAAATGTATTCCCACAAGTAAGCCGTTCTATAGCCATTTTCATTTTGCGGATTTCCTTTTCCGTTGTTTGCTCCTTTATTAAATGGCAACCAAAATGTTTTACTACCATCTAATTTTGTGGTCATAAATACCTCGTCTTGGTCAACAGCAAAGTGTACCAATGTCCTTTTTTTGAAAGCGAACAGCAGCTCTTTATTATCCCTTGTTGAACTGTATTGCTTTAAAGCGTTGCCAACGTTTTGACCTGTAAACTGATTTTTCAGTTCTAATGTAGCCACAGGAATCCCGTTTAGTGCCAGTACAACATCTACCGAGTTTTTATTTTTGGTGCTGTAATAGATTTGGCGATACACTTTTAAGCTATTTTTATTGTATAAATCCACCGCATCAGGGTTAAGCCCCGAAGCAGGTTGAAAATAGGCCATTTGGAAACGTACACCATAATCTACAAAACCATTCCTAAGTACATCTAAACTGCCTCTTAAATCGAGTTCTTTGGATAAGCGTTGTATAATTCTATTATCGGTATCGGCTCCGTGTATGGCAGAGATTTTAGCCCATCTTTTGGGTTGAGATGTTTGCAAAAAAGCAATCACCTCATATTTGAACATCCCCAATTCTTTGCTGTAATCTTCGGCATTTCCTTGTGTGTAACCACCTTGCTCTACCAATGTTTGTACAAGGGCGGTTTCAAATGTATTTTCGGTTGTTATGCTATTCATTGAATTTGTCGTTTTCCCAATTTAGGGGATTGTTTATAATGTATTCAGAAATGGTACGGTAGGATTTTTCATTACGAATAATGTGGTCGTGATAATTGGATTGAAAAAAATGATTGTTCCGATTGTATTTTGGAATATCCAAATTGTTTGCATCAATGTAATCATCAATTTTCGAATTAACCGCCGATTTAAACCCCGCAATAAATGACGATATCGATTTTGGTTTGCGGATGAATTTTGTTTGTTCGGTGGGATGTTCGGTGGGATGTTCGGTGGGATGTTCGTTGGGATGTTCGTTGGGTTGGTCGTTGGGTTGGTCGTTGGGTTGGTCGTTGGGTTGGTCGTTGGGTCGTAGAGACGCACGGCCGTGCGTCTCTACGACGCGCGATTCATTCATACCATCCGATTCATTCAAACCATCCGATTCATTCAAACCATCCAATTCATTCAAACCATCCAATTCGTTCAAACCGTTGGTATCAACCAAACCGTTGGTATCATTTTCATTTTTGTCCAAAATTATAATGGCGTGAATATGATTTGGCATTACCACATACACATCCAAAAACAATTCCTTTCGTATTTCAAATGATTTTAACCATTCATTCTCAACGATTTTACCAAAATCGGATAATCGGATTTGTGCAATATCAGACGCACGGCCGTGCGTCTTGACAATATCTCCAAGATTGCATTCGCGATTTTGGGTAACGATGGTAATAAAATAATACCCATTATTGGAATAATCCCAACCGGGTTTTCTGTGTGATTGAATACGATATTTATTTTTATACTTGTCCATATCAATCCGTAACTTTTATTTTTCCTGTTACTACTTCGCTGATTAAGGCGGTACGGTATTCGGTGAGTAGGCCGATTAGTTTTTTGGTATTATTTATTTTGGCATCGATTCGGGTACATTCGATTTCGATGTGATGGACGATGGCTTTTTGTTCTTCAATGGGTGGTATTTGAATTGGAAATTCTAAAATATTCGAAGCATTGATTGCAGGATATGTAACTCCCACTGAATTTGCTATTGTGTTATCAATAAAAAATGGACTATACGAATAATAACCTAAAAATTTTGAATCAATCTTTTTGGGTCTTAAAATAGCAAAACCAGTAGAAGCTATATAACCATCTTTATCATCAGAGATTTGGGCAATGGCTTTTAAATATGTTCTTACTGTTGAAACTATAACATCGCCATTTCTAACAATTCTTCTTGCCCGCGATGGTGCATTTCCAAAACGGTACTCTGTTGAACCTATATTACCGTTTTTTAGTCCTCCTATTTCAATATAGTCAATATGCATTTCTTCGTCTGTCTTTTCAGAAAGAGTTTCATCATTTAAGCTGACGACATACTTCAATCTCTTCACCTCCCAATGCTCAGGTATTTCCCCCAACCATTCAATACCGCTCTCTTTCATTGGTCTGAACCTTGATTTTTTGGATTTCCCTGATGGCTTGATTTCAGTTTGGTTTTCAAAATCAGGGTCATCACTTAATCCTTCGTAATCATGGTTCAGACCTTTTGTAACGGCTTGGTTGATGATGGCTGTTTTTTCTTCTTCGTAGAGTTCGAGCAGGCGTTTTTTGTCGGCTATCAGTTCGTCTATCTCGGCTGTTTTGCGGTCGAGGTAGTTGGCGATGGCGGTTTGTTCTTCAATTGAATTGGGTATTACATAATAAATCCTTGGAATATCAGTCATACTTATATTCTGTTGGGTATTAAAAGTTGAAAGGATATTTGCATTATCCTTAGCATATGTACTTTTTAGGAAATATTCAAAGTATGAAGATGTAATTTTATTGTGATTTGGTTTTAAAAGAGCAAGTGGCGACCAAATACTAAATTCAAAATCAACTTTTACTTGGGCTACTTTACCTACAGATGCTGCTTTTCCCATTAAAATATCGTGTTGCTCAACAATACATTTTTGTTTATACCTGTTATGGTCTTCTTCTGATATTTTCCTGCAACCTTCAAAAACTAATTCCCCATTCTGAATACCATCAACAGATAAAAAAGGAATGCCTTCCGCTAAAAATTGGGGGGTTTCGTGAGGTCCGTCAGTTATCTTTTGTCTCAGCAAAAATCTCATTGGAATGCTTATCCAATGCTCAGGAATTTCCCCAATCCATTCAATGCCTGAGTCTTTATAGTTGTCGTATTTTTTCATTTGTCTGAACCTTGATTATTTTGATGTTC
>JAQUGA010000251.1 GCA_028684405.1 Bacteroidales bacterium | reverse complement strand
TTTCATCATTTCGCCCAAATTATGCAAACGACCTTCACGGGCTTGGTTCAAGGCACTTTCAAGTATTTCAAATGACAAACCATCCACTTTAATATCCATCTGGCAAGCGGTGATACCGTCTTTGGTTCCAGTTACTTTAAAGTCCATATCGCCCAAATGATCTTCATCTCCAAGGATATCGCTCAACACAGCATATTTTCCAGTTTTTGAATTGGTTATCAAACCCATTGCAATTCCTGAAACAGGTTTTTTAATTTTCACTCCAGCGTCCATAAGAGCCAGTGTACCTGCACAAACAGTAGCCATCGAAGACGATCCATTGGATTCGAGAATATCCGACACCAAGCGAATGGTATATGGATTTACTTCTGCCGAAGGAATCACAGGTTTTAAAGCTCTAAGAGCAAGATTTCCGTGTCCTACTTCGCGGCGTGCCGTTCCTCTGATCGGTTTAACTTCACCCGTAGCAAAAGGGGGGAAATTGTAGTGCAATATAAAATTACTGGTTCCTTCAATAACAACGCCATCAATGGTTTGTTGATCTTGTTTTGAGCCCAATGTACAAGTAGTTAATGATTGCGTTTCGCCACGTGTAAAAATAGCAGATCCATGCACGGAAGGCAAATAATCAGTTTCGCACCAGATGGGACGAATTTCATTTGTTTTACGGCCGTCGAGGCGAATTTCATCATCCAAAATCATGGCTCTAACCACTTCATAAAGAAGTTGGTCATAATATCTTTTCGCCATGGGTTTTAGTGTGTCTAATTCTTCTTCGGGCAGGGTTTCCAAAAACTCATCATAAACAAGAGCCCAAGCTTCACCACGAACATGCTTTGCTGAATTTGAGCGACAGATTTCGTATACTTTATCACGTAATTCTGAAAAGATTCTATTTTTCAGGTTTTCGTCATTATTTTCGTGATTGTAGACTCTCTTGTTTTTGGCTTTTTCTACTTTAGCTGCCAAATCAAGTTGTCCTTGGCAAAGCAATTTAATAGCTTCATGCGCTACTTTCATTGCCTCCAGCATATCTGATTCTTGCACTTCTTGCATTTCGCCTTCTACCATTACAATATTTTCGAGCGTACCGGCTGCAATAATATCGATGTCGGCATTTTCTAAATCTTGGTGCATTGGGTTCAGCACGTATTCACCATTGATTCTGGCCACACGTACTTCCGCCACGGGACCATTAAAGGGGATATCCGAAACCATAATCGCAGCAGATGCAGCAACGCAAGCCAAAACATCGGGAAGATTTTGAGTATCTCCAGAAATCAGACTAACTAAAACCTGTGTATCAGCATGAAAATCAGCAGGAAAAAGAGGACGAAGTGCTCTATCTACCAAACGTGAAATCAAAATCTCATACTCCGACAGGCGAGCTTCTCTTTTGAAGAATCCACCTGGAAAACGACCCGTAGCTGCATATTTCTCTTGGTACTCTACTTGCAAAGGCAGGTAGTCGATATTTTCAGCGGCTTGTGTTTTGGCACAAACAGTTGCCAACAACATTGTATCGCCACATTTAACAACAACAGAACCATCTGCCTGTTTGGCTAATTTGCCAGTCTCTATGGTGATTTGTCTTCCGTCTGGGAGAGTGATAGTTTGATTTTGAATATTCATTATATTTGGTATTAATTTTTATAAACGAGGTAATTTAAATTTAAACACAAAAAGGCAATTGAATAATTGCCTTTAGGGTATCTGCGAATGATAAGACTATTTTCTAAGTCCAAGTTCCTTAATAATAGATCTGTATCTTTCGATATCTTTAGCTTTAACATAATCTAGAAATTTCCTACGACGACCTACCATCAAAACCAACGAACGACGAGTTACGTTGTCTTTTTTATTTTGTTTCAAATGCTCAGTAAGATGTTTAATTCTGTATGTGAACAGAGCTATTTGGCTTTCAACTGAGCCGGTGTTTGTTTCTGATTTCCCGTATTGTGAGAAAATTTCTTTTTTTACATCAGATGTTAAGTACATGTTTTTTAATCTTTAGTATCGGTTGATTTTATTTTTAATTTCGGTCTGCAAAGATACAAATCTTTTTGTTATAAAAAACGTTTTGTTGAAAAAAATATCTCAAATTAGTTTACGATTCTAATTTTCAATCTATTAAAACATTCAACAAAGAGATTTTTCAAATTCAACAAATTAAGAATAATCTTTATTTTACAGACATTTTCAAAATGTTTACCTCTTTTTCGCTAAGGAATCTCCAGCGACCGCGGGGCAAATCTTTTTTGGTTAAGCCAGCATACAGGGTTCTATCAAGTCTTACAACTTTATATCCTAGAGATTCAAAAACTCGGCGAACTACTCTATTTTGTCCGGTATGAATTTCAATTCCCACTTCTCGTTTTGTATCTGGATTGATGTAGGCAATAGAATCTGCTTTAATGTATGCATCATCCAATTCAATTCCGTCGGCAATTTTCATCATGTCGGCATGTTTCAAATTTTTGTCCAACTCAATTTGATATACCTTTTTGATGCCCATTTTGGGATGCATTAATTTTCGAGCCAAGTCGCCATCGTTGGTAAACAAAAGCAATCCGGTTGTAGTTCTATCCAATCTTCCAACTGGATAAATACGTTCGCGGCAAGCTCCAGCAATGAGTTCCATCACATTTTTGCGACCTCTTTCTTCATCCAAACTGGTTATATAATCTTTGGGTTTGTTGAGCAACAGATAAACTGTTTTTTCGCGGCACAAAACTCTATCTCCGTACCGCACCTCATCGGTTGGCATCACTTTCAATCCCAATTCTGTCACATAAACACCATTCACCATAATAGCCCCACCTTCAATCAGCGTATCCGCTTCACGACGTGAACAGATACCGGCATTGGCAATGTATTTATTTAATCGGATGGGGCCTACTTTTTCTTCATAACTAAGGCTAAGCACTTTGGGTTTTTCAACCAAGCGACCCGTACGTTTGCGGTTTTCGACAATTTCGGAAAGAATTTCAGATTCAGCATTAATGTCTCTGCGTTTTTTACGAACCGGTCTTTGGTCGTCACTATATTTAGTATCACGATTTCCTTTATTGTAATCCGAATCGCCTTTTTTAACTACTTTGTATATTTTGCGTTCTCCCCTTTCTTCTTGATCGAAAGTTTTTTCATCTCTATCAAAACGACGAACGGGTCCTCTTTTTGAAGAAGCATCTTCCTGTTTATCAAAACGACGTTTTGGGCGATCACTATTGCTTTCGTCGGCGAAGGAAACTCTCGACTTGTAGGATTTCTTGTCAGATGAATTCTCTTTTCTCAGGTACGAACGATTTTCAGAAGATTCATTACGAGATCCGTAGGTTGTTTTACCATAGGTTTTTTTATCTGAAGAATCGGTATTGCGACCGTATGAGCGACTTCCTGAAGAATTATCGCGAGAGCCAAATGTTTTTTTACCGTACGATCTTTTTTCCGAAGAATCATCTCTTTTTTCATACGAACGTCTTCCTGAAGAGTCTTCACGAGGTGTGTATGTTTTTTTGTCTTACGTTCTTTTTT
>JAQUGA010000041.1 GCA_028684405.1 Bacteroidales bacterium | reverse complement strand
ACAGCTGGAGATTTTGAGCTAAAAAACGAACCCAATCATTTTTTGAGATTTAATAAAAAACTACTGGGAGGTGCCATCGAACATTCTCAGGCTTTGAAGGATTCTGCAAATTTGAGATTAAAAACGGCCATCTCTATTTCTAAAGGGAAATTTATTCGGCAAGAAATAAAACCTTCAGATGGGAATCAAGGGCCTTATAAATTGCTGGGCCAAAACAACGAACCCTTTATTTTGGTTCTAGCGGGATCTGAAAAAGTGTATATCGATGGTGTTTTGAAAGTGCGTGGCGATTTGAATGATTACACCATTGACTATAATTTAGGAGAAATCAGTTTTACGCCCAAAACAATGATTACCAAAGAAAAAAGAATTGTGGTAGAATTTGAATATTCGGACAAAAACTACTCTCGTACTTTTTCATACAGTCAAATCGAACATAAAACAGCAAAAAATCATAGCTTTGTTTCGTATTACGTCGAAAAAGATTTAAAAAATCAATCCATACAGCCTCAGTTGAGCGACGATCAAAAACTTTTTTTATCGAGCATGGGCGATGAAGTAGAAAATGCTTTTTACAGAAATGTAGATTCTTTGGCTTTTTCGACCAACGAAATTCGATATAAAAGAGTAGACACTTTGGTAAATGGATTTTTTTATGACTCTGTTTATGTATACTCAACCAATCCCGACAGTGCATTTTATCGCATTGGATTTTCGCACCTAGGTGCCGGAAAAGGGAATTATGTTTTAGAGTCGAATCTTGCAAATGGTCGAGTTTTTCGTTGGGTGGCACCGCTCAATGGGATACCGCAAGGCGAGTATGAGCCCGTAATGGCACTCAATCCGCCCAAACAAGCACAAATGATCAATGCAGGAAATGTCCTTCAAATTGGAAATCATTCTCAATTGAAAACAGAGATAGCCTATAGTTCGTTGGATAAAAATACCTTTTCTAAAATGGACAGCCAGGACAATCATGGGTTTGCTGGATTGGTAGAATATAATTTAATTCAAAAAATAATAACCAAAGACAGCACTCATATATGGACATTTAAAGGGGATGTAGCCTATGAATATATCTCCAAGAACTTCAATGAGATTGAGTCTTTTAGACCCGTAGAGTTTATGCGAAATTTCGGACTTTCTGAAATGAATTTGCAAAATACGCAGCATTCGGGTCGATTAAAATTATCGCTACAAAATAAAAATCATCAGTTCTCTTGGGGAATTCAAAATTTGTTGTACCAAAATGTGTATCATGGTTTGCAAAATCAATGGACACATTTGTCTAAAACAAAAAGATTTCTCATTTCGAACGAAGGCTTTTATTTAACGGCTCAAAGAGATTCTCTCAAAAACACTTTGTTGCATCATAAATCTGGAATTCAGTACCATTTATCCTTTTTGAAAGTAGGTGTAAATCTGAGTTTAGAAGAGAATTTGCAAAGAGATAGAAACACCGATAGCCTAAGCGCCAACAGCAACGGTTTTACGCAAATGGAGTGGTATATTTCGCAATGCGATTCTTCAAAAATTGAATACAAGCTTTATTACTTGACTCGCTCTGACAATGTACCTGGCGGATTGGATTTGATATCCGAGTCCAAAACAGATATGTTTGGTTTGAACTTTGTCACGCTAAAAAGTGAAAATCATAATCTAAATACTTCAATTGTATACAGCGATCGGGTTTTTCGAGATACTATTTTTGGAAAATCAGAATCGAATTTGGGATCAACGTTAGATTATTCGGGCCTTGTCTTGAACAAAATATTGCGTTTAAACACTTTTTACGAAGCGTCAGGCGGACAGGAGCAAAGAAGAGATTTCTATTACCTAAAAGTGGCTAAAGGAACTGGTAATTTTGTTTGGAAAGATTACAACGAAAATGGCATTGAAGAGCTGGATGAGTTTGAACAGGCCGTGTTTGCCGATGAAGGGGAATACATAAAATTATGGCGACTCACCAACGATTATATTAAAACATACAACAGTCGTTTTAATCAAAACATTCAATTTGCAACCCCGCTTGATTGGCATAAACGTAGAGACTTTAAAGGTTTTTTGGCTCGGTTTTCAAATCAGTTTAATTTCAGATCGGATAAGAAGTTGCAAAACAATGCTTTACAGGCTTATAATCCGTTGGCGTATAATGTATCAGATACCGATTTAGTGTCCATTAATCAGACGCTTAGAAACAGTTTTATAATCAATCAGAGAAGTCCACTTTGGAGCCACGAGTTTGTTTATGCCAATGGAATGAGCAAAATGTTTTTAACCGGAGGTTTTGAAAAGAGAAAGTTCGAAAATTTTAATAATATATTTCGCTTGGTTTTGTTCAAAAAACTCACTTCTCGAACCGATTTTGGATTTGGGGAAAAGCAATATCAATCCGACCAGTTTGCCAGTCGCAATAATAGAATAAAACAGATCTCGATAGAGGAGTCTGCTAATTTTTTATTTTCATCGAATTTTCGTTGGATTTTAAGTTATAAATATGCCGAAAAAAATAATCAAGTAAGCCAATCCGAACAATTATTTTTGACCTCAATTTCCTCCGAGCTAACATATAATGTAACCAATAAGGGAGTTTTGAACTGGAAAGTTTCCTTCGTCAAAAACGTATTTAATGGAAATCAAAATCAGTCCATTGCCTTTGAAATGATGGATGGATTATCCCAAGGAGTGAATTTTTTGACGTCCTTGAATATTCAAACCAACATTGGACAAAACTTGCAGTTAAATGCTAATTATGAAGGACGACTATCCGAAAATTCTAAGATGATTCATACCGGAAATATTTCGTTGAGAGCCTATTTTTAATGCTTGAATACCAGTATACAAATGAAAAATGAAACAATATTAAGATTATTTCGTAAAACAATAAGTGTGATTAAAAAAACGAGTCTTTTGTCAAATCTTAAAAGCTGTTAAGAAATATTTATCAACACCTATAATTTATAGCGATTCTAAATAGTGCTTAGTGTTTAAAATCGATAGACGTTTATTAAGCAGAAATAATAATACAGTTCAAATAAAACATTGAATCTGGTATTACGTAAAGTGTTGATAGGCAGGTTTTTATGAATGTGAAACACGATTTTCATAGATATTCATTTGAAAACGAAACCAAAAAACAAAAATTAAGTATAAATGAATAGGACCAAGATAGCGATGCGAATGAAAAAACAGAATATGATTTTTATCAACAGATGTTTGTTAGTTTCAAAAAATTATCGTTATTTTAGCGTTTTATTTGAAATGAAGTATACTGTTCAATACGTAAATAATATGAAGAAATTATACTTATTAATAGCTTTAGTCTTACCTGTTATGTTCTTGTCGGCACAGCAGGAGGCACAGTTTACGCAGCATAATTATGCAATTTTGCCATTTAATCCTGGCTATGCAGGTAGTAATGGTGCAATTTGTTTAACATCGCTTGTAAGACAGCAATGGATGGGGTTTAAAGATGCCAATGGGGAGAATACTTCACCACAAACTATATTAGTGACCTTGGATGCTCCTGTGAAAATCCTTAGAGGAGGGCTCGGTTTGACAATTATGAAAGACAAATTAGGATACGAAGATAATATAAATGTAAAGCTGGGTTATGCGTATCGCCTTAATATTGGAATGGGTACATTAGGCTTGGGAGTTCAAGGGGGTTTGCAAAATAAAAGCATTGATTTTACTAAATTTACACCAATTGAACCCGATCCGCTATTCTTAGGAAAAAATCAGGAGTCGGATATGGTTTTTGATATATCTTTCGGTGCTTTTTATAAAGTGCCAAACCAATATTACTTTGGAATAGGTTCTACACAATTGCTAGAGCAAGAGGGGAATGAGAGCAAAACGGGAGTCGAATTAAAGAGACACTATTTTATAAATGGTGGATATGAATGGGTATATCCCAATAATCCTTCTATTGTTTTTGAACCCAGTTTGTTTATAAAAACGGATTTTGTATCAGCACAATATGACGTTTCAGCAATTGCAAAATACAATGGTCAATTTTGGGGAGGTTTGAGTTATCGTTTTCAAGATGCGGTAGCTTTAGTTCTTGGAGTTAGACCTTTTCTCACCGGATCCATGGCAGGTTTGCATATTGGATACTCGTATGATTTCACAACTTCCGATTTAGGTCGCAGAGGAAGAAGTATTGGTAGTCATGAAATAATGTTGCGTTTTTGCTTTAATATTGAAAGACAGCCAGTATTCCATAGTTATAAAAATACCAGAATGTTGGGTAATTAATTCAACAATATATATACAAGTACTTTTAATACAATAAAACCAAAAGAGCATGCGTTTTAAATATAATAAATCAGGAGCAAGCATGAAAAAAACCTTATTAATACTAATGGCAATAGGACTCTTGTCTGCGTGTAAAAACAGCGGCAATGGAGAACTAACCGGAGTGAAAAACCGTGCGGTTTATACATCCGAAGATCCCTACGGAATGCTACATATTCCAATGGGCAGTTACCATATGGGAACAGGTGATGAAGATGTTGCATATGCCATGGTTCATCAATCAAAGGCTGTCTCTGTTCAGGCATTTTACATGGATGAGACAGAAATCACGAACAATGAGTATCGTCAGTTTGTAGAGTGGGTTAGAGACTCTTTGGCTCATACCTTTTTAGGAAGAGCTTTGGACGAAGCTGATAATGAGCATTTACTTAAGTACAAGCGGGGTGAAAATGAAGGGGAAGTTATTCAGCCACAACTTATAAACTGGAGAGAAAAAATTGAATGGGACTCGGAAGACGAAGACTACCAACAAGCGCTTCAACCCCTTTTCGTAAAAATTACCGATGGACGTTTTTACCACTATCGTCAAGTAGAACTTAATACTCAGATATTGGATTATGAGTATTGGTGGATTGATGTTCGCAACCATAAAGGGCAGATAGAAGACAGCGACGGAATTCGCGATGGAATGGGTGGTGCATACAAAGAACATGATGTTCAGGATCCCAAAACTCGTTTTAAAGGAATGTATTCAAATCGTCCTACTGGTTATAACCAAGGAAAAAAAGCTTTTCTTCGTCATGAAATCGTAAATATATATCCAGATACATTGGTTTGGGTTCACGATTTCACATATTCATTTAATGATCCAATGACTCATAATTACTTCTGGCATCCTTCTTATGATCACTATCCTGTTGTTGGTGTGAGCTGGCGTCAAGCAAAAGCATTCTGTCATTGGAGAACACAATTGCGTAATTCGTGGTTGATTTCTCAAAATGAATGGATGTTTGAAAACGATTTTCGTTTACCCAATGAATCGGAGTGGGAATGGGCATCAAGAGGTAGTTTTGCATTGAGTCCATATCCATGGGGTGGTCCCTATGCTAGAAATGCAAATGGTTGTTTCTTAGGAAACTTCAAACCAGGTCGTGGAAATTATATTGATGACGGTGGATTTCATACTGTTATTGTAGGTCACTTTGCACCCAACGACTTTGGCTTGTACGATATGTCGGGAAATGTCTCTGAATGGTGTGAAGATGCTTTTGACGAATCTGCAATGAATTTTGCACACGACTTAAATGCTCAATATTCTTACTCCGCTCTTGAGTCAGATCCAATTGTGAAGAAACGCAAAGTGATTCGTGGAGGCTCATGGAAAGATATTGGTTATTATATGAGAACTTATGCACGTATGTACGAATATCAAGATACAGGTAAATCTTATGTGGGTTTCCGTTGTGTTCAAACATTTCTTGGGCGTCAAAAAGGGGACAATATGAGTAGTGCATCAAATGTTTACTAGTAAAAAAAATCAGGAAAATAGAATCATAAAAAACAACAATTAATAACTTAAAAACAAATTTATTATGGGATTAGATGCAATTGTTAGAAGTAACGGTTATAAGAACTTTATGTCAAAGCTTTATGGTTGGGGAGCGTCGTTAGTAATTCTTGGTGCATTATTTAAAATTATTCACTTACCAGGAGCAAACATTATGCTTATTTTAGGTATGGGAACAGAAGCTATTATCTTCTTTTTCTCTGCTTTTGAGCCAATTCATATTGAATATAATTGGGCTTTAGTGTATCCAGAATTATCTATGGGGGAAGATATTCACGATGTTGTCTCCGATAAAAAAAGAAAACCAACAGGCCTTTCTGTTACACAAGAACTCGACAATATGTTGACAGAAGCAAAAATTGGTCCTGAATTAATTGAAAGCTTGGCAAAAGGAATGAAAAATTTAGGCGATAACGCTTCAAAATTATCAGGCGTTGCTGATGCGGCTGTTGCTACTGATAGCTACGTGTCAAACCTAACGAGAGCTTCAGAATCGGTTAGAACATTGGTTTCTGTTTATGACAAAACTTCAGAAGCCATGTCAAAAGATATGAATGTTTCCGAAAATTATTTAAATAATGTCACCAAAGCAGCAAATGCAGTGGGACAATTGGCTAGTATTTATGAGCAAACAGTACAAGCTGTAAAATCTGATAACAGCTCGTATAATGCAGAATTACAAAATCTATCAAAAAACCTTTCTGCCATCAATGCAGCATATGAAATTCAGTTGCAAAATACACAACAACACGTTGAAACAACGAATGATATCCAAAAAAACATCCAAAAGTTTACCTCTAATTTGAATGAGTCGGTAGAAAACACTTTGAAATACAAAGAGCAAATCGACAGTTTGACGAAAAATGTTAGCATGCTGAATACAGTATATGGTAATATGTTATCAGCAATGAATGTAAACAGGTAGTTTTAACTGTAATAAATGTATTTTTAAACAAAAAAAAAAATTAAATTATGGCAGGTGGAAATTGTCCGGAAACCCCAAGACAGAGAATGATTGGGATGATGTACTTAGTTCTTACTGCAATGCTTGCTCTGAACGTGTCGAAAGATGTTTTAGATGCATTTATTGTAGTGGATGAGACACTTATTAAAACAAACGAAAACTTTGAACGCAAAGTAGAAGGTACTTATGCACAATTTGGCTTTGCAAATGCGAATGAGCCAGGAAAAGTAGGCCCTTTTTATAAAAAAGCACTAGAAGTTAAAGAACATACCCAAAAAATTATTGATTTATTTAATGACGCAAAATGGGAACTAATCTCTATTTCTGAAAAGAAAACAGTAGAAGAGGTAAAAGGATATACAGTTCGCGAAATTCTAAATAAAGACGATTATTCTACTCCAACCAACTATTTTATTGGAGCTTCCGCTTCTGGAGAAACTATTGGCAAAGCCAAAGAGTTAAAAGAAGCAATTATTGAATATCGTAATATTCTTTTAGGCTATGTTGACGAAAAAGAGCGCGAGGAGTTTGACAAAAAAATTGGCTTAGATGTTGTAGGCCCTTTTCATGATGCTGGTGGAAAAGAAGTAAGCTGGGAATACAATAGCTTTTATGGTTCAATTATGGCTTCTAGCGTTACTTTGCTAAACAAAACCATTGGTGAAATTAAAAATGCCGAATTCGACATTTTGTCTTATTTGATGCGTGCTATTACTGCAGGTGACTTTACGTTTGACAGAATTGAAGCAAAAGTAATCCCAAATTCCAGAATTGTATTTACAGGAACTACATTTGAAGCTGATATTATTGTAGCTGCTGTAGATTCAAGAACTCAACCTGAAGTTTATTACAAAATGGGAATTGATGAGCCTACCCAAGACATGATTCCTTCGATGACTAAAGTTTCTGGAGATAGTGGAATGGTTCGTTTAGTATTGCCCGCAGCGGGTATTGGAGAGCAAAAATTCGCTGGATTTATTAAATTAAAAAGTCCTTCTGGAGAAGATTCTTACTATCCATTTAAAGAATCTTATTCAGTTGCTAAATCTACGGCAACTGTAGCAGCAGATAAAATGAACGTGTTTTATGCCGGAATTGATAACCCTGTTTCTGCTTCAGCACCCGTACCTCCAGAAAAAATTAGAATTTCTGGAGCTGGTTTAACCTTTAGAGGATCCGGTGGTAATTACATTGTTAATCCTCCTACTTCAATGATCGGAAAAAAAATCAATGTTACGATTAGTGCCGAAGTAGATGGTAGAACCCAATCTTTTGGTGGAACTGAATTTAGAGTACTTACAGTTCCAGAACCCAAAATTGCAATTGGTAATATTAGAGGAGGACGTCGTTCCAAAGCCGAAATTATCAATAGTCCTATTGTAGTTCCTAAAGATGAATCATTTGTATATGATTTAAATTGGAGAGTAAACGGATTCTCTATGACCGTTGGTTCAGGCAGAAATGCCAAAACAGCAACCACAGGTGGAAATAGATTCTCGGCCGAAATGCAAGGTTATATTAACTCTGCTGAACCTGGTTCACCACTTATTGTATACGATGTAAAAGTGACTCCAAGTGTGGATGGAAAGCCTATTAATATTAATGTAAACTCCGATAACTTAGGTGTTTCTGTTAGATTAAGATAAATTATAAAAGGAGGTTATTATGAAAATTATTTTAGTATTGTTAATGATGTTCGTTTTTGGAAATATTGCATCGGCACAAAATTTCGATGAGAACAATGCGGACGTAAACAATAATCAAGTTACAACAGGTGAAAGGGTTCAAAGAGAGCCAATTCGTCAAAAAATCGATGGTATTTATGACAAAACGCATGTGTACAATAGAGCACCTGTAAGTTATGTTCATCTTCGTGAAGCAGATGTTATGTGGGCGAAAACGATTTGGAGAAGGATAGATTTGAGAGAAAAAATAAATCATCCATTGCATTTCCCTAATCTTGGCGACCTTACTTCTGGGAGCTCACAAGGAAATTGGTTGAGCTTTTGGGATGTAATATACAGTGCTCTAGACTCTTCCGAAAGCAATCCAAATCCAATCATGATTTACACGGATCAATGGTGTAATATTCCTCAGTTTTTCTCGGAATTTAAAGGGAAGCTAGGAACTAAAAAGAAAATGCCTCAATTTGATGACGAAGGTTTTGTTATCGGCGAAATTGAATTCGTGGATCCGTACAAAAAGAGTGATTTTTTAGCTCTGGATATTAAGGAAATGTGGTTCTTTGACAAACAACGTTCTGTTTTAGATGTGAGAATCATCGCTATTGAACCCTTGTTTTATGTGGAAGACCCAACTGCTGCCTTGGCAGAAAAGTTTAGAAGCGACGAGGATGAATTTGAGGATGAACTCATAGATAAATTATTCATGGGGGCTGGTTGGTTGCATTTCCCCGAAATAAGACCTGTACTTGCTACCAATGATGCTTTTAATGCATTTAATACAGCAGAAAGACGTTCATACGAAGATTTCTTCTGGAAAAGAATGTTCTCAAGTTTTATTATGCGTGAAGAAAATCTCTATAACAATAGAGAGATAAACCAATTCTTGTTAAATGGACTTGATCAGGTTTTAGAATCGGATCGTATTACAAACGAAATCCGTAAATTTGAACACGATTTGTGGGATTTCTAAAAAATGTTTTCATAATAACCTTTTAAAAACTCCTCATTTCGAGGAGTTTTTTATTTTTGTAGATTAATTGCTGAATATGTTAGATTTGTTGAAAACACCGATTGTGTATCTAAAGGGCGTAGGTCCTGCTAAATCTGAAGTCCTTAAAAAAGAACTCGGTATTTTTACCTATGAGGATTTACTAAACTACTTCCCATATCGCTATGTTGACAAATCTAAAATCCATACCATATCCGAAATCAGTGACGACTTATCCTATATCCAGCTCAAAGGACAAATTCGTTCGATTCAGATTATTGGAGAGAAAAGAACCAAAAGATTGGTTGCTAAATTTGAAGATGAAACGGGCAGCATTGAACTGGTTTGGTTTAATAGCATAAAGTGGATTGTTGATTCTATTCGTCCCAATACAACATATTTACTCTTTGGTAAACCGACTATTTTTAATCGTAAATACAATATTACTCATCCTGAATTAGATGTTTTTTCAAGCGATACAAAAGTAAATTTTATCCCTTTTCAACCGCTGTATAATACCAGCGAAAAACTAAAAAAAAGAGGAGTTGATTCCAGGGCTATTTCTAAAATGGCACATGCGATGTTGCTGCAAATAAAAGGTACTATCCCCGAAAATTTAAGTCCTGAAATTGTTCAACAAAATAATTTATTGTCTAGGGAAGAGGCTTTGTTTAATATTCATTATCCCACAGATAAGCAAACATTGGCAAGGGCCATTCATCGAATTAAATTTGAAGAACTCTTTTTTAATCAATTGAATTTATATCGAACAAAACAGCTTCGATTGACGAGAATCCGAGGTCACGAGTTTCCTTTGGTGGGTGAGTTTTTTAATACTTTTTATCATGAAAAACTGCCTTTTGAGTTGACCCAAGCTCAAAAAAAGGTAATTAAAGAGATTCGTGCTGATTTAAAAGGACCCGCACAGATGAATCGTCTTTTGCAAGGCGACGTTGGAAGCGGAAAGACCGTAGTTGCATTGATGACCATGTTGATTGCCTGCGACAACAATTATCAATCGTGCATCATGACGCCTACAGAAGTTTTATCGCAACAACAATATGCCACCATAAAAAATTTATTGGGAGACATGGATGTAGATGTTGAACTGCTTACTGGCTCTACTAAAGTTGCCGCCCGAAGGAAAATTTTAGAAAATCTTGCCAATGGAACTACTTCCATAATTATTGGAACGCATGCTTTGATCGAAGATAGTGTTGTTTTTAAAAACCTAGGTCTAACTATAATAGACGAGCAACACCGATTTGGAGTCGCACAGAGAGCAAAACTTTGGGGAAAGAACAATCCTATGCCACACGTCTTGGTAATGACCGCTACGCCAATTCCCAGAACTTTGGCGATGACCTTGTTTGGCGATTTGAATGTTTCGATAATTGATGAGTTGCCAAAAAACAGAAAACCAATTAAAACGATGCATTTTTACGATAAAAATCGTCTTCGGATTCAAGGGATAATGCGAGAAGAAATTGCCAAAGGACGTCAGGTTTATGTCGTTTTTCCATTAATTGAAGAGTCTGAAACTCTTGATTTAAAGCATGTCAATGATGGACTGGAGGCGCTGTCTCATGATTTCCCTTTACCCGATTTTGCGATTAGTGTCGTGCATGGAAAAATGAAGCCAGAAGAGAAGCAATATGAAATGGATCGTTTTAAAAAAGGCGAAACCAATATTCTGATTTCTACGACGGTGATTGAAGTGGGAGTGGATGTTCCAAATGCCTCAGTTATGATAATTGAAGACGCACAGCGGTTTGGACTCTTGCAACTTCATCAGCTAAGAGGCAGAGTGGGAAGAGGTGCCGAGCAATCCTATTGTATTTTGGTTACCGGATATGATCTCACACAAGATGGAAAAGACAGAATTTCTGCCATGTTGCATACCAATGATGGATTTGAAATTGCCAATTTAGATTTAAAAATTCGAGGGCCTGGTGATATTGATGGAACTCGACAAAGTGGATTGCTGGATTTTAAATTAGCAGATTTAAGTAAGGATGATGCAATTTTATTGAAAGCACGTCAAACAGCAGAATCCGTGTTGAAAGTTGATCCGGAAATTGAAAAACCGGAAAATACGCCCATAAAAAAATTCTTGTTGCAAACGAAATATAAAACCAATTGGGTTTTTATAAGCTAGTTTCTGTTCATGAAATATAAACTAGTCCTAATTAGAGTCTGTCTAGGAGTCGAGAAAATACCAACATGCAGCGTTTCGATATGTAGTAGGTTGTTGCAAAAAACAACGAAGTAATCAGACGTTCTATACGGACCCTATTTAGTATCTCTAAGAAAACCCTCAACATTCTGAATATCAGCAATGTAGTGTTGAAAACTTTATTGAATCTTTTGTGTGTAATTTTTTGCTCATATTATATAAAATACTTAAATTTAGCCTGTTAATGAGATTTAGAGCTGAATAATAGTTCAAAAAACGCAAAAGATTCAAGAATATGAGAAAAAGATTCGAGCAACAAATCATAAAGTTTAGTGATTTTTAAAAAACTCAGTGATTGATAAGAAAACGTCAAATTCGAGGCTTTTGATACAACGAATTTTGGGCGTTTACTGGCGTAAATAACCAAATTTCGTTGTGAGAACAACGATGAAGTTGGCGTTTTCTTGCAATCACTATTTAGAAAAGTTTACCAAAGCGGACTTGGATAAACCTTGTTATCATGAAGTTCTTTTAAGTTGTTGACGACCATTTCTCTGTCTTCGCGGTACGTTACCCCAAACCATGATGCTGTTGTGCTAAGTACTTTAGCACTTGCTTTGTTGGCTTTAATCAGGTCGTTTACAGCAAAAGGAATATAGAATTCAGCTTTTTCACTTTGAGCATTTTCTTTCAAAAACTCAATGAAAAGTTCTTTTAAGTTGGCAAACAGGTCGGGAGTAAATCCCCAAAAGTTCATCGAAACCAAGCTATTTCTTTCTAGGTTTTTGGAATTTCCATCTTTGTCTTCAAAGATAATTTCGCCATTCACTTCTTGAATTTTAGTAAGTTCGGTAACGTCTGTTAGAATTCCATTTTCGTCTACTTGGCAAAGCCCGCGAGATACAAAACCGTTTTCCGATAAGGTGTTTTTAAGATAGTAACCCACCATCGAAAACTTGCCTTTTTTACCACTGTTTTTTTCTAGAAAATCTTTCATTTTCAAAAAAGCATCTGCCCCATAAAAATCATCGCCATTAATAACAGCAAAGTTTTCGTTCACTTTTTCGGCCGCCATCAGCACGGCATGTCCTGTTCCCCATGGTTTTTGACGATGTGATGTGTCAAAAGAGTACGGAGTTTTATCAATTTCCTGAAGAACATAATCAACTTCTATTTTTCCAGAATACTTATCGGCAATGGCTTCTTTAAAATCAGCTTCAATGCTTTTTCGAATCACAAAAACAACTTTCCCAAAACCGGCTTTATAAGCGTCGTAAACTGAATAATCAATGATGGTTTCGCCCGTAGGTCCTAGTTTGTCAATTTGTTTTAATCCGCCGTAACGACTTCCTACACCTGCTGCTAATACTACTAAACTTGGTTTCATAATTTTGAAAATGATTGATATGTTTCACGAAATTACAAATAATAAGTTTTAAAGAAAAATATTCGATAGAAAAGCAGTTATTATTTTTTTGCAATTTGCTTTCATCAATATCCTGCTTTATTTTCTCTTCCTCTTTCTAAAGGATAGAAAACGAAGCTGGTATGTTTATAATGCTGAATTTCGCAATTCATCCATTAGGAATGAGACAAAATTAGGAAAAGGAAATCAAATTTTTAAATTCCTTTTAGTTATTTGATATTCTTTCTGTTATATATGTTTTTTCTGTTACATCCGACAATAATAAGTATTAAATTCAAATAATTTCTGTTTTTTACATGAATAGTACTATTTTTACGCTTTAAAATACAAAAACACGGAAATATGAAAAATAAAAAAAACAGCATGATGCCCATTCTTATTATTGGTGCATTGTTTTTTATCTTTGGATTTATTACATGGCTGAATGGAGTTTTAATTCCATACTTAAAAATAGCTTGCGAACTCAATCATTTTGAGTCCTATCTGGTCGTTTTTGCTTTTTACATATCCTATTTTATAATGGCCATTCCCTCCTCTTTTGTTTTACAAAAAAGTGGATTTAAGAAGGGAATGATGATTGGTTTGATGATTATGGCCTTGGGTGCAGTAATTTTTATTCCCGCAGCATTGACACGAACTTATTGGATGTTTTTATTAGGGCTTTTTGTTTTGGGAACCGGTTTGGCACTCTTGCAAACCGCTGCAAATCCGTATGTTACTATTGTTGGGCCGATTGAAAGTGCCGCAAAAAGGATTAGTATTATGGGTGTGAGCAACAAAATTGCAGGAGTTTTAGCTCCATTGCTTTTATCCTATTTTATTATGAAAGATGGCGATGCGGTTCAGGCCACACTGGAAACTTTGTCCGAAGCGGCTAAAGTTCCATTCCTAGATGAATTGGCTGCGAGAGTTGTAATTCCCTATATTTTCATTGCTGTCTCTCTTTTTATTCTGGCTATTTTGATTAAGTTTTCAAGTTTGCCCGATATCGAGGAGGAAGAGGATGAAGAACACAAACAAGACCATGATAGTATTTTTAATTATCCTTATCTGTTTTTGGGAGTCATTGCTCTATTTTTATATGTGGGTGTAGAAGTTTTGGCGGCAGACACCATCATCAGTTACGGATTATGGAACAATATTCCGTTTAATTCTGCAAAATTCTTCACATCTGTTACTTTGACTGCGATGATCATTGGATATTTTATAGGCATCGCTACCATTCCTAAATATATTTCGCAAAACAAAGCACTCTTGATAAGTGCCATTAGTGGCCTTTTGTTTAGCACTATGGCTATTGTTACCACTTCGTGGACATCGGTTAGCTTTATCGCTCTATTGGGTCTGTCAAATGCTATTATGTGGCCTGCCATTTGGCCTCTTGCCATTGGAGGTTTGGGAAAATATACAAAACTGGGCTCCTCTTTTTTAATTATGGCTGTGGCTGGTGGTGCTGTTATGCCCTTGATTTATGGAATGCTATCGGATGCTTTTAATCCACAATTGGCATATCTAATCAATATTCCTAGTTATTTGTTCATCCTCTATTTTGCATTAAGTGGGTATAAAGTAGGACGAAAAATATAGCTGGTGAAACAGTCACCCTGTAACTATCTGGTGAATAAGTCACCCTGTGACTATCTTACGGGTCAAAATAGTCACAGGCTGACTTGTAATAATGCTTTTTTTTTAGCTATTTATAAAACTTTGTTATTCGCAATTATGTTTTCTGTTTTTTTAGTTGAAGAGTGTTGAACTTCTTCGGTGGCATTATCACTCAAAAAATGCAAACGATTCAAAATATTTGCTTCGCTCATTCCGCTATCAAAGTCAAGATAGAGTATGCTTACCAAAGGATATAACTCTTTGATTCTTT
>JAQUGA010000040.1 GCA_028684405.1 Bacteroidales bacterium | reverse complement strand
GTGGCTAAAATCATTAAAAAAATTGTAAAAAGGACTTCTAACGATTGGGATGATAAACTTTTTAGCAATAAGTTTTTCACCCGAGTTTCATACATCGTTCCCGCAGCTCTTATTTATAAGTATATCCCTTTTGTTTTACCCTACAATCCTGGATGGCTGTCTTTTATTTTGGCAGTGCTTGGTGTTTACATTGTGCTTGTAATATTGTTATCATTATACACATTGATTGATACTTTTGGAGAGATATACAACAATTGGGAAATATCAAATTATAAGCCGATTAAAGGCTATTTGCAACTTATCAAAGTGCTTTTGTCATTTTTTGCAGGCGTATTAATTTTAGCCACTATTTTAGGCAAATCTCCTTTGACTTTCTTAGCTGGTTTAGGTGCTTTAAGTGCTGTATTAATGTTGGTGTTTAAAGATGCATTGTTGGGTTTAGTTGCGGGTGTTCAGCTGTCGGCGAACGATATGGCACGTCCCGGAGATTGGATTACAATGGACAAATACAAAGCAGATGGCGATGTTATTGAAATTGCACTAACCACTGTTAAAGTTCGTAACTTTGATAAAACAATTGTATACATCCCAGCTTATGCTATGATTTCAGATTCCTTTATAAATTGGCGTGGAATGTTTGAATCGGAAGGAAGAAGAATAAAAAGAGCCCTTTATATAGACATGGAAACGGTGAAATTTTGTACACCCGAAATGCTTGATTCATATAAGGAAATAGAATTGATTTCAGATTACGTGATAGAAAAACAAAAAGAGATTGATGAATACAACGCAAACATGAGTTTCGATAAGTCACTTGCTGTGAATGGGAGAAATCAAACCAATATCGGAATTTTTAGAATGTATATGCAAGCGTATTTGAGATCTTTGGATACCTTGAGTCAAGAGTCGACACTGATGGTGCGTCAATTGCCCACTTCCGACAAAGGGATTCCTTTGGAAGTATATGTTTTTTGCCGCAGTAAAGAGTGGATAATTTATGAAGAAATTCAATCGGATATTTTTGATCATTTTTATGCCGCACTTAGATTTTTTGATTTGGCATTGTATCAAACACCGTCAAGCAATAATGTGAGAGAAATTATGGAAAACTTAAACCTGCAAGTAAAAACAGATGATTAGATACCACAAAACTCAATTAAGCAATGGTTTGAAAATTATTGTTCATAGAGACTTAAATACATCCTTGGCTGCATTTAATCTATTGTATGATGTTGGGTCGAGGGATGAAAATCCTGAAAAAACTGGATTTGCCCATTTGTTTGAGCATTTAATGTTTGAAGGCTCAGCAAATGTGCCAAAATTTGATAAACCAATACAAGAAGCGGCAGGATCAAACAATGCTTTTACTTCCAGAGACATCACCAATTACTACATTACCTTGCCTGCCGTTAACGTTGAAACGGCTTTTTGGGTAGAATCGGATCGAATGAAGAATTTATTAATCTCCGAAAAATCTCTAGAAACTCAAAAGAAAGTGGTAAGCGAAGAATTTCGACAATCCTATTTAAATCAGCCATATGGTGATGCAATGTTGCTTTTGCATAATCTATCATACAAAGTTCATCCGTATCGTTGGAATCCAATAGGAATCGATCTTAGTCATATTCAAAATGCTAATTTAGAAGATATTCAAGGCTTTTTTAGCAAACATTATCGTCCCAATAGAGCTATTTTGACTATTGCTGGAAATGTTGATCCAGATGAAATGATTAGATTGGCCGAAAAATGGTTTGGTGATATTGAACCCAATTATGATTATCAACGAAATCTTCCTTCAGAACCTGTTCAGGAAAAGTATCGCTTTCTGGAAGTGGAACGAAATGTTCCTACAAATGCAATTTATAAAGCATTTCATATGGCAAAAAGGTCGGAAGATGATTATTATGTAGGCGACATTCTTTCGGATGTACTTGCCAATGGAACATCTTCTCGATTGTACAAAAACTTGTATAAAAAAAAGGGGCTTTTTTCAGCAATCAATAGCAGTGTATCGGGCTCAATAGATGAGGGATTACTATATATTGTAGGTCATATAGCTGAAGACGTTGATCCAAATCAAGCAAACGATGCCATAAATCAAGAGCTCAAATTGCTAATGAAAGAGGGTATAAAACCAGCCGAATTGGAAAAAGTGATTAACAAAACGACATCTGTGATGATGTTCTCCAGAATGAATATATTAAATAAAGCTATGAATTTAGCCTACTATGAATGTTTGGGCAACATAGATTTAATTAATAATGAGATAGATAAGTATCGTACAATAGAAATGGATGACATGTTAAGGGTTGGAAACCAGATATTTGCTGATAATAATTTTTCTGATATGTTTTATCTTTCCAAGAAAAATAATAGATAACTCCCTGTATAGACACCTTTTAGTATTTATAAAATGTCTTATCAATGAAACTGCCAAATCGAATTATGACTGATGAAGAACTTGTTAAGGGGTGTGTAGAAGGGAAATCGAAATTTCAGCAAGCTCTCTACAATAAGTTTGCACCAGTAATGAAAGGCGTTTGTATACGCTATTCAGATACAATTGAAGAGGCAGAGGATATTCTTCAAGATGGATTTATTAAAGTTTTTCTGAATTTGAAGAATTTCCGACTTGATGGTTCTTTGGAAGGTTGGGTTAGAAGAATAATGGTAAACACGGCTTTGAATTATTATCGTGCAAAACAAAAGTCGTCGTATCATGCAAATATTGACGAAATTGTGGAAATTGTTGAAGATGTTAGAATTGATAATTACGATAAGCTTAATACTAAAGTCCTTCTACAAATGATTGAAGAATTACCTCCAGGTTATCGCATGGTTTTTAACATGTTTGAAATCGAAGGTTATTCACACAAGGAAATTGCAGATGAATTAAATGTATCTGTTAATACTTCCAAGTCTCAATTGCTAAAAGCTCGACGTTCGTTGCAACAAAAAATCAATGAGTTAACAGAGTCTGAAAATAAAAAAATGGCACAATTATAAATGATATATGAAAACAGATAAAAACATAGGAGAAATTTTTAAAGATAATCTCTACGATTATGCCGAGAATCCTTCTGGTCATGTTTGGAAAAATATTCAGAAAAATCCAGACTTGATTAAATATAATATTAAAGCATCTTTTAGTTATGCTAAATTATTCACGGGTATAGCCGCAGTTGCCTTTATTTCGGTCGCTTTGTATTTTGCTTATAACAATTTTGTGCAAAATGAAAATGCTGTAGTAGATAATAATTTAATAGAATTGCCCAATCAAAAAGAGAATATAAAAACAATTGTTGTCAAAGAAAGTAAACCAGTTGAAGATAATAGTTTAGTTGAAAATAAAATTATATCAGAGAAAAGGAAAACACAATCGGATATTTCAAACCCCGAACCTGCTAAGTCGGTTGAGTTGATAAAACCAAACATAGAACCTCAAACATTAGAAATGGTGCATCCAGCTCCTAAAGTGCAGAACCTTGAATCTACTCCTCAAAAAATAGCAGTTTCAGTGGCTGATGAAAAGCCTGTAAAAACTAAAGAACTTGATGCATTTCAAGAAACACCTCGTTCAACTTTAAGTGTAATTCCTGTTTTTGCTTCAAAAGATACGATTATTTGCAGATGGACGCCCGCTCGTCTTTCGGTTCTAGGAGCAGTGTCTGTAGCTTGGTCGGATGGAAGTACTGACTTTGAAAAAATAGTTGAACCCACAGAATCTTCTGTTTTTGTTGTTCGTGCCACAAGAAATGACGGGACAGATACTTTGTTAAGGATTTTTGTACAAGTTGAAGATTGTTATCAAATTTATGTACCAACGGCCTTTACTCCAGATGGAGATGGACGAAACGATGAGTTTTTGCCCGTTTATAATGGAGATATCAGCGATTATGAGATGGTGGTTTTTACCAGAACTGGTGGAAAAGTGTTTGAAACCAAAAACATCAATTATGGTTGGGACGGAAAAATTTCAGGATCACAAGCAGAAGAAGGAGCCTATTTTTACGCAATACGATATCGCGACTCTAAAAATAAACAAAGAGAGCAATTTGGACAAGTAATACTATATAGAAGTAGATAATATTAAAAAAGGGCTTTCTTGAAAGCCCTTTTTTAATATTAATCGCCAGAATAAGTTTATATGCTTAGTGCAAATAGAACACCAAATCATTGGATATTTTAAAGCAAGTGTTTTACATCTGTGATATTCTTTACGAGTATATTATTCTTTTGGATGCTATAATTGTAGTTAAGTCTTAATGTTTTCAAAATCGCAAATTTGGATTGTTCTATTTCAAAAAAAATATTTTTTCAAGGATTATTTTACTTGATTGGTAATTTCTTTAAATTTGTAAAAAAAAATGTGATAATGGAAGCAAAAAAGAGATGTCTTGAGTGTGAAGAACCAATCGTGGGCAGATCCGATAAAAGATTTTGCTCTGATCAATGCAGAAATTCATACAACAATCGTTTGAATAGTGATGCAAACATTTTTGTTAGAAATACAATCAACATTCTAAGGAAAAATCGCAGGATATTACAAGAGTTTAATCCTACTGGAAAAACAAAGATTAATCGAGATAAATTATTGGAAAAAGGATTTAATCCCAATTATCATACGCATACTTATACTACCCAGAAAGGGGATACGTATGTTTATTGTTTTGAATACGGCTATCTTCCCATTGCAGAGAATATGTATTTTTTGGTAAAAGATTTAAATTCAGGCTTGTAAAATTAGTAACGGATTTCTTCTCTATTCATATTGCAATTGGTATCGTAAGGTATAAATTCGTAATTGCACAGTTTTATTATTTGTATTTTCCTGTTTTCATACCCATTTCCCTCAGATTTTTTCTCAAAAGAAAGATTTATTGAAAGTAGGTCGTGCTTGTTTTTGTTAATGTTTAAAATCCATTCGTCTCTATATTCGGTCATTAATCCAATAAAAAAAGTAGCAACATCGTAGCCTTGAAATCCGAAGTTTTCGATAAGTGGCTCTGTGTTGTATTTCTGGATGAAGTTTTGGACAAATTCCATTGTTTTTTGGTTGCGATAATCAACAAAATAATTGCCGTAGAAATGAGCATTTAATGACTGCAAATACTCCGATTCAATATTGTCGTAAACCATCCATTCGCTTGGGCAAAATAGGTAAACGCTGTCTCTTTTTAATTCATAAAGTCTACGAACATAGTTTGTTATGGTTGCTTCGCCAGAAAGAAAACTGACAACTACATTTGGACGGTTGTTTTCGTAACGTTCCTTAATTCCATTAATGCCCCGTTCGTTAAAGATGACATCTTTTATGTTTGATTTGAGTTTTGTATTGGAAAAACTGCTTTTAAGCAATGAAACATTATTCGTGTCTTTGTTTTTATTGTAAACCAAAATGACATTTGCATTTGGAAATTGCTGCTCAATAGCGTTGGACAAACGAGCATATTTCTCTTTTTCATTGCAGGTAAGTTTGAATGTAAATGCTGAATTTTTTATAACATTGCTTTGCATAGTAAATGGGTTAATAATGTAAACACCATTTTTGTTGGCCCATTTTTGAGCTTCACTGAATGGAGAAGAAAATAGTGGCCCAACAATCAAATGTGTTTTTGCAAAACTAGATTCTGAAGTGATTTTTTTAACTGCAGAAACTCCTTCAGCTACATCGTATACTTTTAAATTTATTTTGATGTTTTTTCCTTCAAATTGTTTAACTCCTTCCAAGAAACCCAAATAAAATTGGATAAATTTGAATGATTGAACGTTGTTAATGTCTGAAACGGATTTAATGTTTGAAATATTTATGCTGTGGTTTTGGTCCGTAAAAAGGGGAACCATCAAAGCTATATTAATTTCATTCGTGATTTTATTGGAGGATATTGCTGGCTTAGTAATGATTGTAGAATCTTTTTGTTTGGGTTTTTCTTCTTTCGCTGGTTCTTCTACAATGGTTTTTTCAACCTCTGGTTTTGGAGTTGTGATTACATTTTCGATTTGAGTAGGGTGAGTTGGATCGGATTTTTGTGATGGAACTTCTATTCTTTGATTAATACTAAGATTTTCGCTAATTCCTGGATTCAATTTTTTTAGCTCATCAATACTTGTATTGTATTTTCTGGAAATAGAATATAAGGATTCACCCTGCACAACAGTATGCCAGGTTGCTTGTTTTGGTTTGCTTTCAATAACCTGATTTTCAGCTTTTGATGGTTTTTTATATGTTGGAATGTAAAGTAAGCTTCCAATTTGCAATGCACTGGTCACTTCTTTGTTGTGTACTAATATTGAATCAATAGGAATAGAATACATTCGGGAAATTCCATATAAAGTTTGTCCTTTGCATATTTCATGTACAAAATATTCAGTGCCGTTTTTTACCTCCGTTTTGCTTGATTTTTCCGTTTGCGAAAAAATTGAAAACTGAAAAATAAATGTAATGAAGATTACAGAAAGGGTCTTTTTCATAGTTGTGTGTTTTTATTCCCATTCTATGGTGGAAGGTGGTTTTGAACTAATGTCATAAACAACTCTGTTTACACCGGGGACTTTATTAATGATATCATTAGAGATTTTTGCTAAAATTTCATACGGAATATGAACCCAATCGGCTGTCATTCCGTCTGTTGATGTAACGGCTCGCAATGCAACTACTTTCTCGTACGTTCTTTCATCTCCCATAACGCCAACGCTTTGTATAGGTAGTAATACGGCACCAGCTTGCCAAATTTTATCGTACCAACCCGCCTCTTTCAGGTTTTCAATATAAACATGATCTACCTCTTGCAAAAGTTTTACTTTGTCAACGGTAATATCGCCCAAAATACGTATTCCAAGTCCTGGACCCGGAAAAGGATGACGATTTAGTATGTTTGAGGGCAATTTCAAAGCTTTTCCAACGCGGCGAACTTCGTCTTTAAAAAGCAACTTTAAAGGTTCTACCACTTTTAATTTCATATAATCAGGCAAACCGCCAACATTATGATGCGATTTGATGGTTGCAGAAGGTCCTTTAACGGATATCGATTCAATAATGTCGGGATAAATCGTTCCTTGAGCCAGCCAATTTACATCTTCAATTTGGTGCGCTTCGCGATCAAAAACATCGATAAAAGTTTTTCCAATAGCCTTGCGTTTTGCTTCAGGATCAGAAATTCCAGAAAGATTTGAAATAAATTCAGCACTTGCATCTACGCCTTTTACATTTAATCCTAAGTTTTTATAGGATTCCAAAACTTGATTGAACTCATTTTTGCGAAGCAAACCATTGTCTACAAATATACAATGCAGGTTTTTGCCAATGGCTTTGTGAAGCAAAAGAGCGGCTACAGAAGAGTCAACACCGCCCGAAAGGCCAAGTATCACCTTGTCGTTTCCAAGTTGTTTTTGCAAATCACGAATGCTCGATTCTACAAACGAATCGGGTGACCAGTTTTGTTCACATTGGCAAATACCAACGGCAAAGTTTTTCAGCAAGGTCATTCCATCCGTAGAATGATATACTTCGGGATGAAATTGAATGCCGTATGTCTCTTCATTTTCAATTTTATAACTGGCAACTTTTACATTGGAAGTGCTTGCTATGACTGAGAAATTATCGGGAATCGACAAAATAGTATCGGCATGCGACATCCAAACTTGACTTTGAAGTGGAATATCTTGCATTAATGCAGATTTCGGGTCGATGTATGACAAATTGGCTCTGCCATATTCTCGAATTTCCGATTGCTGAACGTCTCCTCCAGAAGTTAGTGCCATAAGTTGTGCACCATAACATACGCCTAACACAGGTGTTTTTGAACGATATTTTGAAAGCTCAATCATCGGAGCATCCGTCGCTTTAGTAGAAAAAGGACTGCCAGACAATATAACGCCTTTTAAACCTTCCACTTTGTTTGGAAGTTTGTTGTACGGATGGATTTCGCAGTAGATGTTTAATTCTCTGATTCTGCGAGCGATAAGTTGAGTGTATTGCGATCCGAAATCGATAATTAATAGGGTTTCAATCATGGGACAAATATACGATTTTTTAAAACTTAAAGTAAAGATTTTTGAATAAAGTTAAACAATTTATTGTTTGTAATTATGAGTAGTGAATTTATAAAAAAGAAGTTTAAAAAAAGTGTCAGAAAAAAATTTGTTACTTTTAATCCTGACACTTAAGTTAATTTTATTCCAATAATATTATGTTATTCAAATTAATCAATCAGTTTTGAAATTAATTGATCATCAGCAAAATTAGGTATTGTTATTTTGAGTTTAGGTTCAAGTTCCATTGCTCTTTTAATGGCAAAGATGGCTTCCTTATTTCTAGCCCAATTTCTTCGGGCAATGCCATTATTTACATCCCAATGCAACATCGATTTTAATCTTCGGTCGGCATCATCGCTTCCGTCGAGGAGCATTCCAAAGCCTCCGTTTACGACTTCGCCCCAGCCAACACCGCCGCCATTATGAATGGACACCCAAGTGGCACCTCTAAAAGCATCTCCAATTACATTTTGAATAGCCATATCGGCGGTAAAAGCGGATCCATCATAAATGTTTGATGTTTCACGAAAAGGCGAATCTGTGCCTGAAACATCATGGTGGTCGCGTCCGAGAACAATGGGTGCAGTAATTTCGCCTGAAAGAATCGCTTTATTGAAGGCTTCCGCAATTTTCATGCGTCCTTCTGCATCAGCGTATAAAATTCTTGCTTGCGATCCTACAACCAGTTTGTTTTCTTTGGCTCCACGTATCCATTGAATATTATCTCGCATCTGTTGTTGAATTTCCATGGGCGAATTTTGAGCCATGGTTTCCAAGACTTGCATGGCAATTTTATCTGATTTATCTAAGTCTTCGGGTTTGCCAGATGTGCATACCCAACGGAAAGGTCCAAATCCATAATCAAAACACATCGGTCCCATAATGTCTTGAACATAAGACGGATAGATAAAAGAGCCGTCTTCTTTTGTGATTTCAGCACCGGCTCTGCTTGATTCCAACAAAAAGGCATTGCCATAATCGAAGAAGTACATTCCTCTACTTGCAAGAGTATTGATGGCGGAAACTTGTCTTCGTAAACTTTCTTGTACTTTTTCTTTAAATAAACTTGGGTTTTCCGACATCATTTTATTGGACTCTTCAAAAGTCAATCCAGCAGGGTAGTAGCCACCTGACCATGGATTGTGAAGCGAAGTTTGGTCGGAGCCCAAATGAACATCAATATTATGTTTTACCACGTATTCCCAAAGATCTACAATATTTCCTTGATACGCAAAGGAGATCACTTTTTTCTCTTTTTGTGCTTGTTTTACTTTATCGAAAAGTGTGTCGAGATTGTCATACACTTCATCAACCCATTTTTGAGAATGACGTGTGTTTGTTGCTTTTGGATTGATTTCGGCAGTAATGGAAATGCATCCAGCAATATTTGCGGCTTTGGGTTGTGCACCCGACATTCCACCGAGTCCAGCAGTAATAAACAGCTTTCCAGCCAAACCATCGGGACAAACTTTCCGACCTGCATTTAAAACAGTAATGGTAGTTCCGTGAACAATTCCTTGGGGACCAATGTACATATACGAACCGGCTGTCATTTGTCCGTATTGAGTCACGCCAAGTGCATTATATTTTTCCCAATCATCGGGTTTCGAGTAGTTGGGAATCATCATTCCATTGGTTACAACAACTCTGGGAGCATCTTTGTGCGACGGAAAAAGTCCCATGGGATGTCCCGAATACATAGCCAGAGTTTGGTCGTCGGTCATTTCCGACAAATACTTCATCGTTAATCGATATTGTGCCCAGTTTTGAAAAACAGCACCGTTTCCACCATAGGTGATTAACTCATGCGGATGCTGAGCCACGGCGTGGTCTAAGTTGTTTTGAATCATCAACATAATCCCCGCTGCTTGTTTCGATTTTGCTGGATACTCATTAATTGGACGTGCATAAATCTTATGTTTTGGCATAAATCGGTACATATAAATCCGACCATATTTATTAAGCTCATCTATAAACTCTGGCGCTAATACCGCATGATGTTGGGGTTCAAAATATCGCAGTGCATTTTTTAGAGCAAGTTTTTTTTCATTTGCATTTAAAATTTCTTTTCTTTTGGGTGCATGATTTACGCTGGTGTCGAACGGCATAAGTTCGGGTAATTCACTGGGAATGCCTTCCAAAATCTCTTCTTGAAAACTTTTTTGTATCATTTTTATTTTTGTTTACAATTTATTCAGGGGATAAAATTACAAAATTTGACTTGAAGTTGCCATTAATTTGCAAATTTTATCGTTTTTCTGATTATTAAAGTTGAATTATAAACATAGATATTAATGTATCTTTGCCTAAATAATTTATTTTTCTGAATGTTTATGGATAAAAATATCACATATTAAAATGAAAAAACAGATGAAAGACCTCACTCAGCTGATAAAGTATAGTTACAAGGAAATTCCCTATCAGGACTTAATGCGAAAAAGGATTCATCGAGTTTTGCTTTTATGCAGTCCGTATGATGCGTTTTTATTTGAAGAAGATGGCCGGATTGACGAGAAATTATTTTATGAATATACTTCATTAAATCTTTCCCGACCCCCTGAAATTATTTTAAAAACAGACATCGAAGAGGCGCTTCGTTTGTATGATGAAGACCGTTTTGATTTAATCATAGTGATGTTTGAGATGGGCGACAAGAATCCCGTTGATATCTCTCTCAAATTTCGAAAAAAAAGTGAAGAGATACCGATTGTGGTATTGACCCCTTTTTCGCGAGAAGCAAGTATGCTCATTAAAGGAAATAGAATTGAAGCCATTGATTATGTGTTTAGTTGGCTGGGAGACGAAGATCTTTTAATGGCAATTATCAAACTTATTGAAGATAAAATGAATGCCGATCACGATATGTTAGAAATAGGTGTTCAGGCTATTATTTTGGTTGAAGATTCGGTTCGGTTTTATTCAGCCTATTTGCCCAATTTATATAAACTTATTTTCAAGCAATCTTTAATTTTTATGACCGAAGGATTGAACGAACATCAGCGAATGATGCGAATGCGAGGGCGTCCTAAAGTTTTATTGGCCAATAATTTTGAAGATGCACAAGAGATGTATTTAAAATATAAAAACAATATTTTGGGTGTTATTTCGGATATTAGTTTTTTAAAGGATGGAGAATTTAATACAGAAGCGGGTTTGATATTATGTGCTATGATTAAAAAGGACAATCCTTATTTGCCCGTTTTAATTCAGTCTTCACAATTGGATAAAAAAGAAGAGGCCGAAGCTCTAAAAGCCGGTTTCATTGATAAAAATTCGAAAACTTTGTCGAATGAATTGGCTGATTTTGTCAATCGTTATTTTGGATTTGGAGATTTTGTTTTTTATGATCCTAAAAAGAAGTATGAAATAGCAAGAGCTTCTAATTTGAAAGCCTTTCAAAAAGCAGTGATGACTATATCGGATGAAAGCTTGAGACATCATATTTCGGGCAATAATTTTTCGAAATGGCTTAATGCTCGTGCATTATTTTCAATTGCATCCATTTTTAAGCAAATGTCTGAAGATGATTTTGATGATTTATCAGAAGTGCGAAAGTTTATAAACAATGCTATTTCGCATTATCGACACAACAAATCCAAAGGTGTGATTGCTGGTTTTTACAAAGACAGATTTGATGAGTATTTCAATTTTGCTCGAATTGGTGACGGCTCTGTTGGCGGAAAAGGTAGGGGATTGGCATTCTTAGATTCGATGATTAAGCGAAATGATTTGGTGGATAAATGGGATAACGTTATTTTAAGTATACCCCCAACGGTGGATATTGGTGTGGACGTTTTTACGGAGTTTATGAATGAAAACAATTTGTATGATTTTGTTTCAGACTGTGAAGATGATTTTCAAATATTGCAAACTTTTACCGAATCTAAACTGCCTAAAAAAATAAAGGAAGATTTAAGAGCTTTTGTTAGTGTTATTAAAAAACCATTGGCTGTGCGTTCGTCAAGCATGCTCGAGGATTCTCATTATCAGCCTTTTGCTGGTGTGTATAGTACTTATATGATTCCATGTTGTTTGGAAGAAGAGGATATGTTTGAGAACTTATTGTTGGCGATAAAAAGTGTTTACGCCTCTGTTTTTTTCAAAAATAGTAGAAAATATATGTTGGCCACAAAAAATTTGATTGATGAAGAGAAGATGGCCATTGTTCTTCAGGAAGTAGTTGGAAGTCAGCATGGAAATTATTTTTATCCCGTTCTGTCTGGGGTTGCACGTTCATTGAACTTTTATCCCATTGATTTAGAAAAACCGGAGGAAGGAATTCTTAATTTAGCGTTTGGATTGGGAAAAGCCGTTGTCGACGGTGCTCAAACCTTAAGATTGTCGCCACAGTATCCCGAAAAAATCCTGCAACTCTCTTCAACGGAGATGGCTTTGCAAGAGACGCAAAAATATTTTTACTCATTAAGTATGGATAAAGAAGCATTTAAAGCCAGTATTGATGACGGAATAAACATTGTGAAACGTCCGATAGAAGATGCGATAAACGACCAAACATTGGATTGGGTCAGCTCCACTTATGATCTCGAAAACAATATGATAGTAGATGGGAGTTATGTAAAAGGAAAAAAAGTTGTAACATTTGCTAACATATTAAAATACAATAAGTTTCCATTGGCTGAAATGATTCGTGAAGTATTGCGAATTGGTGCTTTTGAGATGAACAAACCCATCGAAATTGAGTTTGCTGTTGAATTGTCGAATGATTCTTCGAAACCACATCGGTTTTATTTATTACAAATTCGTCCCATAGTTGACAACCATCAGGAAATTACAGAAGATTTAATGTCCATTCCAAAAAATGAATTATGCATTTATAGCGAAAACGCAATTGGAAATGGAATTATGAACGATTTGTACGATATTATATATGTAAAACCTGAAAATTTTAATCCTGCAAACAATTCATTATTGGTGGAAACCATAGATCAATTAAATCAGAAAATGTTGAAGGAGGAAAAAAATTATATATTAATTGGTCCCGGAAGGTGGGGCTCGAGCGATCCATGGCTAGGTATTCCCGTAAAATGGTCAAATATTTCTGAATCGCGTTTGATAATAGAGTCATCTATTGCTGATTACTTGATAGAACCAAGCCAGGGAACTCATTTTTTTCAAAACCTAACTTCATTTGAAGTCGGTTACTTTACGATTAACGAACATCACAAAAGTGGATTTGTGGATTTGAATTATTTTAGTGAGGGTGAAATCGAATTTGAAGATGATTTTATAAAACATATTCGTTTTCAAGATTCCTTACGTGTGATGATTGATGCTAAGAAGGGAGTTGGTTTGGTCGAAAAAGTATAACATTCAGATAGTCAATGTTTTATTTTTGAATAAATTAAAACTCTTTAAATTAGAAATTGATATCAAAATTAAGCTTATATTTGCATTGAAATTTGTTCAGTTATTTGATTTTATTTATAACTTTGCAATATCAAAAATAAAGAATTTTAGCGTTGAAGAACTAACAATAATTAATAATATTTAAAACCTACAGTTATGAACGTAGAACAATTAATGCAAGACTTGGAAAGAAAAAACCCAGGTGAAAAAGAATTTTTACAAGCAGCACACGAAGTTTTAGTGTCAATTGAGGACGTATATAATGCGAATCCCCAGTTTGAAAAAGCTTCTATTATTGAGCGCTTACTAGAACCAGATCGTACTTTTGTCTTTAGAGTTGCTTGGGTTGACGACAGTGGTAAAGTTCAAGTTAACAGAGGATACCGCGTACAGTATAACAATGCTATTGGACCATACAAAGGTGGAATCCGTTTTCACCCTTCTGTAAATCTTTCATCTCTTAAGTTTTTAGGATTTGAACAAACCTTCAAAAATGCTCTTACTACACTTCCTATGGGTGGTGGTAAAGGTGGATCTGACTTTTCTCCAAAAGGGAAATCTGATGGTGAAATCATGCGTTTTTGCCAAGCTTTTGTTACTGAACTTTGGCGCGAATTAGGTCCAGACAGAGATGTTCCAGCTGGAGATATTGGTGTAGGTGCGCGCGAAGTTGGTTACATGTTTGGTATGTACAAAAAATTAGCTCGTGAGCATACTGGTACATATACTGGTAAAGGTCTAACATTTGGTGGTTCACGCTTGCGTCCAGAAGCTACAGGTTTTGGTGCTCTATATTTTGTTGAGCAAATGTGCAAAGCTCATAATATTGATTTAAAAGGAAAAACAGTGGCAGTTTCAGGTTTTGGTAACGTTGCTTGGGGTGCTACTTTAAAAGCTACTGAATTAGGAGCTAAAGTTGTTGCTATCTCTGGTCCTGATGGATATATTTATGATGCAGACGGTATTAATACACCTGAAAAAATTGCTTACATGGTTGAATTGCGCACAAGCGGAAACGACGTTGTAGCTCCTTACGCAACAAAATATCCTAATGCTAAGTTCTATGCAGGTAAAAAACCTTGGGAATGTAAAGTTGATATCGCATTACCTTGCGCTATTCAAAATGAAATGAACCTAGAAGATGCTAAAACACTTAAAGCAAACGGAGTAACATTGGTTGCTGAAGTTTCTAATATGGGTTGTACTGCTGATGCTGTTGATTTCTTCATCGAAAACAAAATGTTATTTGCTCCTGGTAAAGCGGTTAATGCTGGTGGAGTTGCTTGTTCAGGTTTAGAAATGACTCAAAATGCAATGCACATTTCTTGGACTAATGAAGAGGTTGACAAATGGTTACACCAAATCATGAATGATATTCATAGCCAATGTGTAGCTAGCGGAAAAGATGGAAAATACATCAACTACGTAAAAGGTGCAAATATTGCAGGTTTCTTAAAAGTTGCTCAAGCAATATTGGCTCAAGGTGTAATTTAATCTAACTTATCTTATAACATGAAATAGAGGCTGTTAACAGCCTCTATTTTTTTTCGTGCGCCGAGCATGGCGAGTATATTTGACGGTTCAAGTCCGTTAT
>JAQUGA010000250.1 GCA_028684405.1 Bacteroidales bacterium | reverse complement strand
AAACTTGATTCTTTTCCGAAATATTGAAATCAACTTGATGATTTACATTTATTTGGTCAAAGAAAAGACTATAACAAGTCTGAGCCTGAACTGAAATTGCGATTAATAAAAATAAAGCAATTAATAAAGAATGTTTTTTCATAGTAGATATTTTTGACAAATTGATACTAAACGCAATTTGATGTATATTTTATCAAATGTACAAAAAAAAGTTTTTGCAATGGGAAAAAGACAAATCATAAAGCAAAATAATAAGAGTTTTTTCTAAAGATATTAGAAATCACACAGCAAAAATAAAGAAAAATCGAAAGACAAGCTAACTCATTCTAAACACTTTTCACAGCGTTTCTTTTGAATCCAAGTCGTTTCCGTCCCAGATGCAAAACAGCGAATAAAAGAGGGTAATAAAGACGACTCCAGCCTGCTGTTCGAGCATGGATTCGAAAAGAAAATGAAGGCTAATTAGAAGAACAAAACTAAAGAAAAGTACATTCTTTTTTTTAATTGCAATTCGAAAACCGCTAATAAGAATGGCTAATAAGGAAAGAAGTCCAAGAATTCCCAAAGATATGGTAGTTTGCAGAAATTGATTATGGGGATTTAAATACAGTTCATTGATGGTTATGGATCCCAATTGTTTATAATTTTCAGAAATTTCATCTTTTATGTCACCGGTTCCCACGCCCCAAGGAAGATTTTTTAGGGCAAATTGAGTAGACGTTTTTAAAATTGCAATCCTTTCCATACTGCTTTCGTTGGAATCAAGACTTGCGTCTGAAGGGTTTTTAATAGCTGTAATCATAGCCTGAAATCGACCTTTAATGGTGGGAACGGAATTGATTAAAATAGCAGGAATAAGACCTATCATTAAAATTATCACGATCAAATGCAGAGGTTTAACTCGCCGTACATATTGAGCCGTGATAAATACTATTATTGTAATTGTAAAAGTGATAATTCCAGCTTTTGAGGATAATAAAAACAAGTAGCCCAATAAAACAACAAACATGGCAATTCCAATTGATTTCCCATATTTTAAATTAAATGCTATTTTTCGGGGACCTAAATATATGATTGACAAAAGTGCAACACTAATGTAAAGAGCCATATAGGACGGATGAATGGGCGACAATCCGGTATAAAAAAAGCTTCCTAAATCAGCAGTATCGTGATAATGAATGGTGGCTCGCACCAAATTAATTCCAAATGAAATTAAGGAACCAAAAATTAAAGACCTAAATATTTGTTTTTGCTTGTCAATATATATTTCAGATCTCAGCCATAGAGCAAGCGGAATCAGCAACATGGAAAGTTTGATTTCTAAATCAAAAAAAGCATAATCAAAATTAGTAGTATAAATCAAACCAATCAGGTGTACCACATAAAATACTGGAAAGACTAATAAAGGAATGTATTTTTTATTAAAATGAAACTCACGTTTAACACAATCAATGGAAAAATTAATCAGTGAAACCAAAAGCCACAGCAACATCACAACGACAACTGCTTGTTTATGGATGGGAATCAATAAAATACTAAAGCAACCCAGCAATAATTCTAAGAGATGATTGTATTTTATTTTTTGATTCATAGATTTTAATTAGTACTTTTAATTAATGTGCTGATTACGAAATTATTATAAATATAAAAACAAATCTATTAATGAATTCTAACAAACAGCCAGTGCTAATGAATAATTAATTTCAGATACAAAACTAAGCTTTTTTTCCTTTGAATTGGTGGGTTAGTATATTGAAAAAATCTTCTGCAATAATGTCCCTATTAAACTCTTTGGATACAAATAAATGTCCGTTATTGCCAAGCTCAATGATTTTATCTCTGTTGTTGAATAAATAAATGATTTTATTTGATAAATCATCTGCATTTTCTGGCTCAAAATACAATCCAGAATTTGCTTTTTTAATAAATAAATCATTTGCTTCACCGTCTACCCCTAATATTATTGGTTTTTTGAGAGCGAGTGTTTCGAAAATTTTGGAAGGAATAGCACCTTTAAATAAATCAAGCTTACGAAGTGGAATAATGGATGCATCGGTAGCCATTAAAACGTTTTGCATTTCTGCTTTTGGAACAACATTGAAAAAGAAAATATTAGTCAATGAATTTGAAGCACTTAGGCGCTGTAAATTTTCTTTTTCGGGACCATTTCCTAAAAATATAAATTTGATATCAGAATGATTCGAGACGGTTTTTGCAGCATGAATAATAACTTCTAGACCTTGGGCATGTCCTAAAATTCCAGCATAAATCAAAAGAAAATCCTGATTGCTAAACCCATTTTCAGCACGCCAGTTTGATTCAGATTCATTATTGGCATTGTAAAAATTTATATCAACACCATTTTTTAACCAATAAACTTCTTTATTGGGAAATCGGTTCCTGATATTTGAGCAAATGCCTTGCGTTTGTCCAGTAATAAGAGCGGCTTTTTTATAACAAAATTCTTCGAGATAAGTAGCCATTTTCAGGAACGTCTTATTTTTCACCAGTCCTAATTTTTCTGCACTTTCGGGCCATAAATCAGAAACATTAAATATTAATTTTGCCCCTTTAAATCGAGATAATAAATACGCTGAAATGCCTAAAAACAAGGGTGGCGACTCTACCAATAAGATGTCGTGTTTTTTAATTTTAAATATTCCAACAATAAGGGACGAAAAAACAAATGAAAAATAATTAATCAATCTTTTGAATATCCCTTTGCTTTTGCTCACAAATATCCACGAACGATGAATTGATAAATCATTCATTTCTTCTTTTATGTAGCATTTGCCTTTGTATGAAGGATGAATTTCCATCTGAGGATAATTGGGCATTGCTGTTAAAACAGTTATGTCAACGCCTTTCTGTTGCAGTCTCACAGCCAGTTCAAACAAGCGATTTTGCGGAGCGCCAACTTCGGGAGGAAAATATTGAGTAAGGATTAGTAGTTTCATTTAGCATTGATTAAAGTTGATACTTCGCTAAAAAACTCATTTATAGAAGTTGAAAAAATTGCTTTTTCAGCGATAATAGCTCTGTTTTTCATCAAAATATCTTCTTTTTGCGAAAGGATATTTTGATTCCATGGAAGGTCGACATTCGAGAGAATGATTCCATTTTTTAAATTTTCAATCCACTCTCTGTTTGCTGGGATATTGGACACGATAGGAATACAACCCCACGCCATGGCTTCGAGCAAAGAAACAGAAGTGGCATCGGAAGTTGGAAGTGTATAATAAAAACCTGATTTTTTATAAATCTCATCCTGCTGGTTTTGAGTAATAAAACCAATAAACTCGACGGAGTCCGTAATTTTCAACTCATGACATAGGGTTTTCAAATTATCTTTTTCGTCCCCTTCGTTTGCAATTACAAGTTTTGCCTTCGTATTTTGCAAACGTATTTTAGCAAAATGAAGAATAACTTTATCAATGTTGTAATTTGAATTCAATATCCGATTTGAAAAAAAGAGCGCATAATCTTTGTCTTCTATGGAAATTTCGGGCAATTTTTCAAGTCCAAAAGTAAAGGTCAGCACTTTTGTTTGGGTGAGTTTTTTTATCTGATC
>JAQUGA010000249.1 GCA_028684405.1 Bacteroidales bacterium | reverse complement strand
ACTTTTTCGCCGATTTTGGTAAAACCATGCCATTTTGCAATAATGGGGATATAGCGATGCATTTCGCCATAAACCTCAATACTTCTGGTTACTTTTCCGTTGTATGCCTTTAATCCACAATTAAAATCATGAAGTTTAATTTTAGAAACTCTTCGGGCAGCTCTATTAAAAAGTTTTGTAGGCAGAGTTTTCGTAATTGGGTCGTAGCGTTTTTTCTTCCAGCCCGAAACCACATCAAAGTCCTGTTCAACAATCATTCGATACAATTCGGGAATTTCATCGGGACTGTCTTGCAAATCGGCATCCATGGTGATAACCACGTCGCCTTTAGCAATGCCAAAACCGGTGTTTAGAGCGGCAGATTTTCCGTAATTTCGTTTAAACTTTATTCCTTTAATGTTTGGATTTTCATTTGATAATTGCTCAATAACCGACCACGAATTATCCGTGCTACCATCATCTACAAAGATAACTTCATACGAAAACTCGTTTTCATTCATTACTCTAACAATCCATTCGGACAATTCCGGCAAGGATTCGTCTTCGTTCAATAAAGGGATTACAACGGATATATTCATATTATTCGACATCTTTAAATGTTGCTTGAAATGAATTATTTTTCTTTTTGGTGAAAATTGCAATAAAAACCATGAAGAAAGCCAAGATTAATATACTCGACCACCAATACTCAATAGCACTAGACAAAGGCGTTTTTCCAATTACTCCCATCACCATCTCTTCTTTCAAATCGGCAGGAATTTGAGCATTATTTTCAATTATTTCGATTCCTTTTAGCAAACTTTTCTCAAAGGTTTCTGTATCTACATATTGATAAAACAGGTAGTAAAACACCGAAAAAACTGAATTGCTCAAAATATTAACAATCAACCCAATGCTATAAGCTTGTCCATATTTAAGCTGTCCTTCCAGATACTGGTTCCGATATTCTAGATTGCTTTTGACCAAGCAAAAACCAATAAATCCCCACCATGCTATTTGTGTAATCCACATAACTGCACCGCTCAAGTTATCGTACCCAATAATATAATTAATAAGAGTGAGCAAAATCATGCCTGAAGCGAGGATTCCTCCCCATTTTATACCAAGTAGTATAAGTGGATGTTTTTCAAGTTTCATTTCATACTATTCTAAAAGACAAGCAAAGGTAATCAAAAATAACAAAAATGAAGTTGAATAATTTGAACTTGATTTAATTTTGTTTATTTCACCCTTATATTCCACATTTCCCAGAAAAAACCATAGCTATATCTTATACTTTGACATCAAGCAATATTCCCTATTTAATAACAAAATCATTAGGCATTTTGGGTGCTATTAAAAAAAGTGACCTCATTTACAAACGATAATTTGGTTTGCAAAAGAGGTCAATATGTTTTAATACGATATTATTTTTTTACGAATTTAATTGTTTTTTTTGACGTTTTCTATCATGCTCGTCCAACATTATTTTTCTTAATCTCAACGAAAGTGGAGTAACCTCTAGGTATTCATCATCTCCGATATATTCCATAAATTCTTCCAAAGAGAATTTAATTGGAGGTGCCAAAGATGCCTTGTCATCGGCTCCAGAAGCTCTCATGTTTGACATCTTTTTAGCTTTAACCACATTAACAACCAAATCATCACTTCGGATATACTCTCCGACCACTTGTCCAGCGTAAACCTTATCCATTGGGCTAACAAAGAACTTTCCTCTATCTTGCAGACCATCGAGGGCATATGATGTAACCATTCCTGATTCCATAGCTATTAAAGCTCCAAAACGGCGACCTGGCAAATCTCCCTTCCATGGTTCAAAACCTTTTAATCGGTGAGCCATCACAGCTTCACCTTCAGTAGAAGTAAGCAGTACATTTCGCAATCCAATTAATCCACGAGATGGAATTGAAAATTCGAGATGAACTCTATCATTTTTAGTGACAATATTTAATATTTCACCTTTTTTGAACGAAACAGCTTCAATAACTTTACCCGAAAAACTATCAGGAACATGTACGGTTAAAAACTCGATTGGTTCGCATTTCACCCCATCGATATCTTTAGTAATAACCTGAGGTTGACCCACTTGTAATTCGTAACCTTCACGTCTCATAGTTTCAATCAAAACGGACAAATGAAGAATTCCTCTTCCAAAAACAAGAAAACGATCTGCAGATTCTGTTTCTTTAACGCGTAATGCTAAATTCTTTTCAGTTTCTTTAAACAATCTGTCGCGAACATGGCGAGATGTAAGAAGTTTACCTTCTTTGCCATAAAATGGCGAATTATTTATGGTAAACAACATGCTCATTGTAGGTTCGTCGATATTAATTGGAACGAGTCCTTCTGGATTTTCAAAATCGGCAATGGTATCGCCAATATCAAAATTTTCAGGTCCTAAAATTGCACAAATATCTCCGGCATGAACTGGTGTTTTAACTCTCTCTTTTCCAAGGCCTTCAAACAAAAATAACTCTTTAATTTTAGATTTCAAAATCACCCCATTGCGTTTAACCACAGAAATATTCATTCCTGCTTGCAAAGTTCCGCGAGTCAGTTTTCCAACCGCAATTCTTCCAACATAAGAAGAGTAATCCAATGAACTAATCATCAACTGGGGTGTACCCACTTCAGATTTGGTATCTGGAATATGCTCCACAATCATATCAAGCAAGTATTTAACATCGGTTGTTTTTGTTTTCCAATCCGCTCCCATCCAGCCATTTTTGGCAGAGCCATAGACAACGGGGAAGTTTAATTGGTCTTCGCTGGCATCCAAGCTAAACATCAATTCAAAAACTTGTTCTAAAGCATCTTCTGGATTGCAATTGGGTTTATCTACTTTGTTAATAACAACAATTGGTTTAAGATTTAATTCGATTGCTTTTTGCAAAACGAAACGAGTTTGTGGCATCGGCCCTTCAAAGGCATCAACTACCAACAAACAACCGTCAGCCATATTCAATACCCGTTCAACCTCGCCACCAAAATCAGAGTGACCTGGAGTATCAATAACATTAATTTTATATCCTTTGTAATGTATGGCAACGTTTTTCGACAAAATGGTAATTCCGCGCTCTCTCTCTAGATCATTGCTGTCTAGGATTAAGTCGCCCATATTTTGATTTTCACGAAAAAGTTGTCCCTGATAAAGAAGTCTGTCAACCAAAGTGGTTTTTCCGTGGTCAACGTGTGCAATAATTGCAATGTTTTTTATTTTTGTCATGCATCATTTATTGCTTTTTATAGCAATATTATTAATTAAAAGACTATACATCAATGATTTAGAATTAAAAAGAAGCCTATTTTCTAAATCGCTTGCAAAATTACTCTTTTTTATTGGTTTATTTCTGTGTTATGACTAAAAAAAACATTAACGAACAAACTTATAGATAATATTTGCTTTTTAAAAAACAAATTAGCTCTTTGACTTTGTGTGTGGAAATAAAATAAAAAAGGCACAGAATAATAATGCACCTTTTTAGAATCTTTTTAAAACAAGAAAAATTATTGTTCTTTCGTAACTTTAACTTCTGTTCTGCGATTTTTCTGACGTCCTTCAGGATTATCTGTTCCGT
>JAQUGA010000248.1 GCA_028684405.1 Bacteroidales bacterium | reverse complement strand
GGCAAATGCAGGCACATATACACTGGTTATCACACCCAGCGTAGGAACCCCGGGTCCCGCAACTGAAGCAACAGTTGTTGTTAATCCTCTTCCTAATGTCACTGCTACAGCCACAAATATCTGTCCGGGTGATAATGCAACTCTCACTGCTAGTGGAGCCTCAACTTATAATTGGAGTACTGGACAAACGGGGTCTTCTATCACTGTTTCACCAAGCGCTACAACAAGCTATACTGTAACAGGAACATCTGCTCAGGGCTGCTCTAATACAACAACAGTAACTGTTACTGTATATGATACCCCAGCTATTAGTCATATTTCAATTACGGACGACAATTGTGACTCAGGCACTGGAGAAATTTCATTCAGCCACACGGGCGGAACTGCCCCTGTAAATATTAATTGGAATACGAATCCAGTTTCTCACGACACAATTATTTCAAATCTGCCCGCTGGCTCATATACACTAACGCTGACAGACGCTAACTCTTGTGTCTTAACACAAACATATCAGGTAATTAGCATTCCGGGTCCGGTTATATCAAATTCATCCATCATAAACGCCACTTGTAATCAATCAAACGGTGGTGTAAATATTGTCATTAACTCAACTCAGTATTTAACCTATCAATGGAGTACAACTCCGGTACAAACATCTCAAAATATTTTGAATGTGCCAGCTGGTCAATATTCCGTAACGGTTACGGATGAGAACAACTGTACGGTAACTGCGACTTACACAGTAGGAAACACTTCAGGTCCAACTATTTCAAACTTTAATATTACGCATCCCATATGCGGAGATAACAATGGTTCTGTTGCGATTACAACAACTGGAGGGACTCAGCCCATTACATACGAATGGAATACTACACCACCACAAACGACAGCAACCGCGAGCAACTTATCCCCTGGTTCATACACTGTGGTAGCAACAGATGGTACTGGTTGCACAATTACTGGCACATATTCACTTCAAGATTTAGCATCTCCAGAAATTACCCAGATTACTAAAGTTGATGAAACTTGTAGTGCTTCAAACGGAAATGCAAGCGTTGTTTATAGCGGCGGTTCTGCTCCTGTAAATATTATATGGAACACAGTTCCACCACAAAACACACCAAGCGTTCATAATTTACCTGCGGGAACGTACACGGTTACCCTTAAAGATGCGAATAATTGCACAACCACTCAAACCGTTGATATTGTAGACTTTCCCGCTCCTATCATAGCTGAATTTACATCCAAAAATGAAATGTGTGACGGACAAAATGGATGGATTCAAGCAAATTATACCGAGGGAACTGCACCTATTGAGTTTGAATGGAGCACAAATCCTATTCAAAACACTCAAACTGCTATAAATTTAATAGGTGGTGATTATTCGGTTACAATTACTGATGCTAATGGTTGTTATACTGTAGGTTTTGAATCAATAATAAATCATCCTACACCAGAAAACGAATTTACCAATATATACATGGATACCTGCATTGTAGGCAATGGTAAAGTTTCGGCATTTCCTAGCGGTGGTTCAGGCATTTATTCATATGCTTGGAACACAGTTCCAGCTCAAAACAGCCAATCTGCAACAAATTTGTATCCAGGAGTGTATACTGTTGTAATTAATGACGGATACTGTACCATTACAGATTCAATTGAAATTATTGGAATACCAGGACCTGATGCAGCATTTGTCGCAAATCCATCTTTAGTAACATTAAAAAATCCTAATGTAAATTTCAAAGACTTAACAGACAGTGAGATTGTAGGTTGGGATTGGTTCTTTGGTGATGGCTTTCATTCTAACTCAGAAAACCCAACCCATAACTATCAAAATACTGGCGAATATGAAGTAACTATGATTGTTATTGACAGCAATGGATGCATCGATACTGCTCAAACAACTGTTGCCGTGAATATAGATTTTGGAATATGGATACCAAATGCGTTTTCTCCTAATGAGGATGGGAAAAACGAACGTTTTGGACCTAGAGCTGTCGGTTTTATCGAAAGAGGATATAGTATGAAAATTTATGATCGCTTGGGCAGACTTGTTTTTGAGACAGACGATATATACACTCAGTGGGATGGGAGAAATAAATTTAGCAAAACTCAAAGCGACATAATGACTACATATATTTATGAGATAATTATTTTTGATAATCAAGAGAAATTGCATCGATTCAATGGGAAAATATCTGCTATTTATTGATGAACGTTATATTAATCTTAAAAAGTTAATTATTGATTTTTCCTAATTTTATCAAACAAAATTGATTCTTTTACGTATTATTGTTATCTTTAATTTATAATAGTAATTACTCAAATGTTGTTTTGAATGAAATTTCGATTTTTAATTCTTCTTTTCTTATTCAGTATTCATTTTTTTACACCTGCCCAAAAAGTAGCTTTAGTTCTAAGCGGCGGTGGCGCTAAGGGCACAGCTCATATAGGCGTTATTAAAGCATTGGAGGAATCTGGCATACCCATTGACTACGTGGCAGGCACTTCTGCCGGAGCCATTGTTGGCGGAATGTATGCTGCGGGCTTTTCCATTCCCGAAATGGAAGCAATTTTCGAAAATCCAGAGTTTTCTAATTGGGTTTCTGGAGAAATAAATGAAGATTACGTTTATTATTTTAAAAAACTCAGACCCAACCCTTCATGGTTGCGCCTAAAACTAAATTGGGACACCATTTTGTCGCCCACTTTGCCCATTAACATTGTTTCGCCATACCAGATGGATTTTGCTTTTATCGAACTGTTTTCGCCTGCCGATGTTCCTTCCGGTGGAAATTTCGATAGCCTATTTGTCCCTTTTCGTTGCGTAGCCACAAATTTAAATAAAAATATTGGCGAAGTACTTAAATCGGGTTCCCTTCGGGATGCCATTAGAGCTTCCATGACCTATCCGTTTTTCTTCAAACCCATTCGGATTGATGGCAATGTGATGTATGACGGCGGAATGAGAAATAACTTTCCTTCTGATGTAGCAGTGGAGGAGTTTCATCCGGACGTAATCATTGGAAGCAAGGTTTCTCAGCCCAATGATATCCCCAATACAGACAACGTGATAACCATTTTGGAAAACATGTTGATGTACAATGAAGAGTTTGATATTATCTGTGGTTATGGTGTTTTAATTGAACCACAAGTTGAAAATGTGAGCGTCACCGATTTTTCAAAAACACGCGAATTTATCAAAAATGGATATACAGCCGCCTTGGAGAAAATTTCCGAAATACGATATTATGTTCACGACAGTGTTCCTGAATGGGAAGTACAACTTAGAAGACATGCGTATAAGAAACAAGAAAAAGATTTAATAATTGTAGATGTTGAAGTGAGTGGCTTGGACAATCTTCAGTCGGAATACGTTCGAAACCAACTTATGAAGAAAAAGGAAAGAGTTTCATTGCAAGAAATGAAAATCGAGTATTTTAAATTACTTGCCGACGAGAAGTTTAAAAGCATGTATCCAAGCATCTATTTTGATTACGAAAAAGACGCCTATATTTTCCATATTGAAGCTCAAAAAGCCGAAAATATCGAGGTGCAATTTGGCGGAAATATTTCAT
>JAQUGA010000039.1 GCA_028684405.1 Bacteroidales bacterium | reverse complement strand
TTTCAATTGCATTTTCCAAGTCTTTCAAATGTACAATATGTTGCATGGCATAGTGAAACAAACTGCCCCATTCAATGGCTTCCGATTCTATTTTCTTAGGAATTTGAACCACAGAATCATACCATTTTTTAGAAATAAAATTTGAAAACTTACTGTTGCTTTCATCTAATACATCATCTGTAGCACTCTTCTCATCAAAGCCAAGGCTGTAATTGGTGTAATTGTCAAATATTGTTTCTGTATAATTATTGTTTTTTACAAAGCTTGATATCACTTTTTCAAGGCTGTAATCATCTTTTTTTAAAGAACTGGCACTGGGAGTTGGAATGATGACATATAGTCTATTTACGGCACGGGTGAGGGCGACGTATGCAGTATTTATTTCATCTACAAGAGAGAGCGAATCTTCTTCCAAAATCTTTTTATAAAAGCGACTGTCTTCGGATGTAGAAGAGTCTTTAATGCGGGCTGTTGGAAGTTTATAGGACGAAATTTCTTCGCTCATTTCTTCTGTTGAAACCCAGATTTCAGAATTCTTTTTACGATTTGAGCTAAAGGGAGCAATTACAATTGGAAACTGCAGACCTTTGGCAGCGTGAATTGTCAATATTTTTATTCCATCAATGCCTTCGGGCACCGCAATGGAGTGTTTTTCTTTGTTTTCGTCCCACCATTCGCTGAATGCCGCTTCCGATTCGCCTTCGATGTGGTATTTATAAACAACATCAATAAAGCCAATTAAATAGGCATCAACATGCTCAGAATCGATAAATGTGCGGATAATCTCTTCGCATAAATCATAAATATTCAGTTGTGCCCAAATATTTGATTTTACATCAAAATCATATTTTTTGAAAAAGTCCAATAAGCTGTTGTAATCTTTTGAATAAGCGAGTGATTCTACAAAATCAATGTTCGTATTTTGATCCGATAAAAAATTAATAATGGCTACATTTATTATTTCATCATTGGTTGATTTATAGAGATGAATCATGTTTTTCAAAAATCTCACTACGGGCGAAGAGTCCAATTGCAAAGAGTCGGATGAGATAATGGGAATATTATGACTGTTTAAAACTTTTGCAATATTTCTAAGGATTTTCTTTTCACGACCTAAAATGGCAATGTCTTTGAGTTGGTAGTTTTCCTCTTTTGCTTTTTTGATAATTTCCAAAATACGTTCGTAGACCATTGCTAGATATTCGGCTTCTGATTTTTTTTCTTTGTTGATGATGCTAATGTCGACAATCCCATCTTTTTCTTTGTTTTTAAACTCCTGCTTATGATTTTCGTAAAGCTTAGAATATTCGGGGATATAGCTTTTTATACTGTCAAAAAGTTTGTTATTAAAATCGACAATTTGCATTTTTGAGCGGTAATTTGTGTCGAGATTCTGTGTGCGAAAATCTGCAGAAATCAAATTGTTGGCAGCAATATTCATAATCTCATTGCTTTCCGTTTTTACCTTTGGCAAATTGATAAACTGCATAAAATCGCCCCCTCTAAAGCGATAAATAGATTGTTTTGGATCGCCAAAAATTATGGCCGAACCCGGTTTTTGATTGTGAAGTCCCGAAATGGCTTCTAAAATCAAAGGAATCATATTGTTCCATTGGAGCTTCGAAGTGTCTTGAAATTCATCGATAAAGTAATGAAAATAACGTTCCCCAATTCGTTCATAAATAAACGGAGTTGGTTGATTTAGAAGCACATCTGCTAAAACGAAATTGGTTTCGGAGATGAAAAATAGATTTTCCTGATCCTTAATTTGAAAAATTACGTTCTTGATTTGATTTACCAAAGCCAAAGCATAAATATCCTTGCTGATTCTTTTTATGTCTTTATAATCCCGAATCCGACGAACAATTTTTGTCATATTAGAGGAAACTTCTTCTTTAATAATGTCAAAATGAGGAAGGTATCCGGTTTTCGAAAACCAAACGTCATCGTTAATGGCTTTCAGCACCGCATTAGAGACTTCTTTATGTCCATCTTGAATTTTGAGAAGCCAGGCACCAATGCCTCTTGATTTTCCGTTAAAGTCTTCGAGACCAATATTTTGTTGCTGAATAATTTGAATTGTTTTGGTACTTATTTCGACAATTTCTTTTGAAATAACACTGGATTCGTTTCTTAAGTTTTTAATGATTTCAATAAAATCGGCAACATCGTAACCATCTAGTGTTTTTAGATGTTGATAAGCAGCTTCCGAAAATATTTCTTTGGAGAAATTACCTAAATCTTTCTCGATATGCCAGCTTTTTTTGTCTTCTGTAAGTTTATTAATGTATTGAATTAGAATCTCATAAATGGCTTTGTCTTCCCCCACTTTGTCAATCAGGTTGTCAACCACTTGAGCTACAATTTCATCCAGATTCATTTCCAATTTAAAATTAATGGGAATATGCAAATCATGCGAAAAGGATCGGATTATTTTTTGAAAAAAACTGTCGATGGTCATGACCGAGAAGTCGGCATATTTGTATAAGATGTTTTTAAGAACAACGGAAGAACGGCTAATGACTTCACTTTCAGGTAGATTGGTTTCTTCAATAATAATGGGCATCAAACTTTTTTTTCCAGGAGCATTTGGATCGTCGCTTGCAAAATCGGCGAGGTACTCAATAATGCGTGATTTCATCTCATTCGCCGCTTTATTGGTAAAGGTAATGGCCAAAATATGACGAAAATCATCGGGATTTTGCAGCGTAATTTTGATGTATTCTTTAGCCAAACTAAAGGTTTTTCCTGAACCCGCTGAAGCTTTGTAGACAATAAAACTCATGACAAATGTTTTTTGTAAAAATACTTAAATTTTATTGACAAAAAAACATCAACTATTTTTTCTTGCAAAGCTGCAAAGGTTATCGGGTAACCAAGTTACTTAGTAACCACGTCATTCAGTTGCTTTTTCTTACTAAATGCCAGTAACATCAAGAATGTAAGGGCACCGTTTATCATTAGTAGTTCAAAATCAAATTGATAGCCGTTGAAAAGTTGAGTTGAATAGGTGCTCAATAAATAGCAAATAATCGGCGACAGAACGGCAATAAAAGGAACCGCGATGTCTTTGGTTCGTCTTTTGGTGAAAAGCCCGAATGCAAATAGTCCCAAAAGAGGACCGTATGTGTAGGAGGCAATAGTGAAGATTTGCGAAATGACACTTTCGTTATTGATGGTTTTGAAAAAGATGATTAATCCGCCTAAAATAAGGGCAAAAAGGACATGAATGATGTGGCGTGTAATTTTCTTTCTTCGTTCACTTATTTTTTCATTTTTATCTAGTTCAAGAATATCAAAACTAAAGGAAGTGGTTAAGGCCGTAAGAGTTCCATCTGCACTGGAATAGGATGCCGAAATCAAACCTAAAAGGAATACGGTGGTTGCAATGGGACCTAAATGTTGGAAAGCAATGGTGGGAAAGAGGTCGTCGGGAGTTTTCATGCTGTTTAAGTCAAATCCTATATGATGGCTGTACATAAACAATACGGCACCTAAAATTAGAAACAAAAGATTGACAAATACCAAAATAATGCTGAAGGTGAACATGTTTTTTTGAGCATCTCTAAGATTTCTGCAACTGATATTTTTTTGCATCATTTCTTGATCTAAGCCTGTCATGGATATGGCAATAAAAGTACCGCCCAAAATCTGTTTCCACCAACATCGTTTATCTTGCCAATCGGTAAAAATCATTTGCGAATATTTGCTGTCAAAAACATCGCTAATTAATTGTGTAAAGCTTGTTCCAAGGCTGTTTTTTATCATCACGATGGTGATAATAAGGGCGGCAATCATAAAACTTGTTTGGAGCGTATCGGTCCAAATGATGGTTTTTACTCCTCCTTTAAATGTATATAATAAAATTAAAGTAATGAAAATAAAGGTGGTCATTGCAAAATTAACACCCCAAGAATCAAAAAGAAAAATTTGCAAAACGTTTATTACCAAATACATGCGAAATGCAGATCCGATGCTTCGCGAGAGTAGAAAGAAAAAAGAACCCGTTTTGTGCGACCAAAAACCAAATCTTTCTTTTAGATACGTATAAATGGAAGTGAGTTGCAGGCGATAATAAAGGGGCAACAAAACGCTACCAATAACAAAATATCCGATCAGGTATCCAAACACAAGCATCATGTATGAAAAAGAGCGTTCGCCTACCCAACCTGGAACCGACATAAAAGTAACTCCCGACAAAGAGGCTCCAATCATGCCGTAGGCTACTACAAACCAGGGACTTTGACGATTTCCGATAAAATAGGTTTGATTGGTTGCTTTTCTGGATGACAACCATGAGATGAAAAATATTAAGACTGTGTAGAAAACAAAACTCCACAAAATTAATTGTTGCGTCATTGGCTTAATTTATTTGGTAAATTTGCAAATCAAAAAGCAAACTTAATTGTTTTTTCGAAGTTGAACTTTTTGAATTTAAAAATTTATTGAACAACTATTTGTTTATATGAACACACTTTCTTCAAAAATCTTGCAAAATGCTGTAAATGAAATAAGTCGCTTGCCTGGAATTGGCAAACGTACGGCTTTGCGTTTGGCATTAAGCATTCTGAGATACAGCAATGACGAAATGGATAATTTTGTCAAGGCTTTTGTTTCGCTTAAAAATGATATTTATTTTTGCAAACTTTGTCATAATATTTCCGACACTGAAATATGTCCGATATGCCAGGACAGCCGACGAGATAAAAGCATTGTTTGTGTTGTGCAAGATATTCGCGACATTATTGCCATTGAAAACACGCGTCAATACCGTGGTGTTTATCATGTTTTGGGTGGAATTATTTCCCCCATGGACGGAGTGGGACCCGACGATTTGAATTTTACATCCTTGTTTGAAAGAATCCAAAATACGGGTATTCAGGAGGTTATTTTGGCTTTGCCCACAACCATCGAAGGAGATACAACCAATTATTACATTTACAAAAATATTGAGTCATCCAATGTTCATGTGAGTATTATTGCTCGCGGAATAGCCGTTGGCGATGAGCTGGAATATGCCGATGAAGTTACTTTGGGGCGTTCTTTAGTAAATAGAATTGATTTTGAACAATTAAGCGTAAAATAGTATGAAATTAGACATCGTATCAATTCTGACGAGTGCCGTAAACATTACCATTTTGGTGTTGATGTTGATGATGATTATTGAGTATGTAAATGTAAAAACACGGGGTGCATGGTCAGTTTTTTTGGAAAAGCATCCCTCTCTTCAAATCTTTATTGCAGCCTTGATGGGACTCATTCCCGGATGTTTGGGTGCATTTGCGGTAGTGTCGCTTTATACGCATCGGATGGTGACCATCGGAGCGATTGTAGCAACGTTTATTGCGACTTTTGGCGATGAAGCCTTCTTTATGATGTCGCTGATGCCCATAACAACCCTTTGGATGTCGCTGATACTATTTATAATTGCCGTTTTTACAGGTTTTGTAGTCGATTTTTTTGCGAAAAACAAGCATCCATACATTAAAAAAGATCTGACTTTTGAAGTGCACAAAGAGCACGAATGCAAACATGTTCACTTGTCGGAAGTGGTAAGCCCTAAGTCTGTTTCTTGGAAAAGAGTGGTGCTGATATTGGTTGCTTCTTTTTATGTCGTTGGTCAATTAACTGGAGTTCTGGGACATTCTCATGATGGTTTTGTGGATCAGAATAATCATCCGCAGACCGATGTTCATCTCCATGAACATACAGATGAGTGTAAACATGAAGCTGTTTTAGCAGAGAATACACATGTTCATACCGAAGATATTGATTCAACATCAGAAGAGATTCATCAACATTCGGAAGATTGCGATCATGATGCAGATTTGGCTGAGGAAATGCATATTCATTCCGAAAATATTGATTCTAATTCGGAAGCGATTCATGAGCATTCCGATGAGCATATTCACGAACATGGCCACGGCCCTAGTCCCGAAACAATTATGTTTGTATTGGCAGCTTTGATTTTGCTTTTTATCTTATTTAAAGTCAATAGCCATTTTGTGGAAGAGCATTTATGGAATCATGTTATAAAAAAACACTTTTTAAAAGTTTTTTTATGGACGTTTGGAGCCTTGTTGCTCATTGGGATTTTATTCCTTTTCATCGACATTCAGGCTTGGGTAGATTCGAATCAATTTGCGTTGTTGTATTTATTGTTTATCGCGCTGATAATTGGAATCATACCCGAATCTGGACCGCATTATGTCATTATTTTATTGTTTTTGAATGGAGTGGTTCCTTTCAGTGTACTTTTAGCCAATTCCATTGTGCAAGACGGTCATGGTGGTTTGCCATTACTTGCCGAAACAAAAAGAGGTTTCTTGCTGGTTAAAGCAATAAATTTACTTGTTGGATTGATTGTAGGCTTGGCCGGATTCTTTATGGGGTGGTAGAAGAAAGATTGAAGAGGGATTGAAGAAAGATTGAAGGGGGATTGAGAAAGATTGAAGAGGGATTGAAGAAAGATTGAAGGGGGATTGGGAAAGATTGAAGGGGGATTGGGAAAGATTGAAGGGAGATTGCCTTCGGACACTGAGCGAGTTTCATATTTCTTATTCGCAGAAACCAGTCAGATCATTGCCGAATAAATACAAATTTTTAATTTGAATTTATTCGAGCCCCGTAAACTAGGGTTTAAACATCCTCGAAAATTTATAAAAATCGAAGATTTTTTATTTTTCGGGACACATCAGCTAATTATCTTATCCTAGTTAGATTCTAATTCTAAAATCATCAACAAAAATATCCTTTTTGCTATTGTTCCAAAAATAGATATGCAAAAGTCCTTCTTTGGGTTGATTTACAATTCGATAGGTGAAAGTGAGCGTTTCCCATTCGTCATTTTCGATGGTTGAAGCACTGCTGATGAATGCAAAAAAACCATCTTCGGGATGTGCGTTTTTCGCAACCATCAGAAATTCAGAGGATGGAGAATTGCGTTTACATTTTAGCTCTACTTTAATAAAATCATGCAGTTTAATATTTTCTAATGCAATCGGTAATCCGTATTCTCTTTCTGCTGGAATACTCAGCGAATGCCTGCCGCCAAAAGCAGTGTAATCGGTTTTGTATTCGCCATCGCCAATGAAAATGGAATCTATGTTTGTGATAAAATTAGAATATTCATCTGTTGCATTTTCTTCAAAATCACAAGAAAATTCTTGTTGGGGAAGTGTTTCTGTTCTATTTTGGGATTTTATTTGATAAATGCTCTCTTTAAGAAATGGATCATTAAAAATCTTTACAATAGAGATTTTATTGGAATCGTTTTTATTTGAATTGAAAAAATCTTGAATTACTTTATCATGCAAATCTGTATTTGCATATTGTAAATAAATATAAAAATTATCGCCGTGTTTTTCGAGCAGTAATTCCGGCATTTGGTTTGCATCCCAATTTGCATACTGTTCTTTGTTGTGTGCCCAAAAATACTTATTGGGATAAAGCTCATTGAGCATTTTGTTGTATTTGAATCCTTCTCGAGCACAATACATCTTGCCAAACATAATGGAATGTTCCTGAAAAGGACTGCCAATCCACGATTCATCCGTAACAATTAAAACAGCATCCTTTTTTTGAATGTTATTTTGGATAAAAGCTTGCATCGATTTTTGATGCTTCATCACTTTAAAGTTATTTTTAATTGCACTTGTATGGCTTTGAAGAACAAACATCTAAATAACCAATGTAAAAGCGACTGAGTACTGTTTCCTTAAAGGAAAATGTTGAATTATCAAAACGATGGCAAAAGAGAGCAGCAACAGCGAAGGAGCCATGTATCTCATTCCGCCATTTTTTGAAACCATGATTAATTGCACTATCAAGCTTGTAGTAATGGCCAAAAGTAATTTTCTCTCTTTGTCCTTAAAAAAGTTCTTTTTATGTTTAAAAACATTGATAATCAGTGTTGTAATTGCAAACACGAAAATACAAGTAAATGCCCATTCGGTAGTAAGTAGTTCAATCATATTTCCGAAGAATCTTGCTGGATTAAAAATTTCTATGTTTCCAGAGCCATATACTCCATCACGGGTAACGACTTTAAAAGCAAACTTTTGAAAATAGCTTATTCGCTCGATTACAGGAAGTACACCTAGAGCAAAGCTTATTGCCGTAATACTTAAAAATACAGCAATATTGCGATATTTGTCAAGCATTATTATGGCTAAAAAGAAAAGAGGAGCAAAGGTGATTTTTGTTGCAATAAAGATTCCGGTAATTATTCCTGCTAAAATACTGTATGTTAGGTCATTAATTTTATGGTCGATTTTCTTTATCAGAATGAGAATTAATAGAAGAACACCCAGCGGAATTAGGGTTTCTGTAAAAATCTTCATATAAAAAAGATGACTGTAGTAGAAATGAGAATGGCAGATTGTAAAATCAGCGATTGCAATAGGTTTTTACGATGTTTGTATTACGCTTTTCCAATAAAAAACAGAACCATCGTTTGAGAAAATGCAATAACAATGATTATTGTTTTAATATATGTATTTGGATGGAGTAGAACATCGCTTGCAACATCGGGTGCATTCCGAAAAAATGCAATTATAGGAAGGAGAAGTCCGATGAGTAATTGCAAGGGAGTTCCAGGATGATCAATATGGATAATGTCTTCAAAATTTCCATGATATACATTTAGCCCATTTATGAGGTAAACATAGTCAGGGGTCAATATGATACGAATTTTGAAGTAACAATGCAAAAAAGCAACACATTGAAAAGGTAAGGAAAGGAATGATGCTTAGTTTACGATTGAGTTTCATAATGATCGTACTACTGAATAATGCTTTTGAATGGCTTTAATTGCATTTTGAACTCGTTGATTTCCCGTTCCATTTACAATTATGTAGGGAAATTTGTAAGCCTCCAAGGTGTTTTTATAAATGTCAAAAAGCTCCTGTCTTTTGTGAGGATGTTCGCGTTGCGGATCGTATTCCCATTCGATGTCGATGTTGCAAAGCAGGTATAAATTGTATCTATTGGCTTCAAATTCTTTAGTTATCCAAGGGCTGCATTTCCCGTAAACAAATTCGCTCCAAATTTTGGTCACTAACATATCTGTATCACAAAATAGAATTTTGTTTGCTTTTGGAAGCAAATCATCTTCTAGCTTTCGTTGATTTTTAGCGATGATTTCAATGTCTTCAAATTCGTATGGACGATTGATTTCGTCCAAATAATTTCGAGCAAATTCGGAAGTGCAAAGGGTTTTAAATTCTTTAGCCAGATTTTGAGCAAGACTTGTTTTTCCGGTAGATTCGGGACCGGTAATGGCTATTTTCATCACTTCGAAGCTTTTTTTAGTTTACGATTCCAATTAAAAAACGCATAAACGGCGATAATGGTATAAATGGCAAAAAGGCTTGCGGTGATATAAAGCCCATGCGAGAAGAAAAGATAGGTGAGTAGCATATCGGTAGGAATCCAAATAAGCCAGTTTTCGATGTATTTTCGAGCTTGCATCCATGTAGCTACAATGCCCGCTGCAGCCGTAAGAGCGTCAGCAAAGAGCATATTGGAATTTGTTTTTTGCAGAATCAGATAGGTCGCCGCCGTTAAGAGAATAATCAATATAAGAACCAAACCTCGAAAAGAAGCATCCATTTTTCCGATGACTGCCTCATGTTCTTTTTTCTTAGTTATCCACGCATAAAAGCCATAAATACTAATTCCGAAATAGATTATTTGCAAAAACATATTTGCAAAAATCTGTTCATGATAAAAAATCCATCCAAATATCGCAACATTGATAATGCCTGAAATCCAGCAAATATAATTTTCCCGAGCAGCTAAAAGTAAGTAGAGTAAACCAAAAAATGCTGCAACGGACTCTAAAATATTATTTTGAAAATATTCGATAATGATTTGCATGGAATCGTTTTTATGTTTTAAAAATGAGAATAAGGCAAACGCTTACTTCTCAGCTACAACTTCGTTTTCGTTGGCTAGGTTGGCTTCAAATTCCTCTACAATTTCTTCGGGGGTTTTTCCTAGATGTTTAAGGCTAAGTTCCACTTGTTCGACCAGTTCGTGGTTTGGATATTTGAAAAGAAATTGTTCGTATTTTTCCTTGGCAAGGGCGATGTTGTTTTGTACATTTTCATAGGTAAATGCCAATAAGAAAAGAGTTTCCGCCAATTTATTGTAGTTTGGATAATCTTCCATCACTCTGGTAAACAGTTCAATGGCTTTTTCTCCTCTTTTAATGTTCATGCAAATTTCTCCACCTTTAAAAAGGTAAATAGGACTGAGCGTGTCTTCCTTGTTTTCATCGGCGTAGGCAACATATTTATCTACCAATAAGAGTGCTGTTTTTTCGTCCACTTTTTTGTTGGTAGTATCGTAAAGTTCTTTTTCGAGTTGTGCGATTTCTTCTTTTAAGTTGACTTTTTTTGTGCAAGAAATTCCTAATAAAAGGGAGCTAATAGCAATTACTACAAATACTTTTTTCATGTTATAATGGTTTTAAATTGTTTATTTAGGAAAAATCATTTTATAATTTACATTTACGATGCCTTTCGAAATGTCGTTTAATTTTCTTTTTAATATCATTTTGCGAAGAGAGCTTACGCGGTCTACAAATAGTTTTCCTTCCAAGTGGTCGTATTCATGCTGTATAATTCTAGCAATTACTCCGTCGTATTTTTCGGTGTGTTCTTCAAAGTTTTCATCCAAATAGCGGATGGTAATATTGGGTTTTCTGATTATGTCTTCGCGGATTTCAGGAACACTCAAGCAGCCTTCGTTAAAAGACCACTCTTCGCCTTCTTCCTCAATAATTTCAGCATTTATAAATATTTTCTTGAAGGTTTTTATGTCCGATTCTTCTTCTTCCAGATAATGCGTTGCGTCAATCACAAAAAGACGGATGGAAAGATTTACTTGCGGTGCCGCCAATCCAACCCCGTTTGATTGACCCATGGTTTCCCACATGTTTTCAATAAGTTCTGATAGATTTGGATAATCCTTGCTAATGTTTTGTGCCTTTTTTTTCAAGGTGGGATGTCCGTATGCAACAATAGGTAATATCATTTTGAATTAAGATTTAATGGTTTTTTGATTCTAAATACGATTGCAATATTAGGGTGGCACTAATGGTGTCGACCAGTGCTTTGTTTTTTCTTTTTTCGCGTCCAATTCCAGAGTCAATCATGGTTTGAAATGCCATTTTAGAGGTGAAACGTTCGTCGTATCTTTCCAATGGCATTTCGGGAAATTCTTTCTTAAACTTGTTGACAAATGGATCAATAAATCGAGCTGCATCAGATTTGGTATTGTTCATCTGTTTGGGTTCTCCAATAACCACAATGTCAACCTTGTTCTGGGCGAAATATTTTTTTAGAAAAGCGAAAATTTCATGAGCGGCAACGGTTTCCAGGGCGGTAGCAAATATCTGCAACTCGTCGGTAACAGCTATGCCCACTCTTTTTTGTCCATAATCAATTGCCATAATGCGACCCATACAATTTTTTTTTGCAAAATTACCTTTTTTTGTGGTTAAAACCTTGTTTTTGACAAAGGAATCAAAGAATAAATCTTTTTTAACCCATTTGTTAATAAAAAAAGAGTGAAAGATTATTGCTGTTTCCGATCGAAGAATGGGCTTTTAGAACTAATACTAATGGGAATACCAAATGCAATTTTCACGTCTTCCCCTAGGGTTTTAAGAATCAGCGCTGCTTTACCCGCCGAATACATAATTCGAGTGTCGGCTTTTAAAAGAGCTGAGGTAGAAACTGCTGAGCCTAAGGCGATGCCTAAATCAACCGAATTGAAAGAGCAAGGAGTATTGCTGTATGTGTTTTTTTCTTCACACGAATCAAAGCCGCAAAATTTGCAATTGGGTAATTCGAGCGGGTCAATGCTCGAACCAATAATGAGTAAGGCATGAGCTTGAAGAATGTTTTCGGCATCTCGAATAAAAAACTGGGGATGTCCATTCTCTGCCATGCGAAGCATCTCTTTGGCAATATTTTCTTTTTCTTCTTTTTGCAGAAGGCACATTGTCAGAGTGTTACGTCCTCTTCCAGTAGGAGCCGTTTCGGCAGCTGTCATCATGTGCATGCCAATTGTATGAGCTTGCTGTATGAGAAAATCTTCGTTCAGCTCTGTTCTATTGGGGGGCTTCATTGGTAAAGCTATCTGTTTTTTCAATGTATTTCAAACGAATACTTGTTTTTTCTACCTTTTTAGAATGGCGAACAATAAAAATTTTTGCATGTCCTTCCCACTCTTCGTGTTTCGGTTTGTTGAATTGAATAACCGATGGGCGGTGAAGTACCATTATAGAATCGCAATGTTCGGTGATAAAAGGAGGAATGTTTTCCAAACCAGGTTCTGCCGATGGATCGTTTAAAAATTTAGAATTTGATATCTGAGAAAAAGCTACAATTGGGATGTTTAGCTTAGTGGCAATTTGTTTTAATGTTCTCATTAATTTATCGTGCTCTTCAGTGTTTTTTTCAAGATTTTGAATATGTTGAGCATACAATTCAATGTTGTCAATAAAAACGACTTTAACATTGAAGTTTTCTTTTAATAAGTGTATTTTTTCTTCAATTTCTTCTGGAGAGAGTATGCTTGAATCGTCGATGAAAAAAGATGATTCTCTCATACGGTTAATAAGCTCATTTGTTTTTTCGTCAGAAAGTTGTTCTGCATAATCGCTTACAATCTTCGAAAACGAGGAAGCTGTTTCGCTTTCAATAATCCTTTGGATAAGTTTTGAAGAAGAGCGTTCGGGAGAGAAAATAGCAATGGAATGCGAATCTTTGATGGCAATATTTTTTGCCAACGAGAGTAAAAACGCAGTTTTTCCTTTGCCTGGTTTCACGGCAACGCAGTATAAGTTTCCAGGAATTAAAGAACCCATGGCGTCATCAATGCCCGAAAACTGAGTAAGGATTTCTCGATTGTTTTCATGCTCAGTGTGAGCCATTTTTGCATCGGTGATGTTAAACGTTTGATTGATAAACTGATGAAGGCTAATTATGCCTTGTGATGCCAGTTTTTCGTATTCATTCTCAGTTAGTTCAGTTTTTACCATGTCCAGATTATTTGAAATTTTGTTCAATATATGCTTATTTTTTAAAATGCAGTGTTAATTAAAGAATTAATACTCCTTTTTGATATTCGTTTGTTGTAATAGTGTCGCCTTTATTGTTGAAAATATATTCGAAACCCTCTTTTAAGTTGTCTTTGTATTGTGTTGTTTTTTTGATACTTCCATCAAAATCATATTCAGTTTGAGTGCCATTTCCATTTTCAAATTCGCCTTCTCCCACAATTTGTCCGCTGATGGAATAATAAATCCATTTCCCATGATAATTATCTTGATTGTAATTTCCTTCAATCTGAATATATTCATCGGGATAATAAACATTGTATTTTCCTTGTAATTTGCCGTTTTCGTAGTTTGCACTATAACTTAAATGACCTTTGTCGTCCCAGCTCTTTTTTTCGCCATGCAGAATCCCTTCCTTGTAGTTTTCCAAAAGTTGCAAACTACCATTGTGATAATATCTTTGAAGGGTGCCGTCTAAAACGTCATTTTTGTAGATTGCCTCCATCTGAATTTGTCCATTTGGATGATACCAAATAGACTTACCGTCGCGTTTTTTGTTTTTGAATTTTAATTCCGATTTTATTTGTCCATTTTCATAATATGATTTATCTACTTTTGAACAGGATGTCAAAAACAGAACACTGATTATCAATACGGAGATAAATCGAATCATTGTAAAAGTAATTCTTAGATTAAAAATGGACTGCAAATGTACATAATGTTTTCTAGATAAATAACTAAAAACGAAAGCATCACCATTTTTTTTTTTTTAATATTAAGTTTGTATTTTTGTTTCTTAAAATTGGCATATTAGACGCTTAGTTGGTAGTCGCGCAAAGCATCATTCAGCGAAGTTTTTAGGTTGGTAGAAGCTTTCCTTTTTCCAATAATTAAAGCACAAGGAACCTGAAATGTTCCAGCAGGAAATTCTTTGGGCATGGTGCCAGGAATCACAACTGAACGTTCGGGAATATATCCTTTGTATTGTTTTATTTCGGATTGGCTAACATCAATAATTTTAGTGGAAGCCGTAATGACAACATTGGCTCCCAAAACGGCTTCTTTTTCAATTCTGACTCCTTCGACAACAATGCAGCGTGATCCAATAAAACAGCCATCTTCAATGATTACAGGTGCCGCCTGAACGGGTTCCAAAACACCGCCGATACCAACGCCTCCGCTTAAATGAACGCCTTTGCCAATTTGTGCGCAGGAACCTACCGTTGCCCATGTGTCAATCATCGTGTCGCTATCGATGTAAGCACCAATATTGACATAGGAAGGCATCAAAATAACACCTTTTGAAATGTATGAACCGTAGCGGGCAATGGCATGAGGAACTACCCGAATTCCTTTTTGGGCATACTTTGTTTTAAGTGGAATCTTATCATGAAATTCAAAAGGTCCCACCTCTATGGTTTCCATTTTGCAAATGGGAAAATATAAAATGACTGCTTTTTTCACCCAATCATTGATTTGCCATTTGCTTTCTGTTTTTTCAGCCACTCTTAAAGAACCCGAATCCAAAAGCGAAATAACCTCTTCGATGGCTTTTATATTTTCATCCACTTCTAATAATTCTCTATTGTCCCATATTGCTTCTATGGTTTTCTGTAATTCTTTTTTTGTCATTTTTTGTAATGTTGATTTTATCAAAGTACAAATTTAGTCATTTTGAGCATCTAAACTATTTTTTAGTAGTTTTGCTTTGGTAAAAATCTTAATTTTTTGAATTTGAAAAACACAATATCTTCAATTATAAAATGGTTTTTGAATGTTGGATATTTACCCAGTATTTTGCTTGTTTTATCTGTTCTTATTGCTGTTCATGTTTATGATTCTTATGGTATTTCGTGGGATGAAGCCAATCAACGGGAAATAGGTTTGGTAAATACTGAATATGTATTGGGTATAAATGAAAACCTTTTAGATTATAAAGACAGAGATTATGGATCTTTGTTTGAAATGAGTTTACTAGCATTAGAAAATGTTTTTAATAAAGATGGGTTTCGTGATGTTTTTTTGTTTCGGCATTTTGTTTCGCATCTGTTTTTTATAATTGGGGGACTGTTTTGTTTTTTATTGGTTAACTTGTTGTTTAATAATAAGTTACTGGCAGTTTTTGCATTTTTATTGTGGATTTTGATGCCCGTTTTTTATGCTCATTCCTTTTTTAATACCAAAGATATTCCGTTTGCAAGTATGATGATGGTGGCTTTTTATTATTCGGTATTGGCTTGGAAACGACCAAC
>JAQUGA010000247.1 GCA_028684405.1 Bacteroidales bacterium | reverse complement strand
TACTCACCCACCAACAAAGTTTCTTCATCCAACAACTTCATATGCATGTCGATATGATGAATTCCATCATGAGGCAAAACTTCAAACTTCACATATCTATCAACTCCCATAAATGACTTCATAATGGCATCAATCTCGCTTTCCGTATGACTGTACTGGATATTTTCGTCCAAAATCAATTTAGACGAAAAGGCAGAACCAAAGCCATCAAACATTAAATTTCCTCCGGTATGGGTCAAACGATACGGATTTTGAGTCATGGCATACAAAGGCAAATTCAAATATTCTGCATGCACCGATGGAATAACGTCATCCAGCGGACGCGGGCGATTGTAAATCCAATCGATTAAATAAAGAGAATCCACATCTTCCTTATATACGCTATACGAGCCATAATCGCGAATCCACACTGAATTTGAAGCCGTAATAATATATTTCACATTCTGATTTGGGGTAATTCCCTTCGAAACCAAATAATTTTTTACGGTATTGGAATCGGTACAATTAATCAATACTTTACACTCGTTTTGAGCATGACGAATAATTTCGGCAAGAACCGACTGGTACGAACGCCAAGTAACAGAAATGGCTTCCAACTCTTCCCACTCCGCCATGGCTCTAACAGCAGAAGCAGGCGGATAAGCCATCGATTTCTGACTCGTCGGGGGTTGATAAAATGGCATTATTTCACGCTCCGCTGGCGTTAGCCCTTTGGGCAATTCTTGTGCATTAAGAATGTAAAAAGCAAAAATAAATGCCGTTGCAAAAAGAAATATTTTTTTCATTGTACCAATTTTTTTTTTCAAAAATAGTTTTTTATTTGTTTAAGCTTTAAAAAAAAGCAAAAATATTTGAGCAAGGCATTTCAAAAGGCAAAATTACAAGGTGTTGCAAACCCTTGCAAAATGTCAATTTGTGCAATTACATCAATTTGCGAAGCAAAAAATCAGAAGTGAATTATCTCTTTCGGAACTTTATATTCTAAAAATGACAGATTCCGAAACAAGTTCGGAATGACTCTGTGTGTCATTACGAACGCAACGAAGTGAAGGGAGGAATCTGTTGTTTAATCATCACATCAGCTCATCATTGCCGAACAAAATAAAATTTTCAGTTTGTGTTTTTGTTCGAGCATCCTCGAAAAATCACAAAATCGAAGATTTTTTATTTTTCGGGACTTTCTACTATGTCAACTCAACAAATACTTCACATCTTCTTTGCTCAAATTCTTGACAAATCCATCATCGGTGGTTATCAAAGATTCAAATAATTTTATTTTTTCACTTTGTAATTCTAAAATCTTCTCTTCGATCGTATCTTTACTAATAAATTTATAGACAAAAACATTCTTTTTCTGACCGATGCGATGGGCTCTGTCGTAGGCTTGAGCCTCTGCTGCCGGATTCCACCACGGATCGAGCAAGAAAACATATTCGGCTTGAGTAAGATTTAAACCCAAACCTCCAGCTTTTAACGAAAGCAAAAAAATCTTATAATCATCATCGTTTTGAAAACGATCCACTTCCGCTTGTCTGTCTTTGGTTTGTCCATCTAAATAACAAAATGGAATTGATTCCTTTTGTAAATGACTTACAAAAAGCTGTAAATGTTTCACAAAACTACTGAAAACCAAAACTTTATTACCCGATTCTAACAACATTTGTAACATTTCGATGACCATGCTGAATTTGCCCGAAGAGTCTTCAAATGTTTCATCAAAAAGTTTTGGATGATTGGCTATTTGTCGCATTCTCAAAAGTCCTTCCAGTAAATTAAATTTAAAATTACCTTCCGGTTCATCTCCACTTTTCAAAATCGACTGCCTAATTTCATTTTTTACACTTTTATATATTTCGGATTGCTCCGGTGTCATTTCACAATAATTGGTTGAAATTATTTTTTCTGGTAAATCATTGGCAACCAATGCTTTCAATCGCCTCAAAACAAAAGGTCGGATAATTCTGCTCAACAGTTCCATCCGCTCAGCGGTATTAAAGGTATTTAAAAAATGCGAAAGAGATCCGAAAATATTACGATTTACAAAGTGCATCTGACTCCATAAGTCCACTACCGAATTCTCAAGTGGAGTTCCTGTCAAAGCTAGATAATGGTTTGCTTTTATCATCATGCAGGCTCGATGAATGCCTGATTGTGGATTTTTTATGTATTGTGCTTCATCTAAAATGAAATAGGAAAAAATCACATTTTCAAACATCAAAATGTCTTCTCTCAAAATGGCATAAGAAGTAATAACAATGTCATATTCAAAAAAAACGCTGGGATCTGTCGTTCTTTTGTAGCCTGAATGCGTATAAATTTTCAGTTGTGGACAAAAAAGAGCCGCTTCTCGTCGCCAATTTTCCAACAAAGACTTTGGCACCACCAGTAAACTGGTTTGCTTTTTTTGCTCCTTTATTTTCTGCAACAGACATAAAGTTTGTATCGTTTTCCCCAAGCCCATATCATCTGCCAGACAGCCACCCAGCGACAATTCATTCAAAAACATCAACCAATTATAACCCGTTTTTTGATAGGGTCGCAAAGTTCCCACAAAACCATTTGGCAATTCATACTCCGAAATCTCATTGACTTGCATCAAAGCCATCAACTTTTTATTCAAGTCAAACTTTACAAAACCTTTTTCACGCATCTCTTCAAGCAACACAAAATGATGCTTGGGAGTAAGCACTTTTTTATCCTGAAAGACACTATAATTTCCCAAAATCGAATACTCTTCAATCCATGCTGCGGGGAATTTTGCAAATTCTCCATTGGGCAAGCGAATTTCAGAACGTTTTTTCACAATTAAAGCGATAATATCCTTTAAATCAAACGTGTATTCTCCAAATTTCACGTTGCCTTTCAGTTCAAACCAATCAATTCCTTCTTCTGCACTTACCTGAATGTTGGAAGTTCCGATAAAATAATTTTTCTCATTTCGAACTCCTTCTTTTCTACGAATCTCTATCCCCATCTTTTCCAGCGATGTATAGTTGATATTCAACCATTCAATGCCTTCGTCAAATGATAATACTTGAAAAGTCAAGGAAAAATTCATTCCCATCAACTTCAAGTCTTTAACAACGCTTTTTTCATACTCAAAATCGCGTTCAACACGATAAAATTTTACTTTTCCATCTTCATTTTCTCTAAAAACAAATTTGGTATTTTGTCCAATTTGATAGGGATACTTTTCGTATTCAAAAATCAAATTAAACCGTAATTTCAAATCAACATCGCTGGAATTATCTTCGTCAAACAGGCTCATTTGTTGCGATTTCATTTCGCTGGTGACCGACAATACTACATTCGGTTTTGTCTCAATATCAACAATCGTAAAACCATTGGCAATCACTTTCTTGGTTCGCATTAAGAGCGGCTCCACAAAAAGCTCAAAATAACTATCCACTGCAGAATTCGATATTTCCAAGGTTTCTTTGCTGAAAAAAGGCAATAAATTGGTTCCTAAAACATCCTCATCAAATTCGAAAATACTGTTTTTTCTAAGAATTCGAGCAGGCATTGTTGACAATAAAACGGAGTGAAAAAAATTTAATTTTTTATTTTCATAAACTACGTCCAAAAAGTATCGAATTCCTTCTTCATGTCTGTCAAAATGATAAAAAACATCCGGT
>JAQUGA010000246.1 GCA_028684405.1 Bacteroidales bacterium | reverse complement strand
GCTTTTAGCTCATTGTGCTATTTATTTTAAGCATCGGCATTATGCAAATTATAAAATTGTAGGACATAACTGTCAAAACGTAGACTATCTACAATTTTAATTTGGTATAACAGAAACTCTATCGGCATAAATCCCGCTTTGCGAGGAGATGCAATACTAAATTTGAAATTATCCGTTGGACTAATTTGAAATAAGTATTGGTATTAAGAGTATTTACATTCAACAAGTAAAAAAGTCAAAGTTCTAATCATAAATTTCGGAATATGTTATAAACATTTTTCAAGACAGACACTAAAAAAGGGACTAATCATGATTAGTCCCTTTAATATATTAACTCATAAAACCTTATTCTTTGGTTTCAGTTTCTTCAGCTGGTTTTTCGGGAGCAACGGGTGTTTCAACTTTTGCTTCTGCAACAGGAGCTGTTTCAGCTACCGGAGTCGTTGCTTTTGAAGCTCTTCTTCTAGTTTTCTTAGTTTTAGTATCTACTTGAGTTGTATAGTTTTCATTATAATCAACCAATTCCAAGTAGCACATTTCTGCATTATCACCCAAACGATGTCCTAGTTTAAGAATACGAGTGTATCCTCCAGGTCTGTTTGCAACTTTCAAAGAAATATTTCTAAACAATTCTGTTACAGATTCTTTGTTTTGCAAATAACTAAATACAACACGACGAGAATGGGTTGTGTCGTTTTTACCTTTAGTTATAAGCGGTTCAACATATTTTTGCAGTGCTTTTGCTTTCGCAACTGTAGTTTTAATTCTTTTATGAAGAATTAAAGAAGAAGCCATATTCGACAACATCGCGTGTCTGTGAGCACTAGTTCTTCCCAAATGATTTATTTTTTTACCGTGTCTCATTGCTATTAATCCTTATCTAATTTATATTTATCTACGTTCATTCCAAATTCCATACCTTTTGATTTAACAAGGTCTTCGAGTTCGGAAAGAGATTTTTTACCAAAGTTTCTAAACTTCAGCAGGTCATTCTTTTGGTACGAAACCAAATCTCCAAGGGTTTCGATATAAGCTGCTTTCAGGCAGTTAAGAGCTCGCACTGATAGGTCGAGTTCTGTAAGACGAGTTTTAAGTATCTGACGAATGTGCAATGAATTTTCATCAAACTCTTCTGTGATACTTTTCTCTTCAACTTCAAAAGAAATCTTCTCATCCGAAAACAACATAAAATGTTGAATAAGAATTTTCGCGGCCTCTTTCAAAGCTTCTTTCGGATGGATTGAGCCATCTGTAAGAATCTCGATAATTAATTTTTCGAAGTCTGTTTTTTGTTCAACTCTAAAGTTGTCGATAAAATACTTCACATTACGAATGGGTGTATGAATCGAATCGATTACAATAACTCCAATTCCTTCATGCAATGTTTTATTATCGTCGGCAGGAACATAACCACGACCTTTATCGATGGTTAATTCAATATTTAATTTCACATTTTTTTCCATGTGACAGATTTCCAATTCTGGATTTAGAATTTGGAAATTGTTTAGGAATTTATTGATATCACTTGCTTTAAATACTTCCTGGTCTCCGACAGTAATGGTTACTTTTTCAGAAACAGCCTCTTCTATTTGCTTTTTGAATCGAATTTGTTTTAATTTCAGAACAATTTCTGTAACATCTTCGATTACCCCTTTAATGGTCGAGAATTCTTGATCAACTCCTTCAATTTTCACTGAAGTGATGGCATACCCTTCCAAAGAAGACAAAAGGACTCTGCGCAAAGCATTTCCGATAGTAATACCAAATCCAGGTTGAAGCGGACGTAATTCAAATATGCCACGCTTTTCGTCGGATTCGAGCATTACTACTACATCGGGTTTTTGGAATGTTAAAATAGCCATTTATCTTATTTTTAATGATTAAAAAAACGATTACTTAGAATATAACTCAACAATAAGTTGTTCATTAATATTCTCAGGTATTAATTCGCGTTCTGGGTAATTCAAGTAAGTAGCTGTCATAGTATCGTTATCCCACTCTATCCATGGGAATTTAGTGCTATTGTGACCACTCAATGAATCAACAATTACTTCAAGAGATTTTGAACGTTCGCGAACAGAAATTTTATCACCTGCTTTAACTCTGTATGAAGGAATATTAACAAGATTTCCGTTCACAACGATATGTTTGTGACTTACCAATTGACGCGCAGCAGCACGAGTTGGAGCCATTCCAATACGATAAACAACATTGTCTAAGCGAGCTTCTAACAATTTCAACAAATTATCACCTGCACGACCGTGTAATCTTTGTGCTTCTACGAATGTTTTTTTAAACTGACGTTCTAAAACACCGTATGTATATTTAGCTTTTTGTTTTTCTAAAAGCTGAATTCCGTATTCAGAAACTTTGCCTCTTCTACGAGAATTACCATGTTGTCCGGGAGGATAATTTTTTTTATCTAAATATTTATCCGGGCCGAAAATCGGTTCACGAAATCGACGTGCAATTTTTGTTTTTGGACCTATATATCTTGCCATTTTTTGTATCTATTAAATATTAAATAAACTAATTAAACTCTACGACGTTTTGGGGGGCGACAACCATTATGTGGTAATGGTGTAACATCCATAATTTCGGTTACCTCGATTCCACTGGAGTGAATGGTGCGTATTGCAGATTCTCTACCAGAACCAGGTCCTTTTACATATACTTTTACTTTACGTAAACCTAAGTCATATGCCACTTTTGAACAATCTGTGGCTGCCATTTGACCGGCGTAGGGAGTGTTCTTTTTCGAACCACGGAAACCCATTTTACCAGCCGAAGACCAAGATATTACTTGACCTTCATTATTGGTAAGCGAGATAATAATATTGTTGAACGATGCGGAAACGAATGCTTTTCCAATTGCCTCAACCTTTACTACTCTTTTCTTTGAAACTTTTGAAGTTTTTGCCATAATGCTATAATTTCTCTCTTGCTTCTAATTATTTACTATTTGGTTGCTTTTTTCTTATTCGCAACAGTTTTTCTTTTTCCTTTTCTGGTACGGGCATTGTTTTTTGTACTCTGTCCGCGAAGAGGTAATCCAATACGATGACGGATACCACGGTAACAACCGATATCCATTAATCGTTTGATGTTCATCTGAATTTCTGAACGAAGTGCACCTTCAATTCTCATGGTGCCTACTTTTTCACGAATTGTTGCCAACTCATCATCGTTCCATTCATTTACTTTCTTGTCGTAGCTAATGCTCGCTTCGTCTAAAATTTGACGAGCAGTACTGCGTCCTATTCCGAAAATATAGGTTAAACCTACTTCTCCTCTTTTGTTTTTGGGTAAATCTATACCAGCGATTCTTGCCATATAAGTTTATTGCTTTAAATTAATTAATTTTATCCTTGACGCTGTTTGAATTTTGGATTCTTTTTGTTGATTACATATACAACGCCTTTGCGACGAATTACTTTGCAATCTTCAGAACGTTTTTTTACGGATGCTCTTACTTTCATGATTCAATTTTATTATTTGTATCTAAATGTTATTCTTCCTTTGGTTAAATCATATGGACACATTTCAATTTGCACTTTATCTCCAGGTAAAATTTTAATATAGTGCATTCGCATCTTACCGGAAATATGAGCCGTAATTACATGTTCGTTCTCGAGTTCTACTCTAAACATTGCGTTCCCGAGAG
>JAQUGA010000245.1 GCA_028684405.1 Bacteroidales bacterium | reverse complement strand
GATACGGCGATGCATTTCGTCGGGTGTTTTTTAGTATATTAAGCCATGACTATCCTTTAATGAATATTTATTCATCCACACATCGGCTGCCAAATCAGCGCCTTTAAAATATTGGCTGGCAGCCGCTCTTACCTCATCTGTAGTGTAGCTTTGGAGTTCCTCTCTTTCTGTCATATTTTCTTTTTTCTCAACGATGGCGTCAGTATTAGCGTTTGCATCTAACTTATTCCACCCTGCGGCATTGTCGCCGACAACGCTCAAAAGTGGTTCATTAAGTGAATTTAAGGCCTCGGTTGGACGAACTCGATTTTCAGTTAAGTAATTATAGTTACCCGTTGATTTTTCAATCGGCTCAGTTTCTGCAAGGGTGTTTAACTCGGCAAACAAATCGTAAGACTCGCTCATTTTGGTTATTTTTAAGTTAATTCTCTGGTTTACTAGGGTTTAAGTGTTGCCTGTTTGTATTAAGTTTGAATAAGTGACTGCTAAAACAATGAACTATTAGATAAGGCTACAAATAAATCCCATATTGCGAAAATACTAATATTATTCTAACTTTTTTTCATACATGTGTAAAACAAATTAACAATGAAGGGTTAATAATGTGATATTCAGATTGATTTATTGTGCATAAACTTCCAAAATATTTTTTTTCCAAAACCCAAGCGATTGTCCGTAAATTTGATATGTGTTAGGGAAATAACCCACAGCGTGGTTTTCATTAAAACTGCAAAAGGGAATTTTTTAAAATATACTTTTCTTGTATTAAGGTTCTGAATATCATCGAGTTTTAACAATTTTCCCCAAAACTGGACTCCTTGAATATTTCCAACAATTTTTGTTTCCAAGACAATTGTTCCAGAAACATTGGGATTTGTAAGTGCCTGTTGAATATGTTTTGTTTTTATGTCGGATGTGATAACAAGCTGCATATTTTCAACATCAAAGGCATAAAAACAGGAGCATGTCGAAATTTCTCCGTCGGCATAGGTAGAAAGATTTAAAACATGATGTTTTTTTATAAATTTCAGGATTCTTTTGTCGAGGGGATTCATCTTAAATTATTTTTCAAAACGCAATTCTAATTAATAAACAGGAAAACAGCAAGTTGTTTTTTAGAAATCTAGATTTAAAGAAAAGTAGAAGACTCCTTTTTGAACAGCTCTGTCTTCTACTCCCCAAGCCCAATCGGCACGCACAAAATAGCCAAAGAGTTTGGATCGCAGCCCGAAACCGTACCCGCCAACAATAGGATCGGTTTGTTTTTGCAGAGTAACGGTTATGGGACCTCTTGTAATCACTTGTTTAAACAAAGAATTATCATCCGAATAGGGGTTTGAGCCGGTCCAGGCTGTTCCAATATCGCCAAATGCAATTACCTGAAAATTGGTCAAGAAACTGGATTTAATGGGTCTGGAGCGAAAAACTTGAAAAACAGGCAAACGGAGCTCACTGTTGATAACAGCAAAACTATTTCCATTGCGAATGTTTTGAGTAAATCCTCTCATGTTTGTTGCCAAAGTTTGATAGGTGTAATTTTGGTTCTCTGCAATATTTGTTTCTTGATTGAATTTTGGGAAAAGCCAATTGTCTACTCCGCCCATATAATAAATCAAGCGATTTTTTCCAAAAGAGGTGCTTGCGGCAATTCTGTTTGCCCAAATAAACGATTTATAAATGGAGGTATAATGACGATAATCGGCTCCCACCACAAATAGGTTTTTCTGCTCGGTATCGACGGATTGATAATACTCTGCAAAAATCTTTGAGCGCGTTCCTCTCAATATATTTGTCGCCGATTCTTTTGTATTATCAAAAATGTATTCTCCTTTTAATCCTCCCCAGTAAGCGTAATAATTCGGCTGCTGTAGGGTTAGCATGTCGGTAGCCAAAATAATCATTCTGTCTTGTCGTCCCAAAACCGTTCCTCGCACGGCAGAAACTTCAGAAAATGGCCATTTGAGCATGTATGCCAAAGTGTGTGAAGTTTGCTTGGTAACAAAATAATCATAATAATATTTTGAATTTTGTCGATAGAAGGTGACTTGTTTATCTAACCGATGCTTTAAATCCTCATAACTGAGCAAAAACTCCGTATCGGTAAAGTCAATCGAAAACCGCATGCCACCAATAATCCGATAATCTTCAAAAAGATCGTGCGTGCCAACCATCATTAAAGCGTTAAAACCAGCGTTTTGATAGATGGGAGAAACTCCGCCAGCAAACTGTTGATATTGTGTATTGAGGAAGCTGAAGTCAAGTTGAGTCACAATCTGGCTGATGTTGTATTGCACTTGATAACTGCGTTCTACCTGATTGGGAACCAAGCCAGCATCCTCTTCATTTTTACTTCTCAAGGTATCATAACCTACCGAAAAAAGAGATTGGCGACCTGTTTCAGCAATATAATCGGGATGCGTTTTATACGCATCTTTGAGAAGAACCGTCGCCAAGCGTTTTCTTTTTTTATGCGATGAAACAACCAACGAATCTTGTTTTTGAGTTTTCAATTCCTGTATTGCACCTAATTCTATTCTGAATTTGGTAGGCGGTACGTTTTCAAAATCGGTTTGTAGGGAAAATGGTTTTGGTGATATGGTATAAGTCTCGCCGAGATTAAAAGTTTCGAAAAACATTTTATCTGAGCGTTTGTAAGAATGTTCCAATAAAGACGATCGATAATTGGTAAGCGGCGAAATATTGGTGAATTTTCGGTAGTGAATGGTCGTATCAATGTGGCTTATGGTGCTATCAAAAGAGCCCAAATATCGATTTTGGATACCGCTTTCATCACTTAAAAATACAAATGTATTTTTTTCCGTTTCGATTGCATGTGTTTGATTTGATAGAGCATTCTGACTCACCCGATACAAAACATTGTTGCGATTTTCAAAATCATATACAAAAAGATCATAATTTGATTTTAAGTTTTCTCTGTTTGGATTATCTTTAATTTCTACACTATCCCTATGTCGATTTGAGCTAAAGATGATTTTCGAACTGCCTTCATAAAATGCAGGAGCATAATCATCATATAAGTCATCCGTAATTTGAATATAGGAATTGGATGCTAAAAGGTAAACATAAATGTCTGATTGTCCGTTTTTTATGCCCGAAAAGGCAAAATATCTTCCATCGCTTGAATAGGCGAAAGAAGTCACCTTGTCGATGTTTGTAATGGGTCTTTTAAGCCTTTCTTTGGTTCCCACATCGTAGGTTACATAGTACATCTGTTCTTTTTCACGATATATCATTCCCAGCATTTCGCCTCTTGGATACCAAGCTAGCAAAGGGTACGAAAGATCGGGATTATCTTCAATGCGATGATGGAATTTAAAAATTTTTCGAGCTCTTTTTTTATTTTCAAGTTTCAGCCAAACTCGCTCTTGTCCCTCTCTGTTGGTAACATACGCAATGTGTCCGTGAGTATTAGCGACGGCAAGTTGAGTATAATCGGTGTATTTTTTTGTTTTAAGTATATTCGCATTTTCAGGAAAATCACGTTCTAAATCAATTGCATATTTTTGTTTAGAATGCTCTAACGAGGCCTTATACAGTATATCGAAGGTGGTTCCGAGAGTATACAAAATAGCTTTTTCATAATTTCTAATATTTCGAGTCATATTAACAACTCCAGCAACAGTTCGATCGCTATACTTATCGGCCACA
>JAQUGA010000038.1 GCA_028684405.1 Bacteroidales bacterium | reverse complement strand
TTCCTTGCAAGGTCAAAAATCTTATAAAAATGCAATTCTATATGATGAAAACAACAAACCTTTTTTTCTGAAAGATTCAATTGAAGAAAAATCAATAATTATCTATTATGGTGAGCCCGCTTGTACATGCTGTGTAGAGCATTTATTACTGTTTTTGAATAATAACAAGTTGCCTTTTTTTTAATTATTGAAGACAGAAACGACATCCTTTATCGAAAACTGAAAATTTTCGAATTTTCAAATAAAAGTTCATTAATAAAGGTAATTTACTTTGACAAATCTCCGAATAAGAATTCAATTAAACATGCTTTGAAAATTAAAGGAGATTTTCCAATTCTTGTTTTTAACAACAAGAAAATCAATTCTCAGGAAATGTTCGATCAAAAAGAGACTTTTGAAATAAAAAGGGAAATCAAATTAAAACTTATACAATCTGAAAACTAGTTTCTCATGAAAACGCTTACCGTTTCCTAATACCAATACTTATTTCAAATTAGTCCAACGGATAATTTGAAATTTAGTATTGCATGTCCTCGCAAAGCGGGATTTATGCCGATAGAGTTTCTGTTAGAGTACAAAAAATATTTATTAAATTGGACTATTATAGAAACCGTAACGGTATAAAACCACTATCCGGAAATATTTTAATAAAAAAAGCTGACAGTTTTCACTGTCAGCTTTTTTTATTAAAATACTCTTTTCAGATTATTTTTGTCCTGCTTTAATAGCTGCTTGAGCGGCTGCTAAACGAGCAATTGGCACGCGGAAAGGCGAGCAACTTACGTACGTTAAACCTGCTTTGTAACAGAATTCAACTGATTTTGGATCACCACCTTGTTCGCCACAAATTCCAACTTTTAGGTCGGGTTTAGTTTGGCGTCCTCTGGTTACAGCCATTTCAATCAATTGTCCTACGCCTTCTTCGTCAATTACTTGGAAAGGGTCGACGGTAAGGATTCTTTGATCTAAATAATCTTGCATAAACCCACCGGTATCATCACGGCTAAAACCGTATGTCATTTGAGTTAAATCGTTGGTTCCAAAAGAGAAGAACTCAGCACTTTTAGCCATTTCGTTAGCCAATAAACAAGCTCTTGGAATCTCAATCATGGTTCCATATAAATAATCAATTTTGTCTAAGCCAAATTTTTCGCAAACTTCTTTGTAAATTACATCCGTAAGTTTTTTCACCACATCTAATTCAGTAACATCACAAGTAACCGGAACCATAATTTCGGGTTGTGGTTTTTTTCCTGCTTTTACCAATTCAGCTGTTGCTTCGAACAAAGCTCTAATTTGCATTTCCGAAACTTCAGGATAAGTAATACCCAAACGAACACCGCGGTGTCCCATCATCGGATTTGATTCGCTTAGAGCCTCGCCACGTTTTTGAACATCTGCTACAGAAATGCCTAATTCTTTTGCTAATTCAGCTTGATTTTCAGCACTATGTGGAACAAATTCGTGCAAAGGTGGATCTAAAAGACGGAAGGTAACAGGAAGTGAATCCATGTATTCTAACGTACTCTTATAATCGCGTTTTACATAATCAAACATGCCATCCAAAGCTTCACGACGCTCTTTTAAGCCTTCACTCAAAATCATTTTGCGAAGCAAGAACAATGCTTTTTCAGAACCTTTTCCATAGAACATATGTTCGGTGCGGAAAAGTCCGATGCCTTCGGCTCCAAATTCACGAGCAATGCGAGCATCTTCTGGAGTATCAGCATTGGTGCGAACTCCCATGGTGCGGAATTTGTCAACCAACTTCATAAACATTTGGAAGCGTGGATTTTCTGAAGCATCCATCAAATCTAAAGTGCCAATATAAGCATGACCTTTTGTTCCATCAAGGGTTAAGATATCACCTTCGTTAATAACTGTTCCATTTGATTTTACCGTTGCTTTTTTTCCAACAGGGTCAACGTGAAGCTGACCTGCACCAACGATGCAACATTTTCCCCAACCACGAGCTACAAGAGCCGCGTGCGAAGTCATACCACCACGAGAGGTCAAAATGCCTTCAGCTGCGCGCATGCCTTCTACGTCTTCGGGATTGGTTTCTTCACGAATCAAAATCACTTTTTTACCTTTACGTTGCCACTCTACGGCATCTTCAGCTGTAAAAACAGCATGACCAACAGCAGCACCAGGACCAGCAGGCAAACCTTTTACGAAAGGCTCTGCTCCTTTTAATAAAGAGGGATCAATAATTGGGTGAAGTAATTCGTCTAACTGAGCAGGTTGCAAACGCATAACCACAGTTCTTTCATCAATCAGACCTTCTTCCAACATGTCCATAGCTATATTTAGAGCAGCCGTTCCAGTACTTTTTCCAGTACGGCATTGCAACATATACAATTTACCATCTTGGATTGTAAACTCAATATCTTGCATGGTTTTAAAAGCCTTTTCTAAATTGTTGCGAATTTCAAACAATTCATTATAGGATTCAGGCCAAATCTCTTGCATGCTATGCAAGTGCTTGTTTTGTTCGTTTTTAGTATCGTCGTTAAGCGGGCTTGGGGTACGAATACCAGCAACCACGTCTTCTCCTTGCGCGTTGATTAGCCATTCACCATAGAATATATTATCTCCAGTGGCAGGATTTCTTGTAAAAGCAACTCCGGTAGCCGATGTCTCGCCCATATTACCAAATACCATCGCTTGCACGTTCACAGCTGTACCCCACTCATCTGGAATACCTTCGATGCGGCGATAAGAAACAGCTTTTTTACCATTCCAACTTTTGAAAACGGCTTTTATACTTCCAATTAATTGTTCCTCAGCGTCATCTGGAAATTCTTGACCCAATGATTCTTTAATTCTTTTTTTGAAATTTTCTGCTAAAAGTTTTAAATCCTCAGCGGTTAAATCTGTATCCTCAGCATAACCCTTGGCGTGTTTGAATTCGTCTAACATTTCGTCAAGTTGTTTACGAATACCAACTCCGTCAGCAGGTTCAAGTCCTTCTGCTTTTTCCATTACTACGTCGGCATACATCATAATTAAACGACGGTACGAATCCCAAACAAAGCGAGGATTGTTCGTTTTTTTGATAATTCCAGGAATTGTTTTTGAACTTAAACCAATGTTCAAAACAGTATCCATCATGCCAGGCATGGAACTACGAGCACCCGAACGACTTGATAATAACAACGGATTTTCAGCGTCATTATATTTGGCCCCCATGGCGTCTTCAATTTTCCTAATGCCTTCCCACACTTCAGGAAGCAAGCTCTCTGGAAGCTGACAATTATTGTCATAATAGGCTATACAACATTCTGTTGTGATTGTTATTCCGGCAGGAACCGGCAGGCCTAATAGACACATTTCGGCAAGGTTAGCACCTTTGCCACCCAACAAGTTTTTCATGTCGGCTTTACCCTCAGCAGTTTTGTTGCCAAAGAAATAAACATACTTCTTACTCATTTTATCTTTCGTGTTGATTATTAATTAATTACAACTATTCTTTAAATTAAAGCACAAAGTTACAAAATTTTCTTTTTGTACATATTACCAGAACGTTAAACTGTTTAAAAAAAGAAGATTTACAAGGATTTTTAAACATTATTATTCGCCACAACTTTTGATTATTTGCTGCAAATCCATCTAAATAAACTCAAAAGATATAGCTTGTGATTGAAACTGAACGTTTTCGATATAATTTATTACTCATTCATTTTGTAGATGAAAAAACAAAACAGCAGCATCTGTTGTGCATTGGTCTTTTCAATTAACAATTATTATGCTCTAACAAAAGCGATTGAGTAGCCTTTTTAAAAACAAACAAAGGTTTAAGAAATTCTTTTTTTGTATTTTTGCCACACCAATACAAAGTAATTGAAAAGTAAGATATTCGCCATATTATTCGCTTTAAGTTTGGTTGCTCCCGTGGCGACAACCTATTTTATTCTTCAACATCAAAAAAGGTTGTTGAAAAAAGAGATAAAATGGAAAATAATTGCAGGAATTAATAGGGACGAATTGGTTCTATTGAAGTTTACAGAGGAAGGGAAAAAACTATATTTGAAATGGAAACATTCCAAAGAATTTGAATACAAAGGCGAAATGTATGATATTGTCGAACAAGATGTTAAGGGCGACACAACGTATTATTGGTGCTGGTGGGACAACGAAGAAACGATGTTCAATAAACAAATTGCGAGCTTGGTTTCCTTTGCCGCAGGAAATACTCCAAAAAGCAAAGAGAATCAAAAGCTTTTAAATAAATTTTTTAATTCGCTCTTTTTATTGCAAGCCAAAGAGAAAATTATTTTCCCAAATAAAACCATTAGCAAGATTTTGCTTTATAAGCAGAAACTTCATCCTTATAATTTTCACTTTCCCATAGAGCCGCCCCCCAAAGCAGTTTTCTCAAACACTTTTGCATAAAATTATTTTGTATCTGTTTTCTAACGGATACTTGTTTCTATTTATTTCAATTAAACAAGCACAATGAAGAAATTTTTCATAGTGTGGTTTATTATGGGTTTGTTGTGCTATGTTCAATCACAGACAATAACCATTAAAAACCATAAAACTAAAAAGCCAATTGAAATGGCTACTTTGGTGAGCAATATACCCCAAACTTTTGCCGCCACAAACGCCCATGGACAAGCTGATATATCTGCGTTTAAAAATTTAGACAGCATTGTTATTCGACATCTTAATTATGAAGAACTTTTAATTAGTTACAAAGAACTTGAGTCTGAAAATTTTGAAATAGAGATGACGGAATTAAAAATTCTTCTAAAAGAAGTAGTTATTAAGTCGAATCGGTGGGAAGAGAGCAATCTCGAAACACCCAATCGCGTTGAAAAGATAAAAATGAAGGAAATTGCATTTCAAAATCCGCAAACAACCGCAGATATGCTGGGCGTAAGCGGATATGCATTCATTCAAAAAAGTCAGCTCGGAGGAGGTTCTCCGATGTTGAGAGGATTTGCAACCAATCGTGTTTTATTAGTGATAGACGGGGTTCGTATGAACACTGCCATTTTTCGAGCTGGAAACACGCAAAACGTAATCTCACTTGATGCCAATTCGATGGAAAGTTCCGATATAATATTTGGCCCCGTATCCGTGCTTTATGGCAGTGATGCTATTGGTGGCGTGATGAATTTTCGCACCATCGAGCCAAAATTATCAGATTCTACGAATGGGAAAATAAGTGCAAGTGGAAATTCATTTATGCGAACCTCTACTGCAAATTCGGAAAAAACGGCACATGTCGATTTTAATATTGGCCTAAAAAAATGGGCTTTTGTGACAAGTGTTACAAGGTCAGAGTATGGCGATTTAAGATCGGGTTCCGTGGGCGGTGACAACTATTTTTATCGCCCCTACTACGTTCAAACAATTGACAACAAAGACTATATGGTTGCGAACAGCGATTCTACCTTACAACTTGGTTCAAAATATTCGCAAACGAATTTTATGCAAAAGATTCGATTTAAGCCCAACAAAAATTGGGATTTTGATTATGGTTTCCATTTTTCGGAAACATCTCCTTTTAATCGTTACGACAGGCTGTATGTAATGCAAACTGACGGACCGTATAAAAACAAATTAAGATGGGCAGAATGGTATTACGGACCTCAAAAATGGAACATGAATCGAATTGGGATTACGCACAGCAAAGGGAATATTGCATATGATAAATTGAGCATTGTGGCGGCATATCAGTTTTTTGAAGAGAGCCGCTACGACAGACAATTTATGTATAGAGAATTGCGAATGCAGAAAGAACACGTTGACGCATTTTCATTGAACCTTGATTTAGAAAAGAAAATTTCAGAAAAACTTTCTTTAAATTATGGTCTTGAAGCGGTATACAACATCGTTCATTCGGAAGCATCGTATACGCATGTGATTACCAAAAAGGTAGACTCAACTGTAACACGATATCCCAATGGTTCAACCTGGCAATCGCATGGTGTTTATGCAAATTTGAAGTACAATTTAAGCGAAAAATTGATCCTAAATGGTGGGTTAAGATACAGCTACTATAAAATCAATGCAGAGTTTGATACTTCTTATTTTCCATTCCCATTTACCAGTACAATTATGAGCAACGATGCTATAAACGGGAGTTTAGGCTTGGTTTTTACGGCCAATAAATCGTTGCAAATGTACGTAAATGGAGCAACTGGATATCGAGCACCCAACATTGATGATATGGGAAAAGTATTTGAATCAACACCAGGTTATTTGGTGGTGCCGAATCCAAATCTAAAACCAGAGCAAGTTTACAATGCTGAAATTGGATCTGTAGTGACATTTGGCAATATTCTGAAAATTGATTTTGCTGGATATTACACTTTACTAAAAGACGGTATGGTTCGCGACAACTTCATCCTAAATGGCGATTCAACGATTCGCTATTGGGGCAATAAGAGCAAAATACAAGCGGTTCAAAACATTACCCAAATGCAAATATATGGCATCCAAGCAGGCATCGAATTCTATTACAAAGGAATCGGTTTAAAGAGCAATTTTTCGTACCAAAATGGACGAGAACAAAGCCCTGACAGCTTAATTTATTATCCGTTGAGACATGCTGCTCCAACTTTTGGAAGCACCCATATTACCTACGAACATCGAAAATTTAGACTCGATTTTTATGCTGTTTATAATGCAAAAATGGATTATGAAAATCTGGCCTTAACCGAACGCTTAAATGCGTCATATGCCCGAGATGAAAACGGTTTGGCCTATGTTGCAAGTTGGTATACGCTGAATTTTAAAACAGCCTTTAATTTTAACCAGTACGTTACCTTGGCTGTTGGAATTGAGAACATTACCGACCAACTTTATCGTCCGTATTCTTCTGGGATTAACGCTCCGGGACGAAATTTAATTATTTCGCTCAGGGCAAAATTTTAACTGAAAATCAATAATTATAAAAAAACAAATGAATTATCTTAAATATATTATTACAACATGGCTTGTCTTGCTGCTTTCAATTACGACTGCAAATGCACAAACCATTGCTGCTGGCGGATGGCATTCATTGGCTATTTGCAACGACAGCACTGTGAAAACTTTTGGCGAAAACGCCACAGGCCAACTTGGTGATGCTTCAGATATCGACAGAGAAATCCCCGTATCGGCAATAGGTTTGTCAGGAATAGTCAGTGTTTCGGGCGGTGGTGACCAATTGGAAGCCCACTCACTGGCACTAAAAAGCGATGGAACAGTTTGGAGCTGGGGAAGCAATATTTATGGCGGTTTGGGAAATGGAAATACCATAAACACCAATGTTCCTGGACAAGTTTTGCTTCTAAACAATGTAACTCAAATTTCGGCTGGCGGCTGGCACTCTTCCGCTTTGAAAAGCGATGGGACAGTATGGACTTGGGGATGGAATACCGATGGTCAATTGGGAGATGGAACTTTTATTGATAGAATCGTTCCTAATCAAGTTGGTGGTTTAAGCGATATTATTGAAATCTCAGCAGGAACATACCATATGCTCGCACTAAAAAGCGATGGTACCGTTTGGGCATGGGGCGACAATATCAGCGGACAAATTGGCGATGGCACAACGGTCGACAAAAATATGCCTGTACAAGTTTCAGGACTTACTAACGTAGCTCATATTTCGGCAGGAAGGTTCTTTTCTCTGGCCATAAAAAATGATGGAACTGTGTGGACATGGGGCGAAAATAAATATGGGCAATTGGGAATTGGCAATAAAGTCGACAGTTCTGTTCCCGTTCAAGTTCCAGGCATAACAGCCTCATTACCAGCAATTGTTGCAACCGGCGATTTTCATTGTTTAATTCTCAAAACAGACGGCACAGTTGGGTCATGGGGACGCAACACATACGGAAATCTGGGTGATGAATCCGTTGAACACCGTTTGTTACCCGTAGAAGTATTGGGCATTACCAACGCAACAGCTTTGGCAGCAGGTACCAATTTTTCACTCTTTGTAAAAGAGGATGGGACTTTTTGGGGCTGCGGAAGAAATGCAAGCGGACAACTGGGTGATGGAACATTATTGCAAAGAAATACCATTGTTCAATCCACTGCATTGTGCCCGATTATGCTACCCGTTGGAATCTCTTCTGAAAATCTTTCAAAATCAATTGAAGTTTCCATTTATCCAAATCCAACCAAAGGAATCGTTTATGCTGATATCAATGAAAATGCAAAAGTGGAAATCACTAATTTACAAGGTCAAATTGTAAAAATGGAAACATTAAATAACACGACGAATTCCATTGATTTAAATGGATTAAATAGCGGTGTTTATTTAGTCAAAGTGATAACAAATGAAAAGTTTGTTGTTAAAAAGCTGATTATCAGATAGTCTAAACGCAATTCACCGATTGGTCTTTTCTTAAAAGCGGGAGTTCTCTATTGAACTCCCGCTTTTTTATTTTCAATCAATCACATCCGTATCATCCGTGTTCTATTTCAAAAAATCAAAATTCAATTTTCGGAATATCTTTTTCTTTTTCAAATTCATCCAAATAATGTTTTGCTGCAAAACGCCCCATCTCTATTAGTTTTTCAGCACTGTAAAATTCAAAAGTTCCAGCACAGTTACGAGGGATTTGAATTAATAAATCGGGTTTGTTTTCCTTTAAAGAGTAGTTCACCAACTGACTTATCGTTAATTCAAACGACATATTCATAATATCAAACAATCCAATATCCTTAGGAATTGACTTTTTGGCTATATCTTTTTTAAATTTCGATTCAAAAAGAATATTATCACTGCTTAAATCGTTGACATTCACCGCTATCAGAACATCATTATGACTTCTAACAACTCGATTTATGGGCAAAGGATTCATTACTCCTCCATCCACCAAAATGGCATCTTCTGCTCCCCTTGCTTGAATAAAAACAGGAATGGCTACGGAGGCTCGTATGGCTTTGGTAAGAGACGCTTTAGCAAAGCAAATTTCCTTATTGTTATAGATATCAGTAGCCACTGCAGCGAAGTGAATGGGAAGATCCTCAATGTTTTTCTGAGAAATAAATGGATTGATTTTTTCAAAAACCTTCTCTGCTTTTAAAAAGCCTTTGCGGTTGAATGAAAAATCCATCAACCGGAAAATCTCCATTTTGGTCAAACTTAACAACCAGTCTTTAAACTCGGGCAATTTTCCAGAAGCATAAATTCCACCCACCATCGCACCAATAGAACATCCAGCAATGGAAGAGATGGAATAACCTCTTCGTTCGAGCTCTTCTATCACTCCAATTTGGGAAATACCTCTTGCTCCCCCACTCGATAAAACCAAAGAAACCTTATTATTTAACAAAACTAACCTCCATTTTTATCAAATATACAGTATTAAAAAAGAAAGTGCAAGGATTTTTAAATCTATTTATCAGAATCTTTCTTTAGTTTTTTTATCATTATCCAAAGGAAATCCGTGACGAAATAGCCAATCAAAGCCCCATAAAGAATCATCAGATATGGATTTGATTTGATAGCACATGTTCCCGAAACGCATCCAATATAATAGTAATAAGCAAAACCAAGGATTGCACCTATAACGATTCCTACAATATGAGGGATTTTAAAGTTCTTTTCAAAAAACTCTTTCATAATCTTTATTTTTAAAATATATAAAACACAAACAAGTCAAATAGGAAAAATGTTGCATACACAATTCCAGCCATTCCATTTAAAAAAGCAAAAGCAAAGTTTACCCTGCTGATATCGTGAACTTTAACAATAGAATGTTCATACAATAAAATAGCAGAAAAAAGGGCAAGTCCAATGTAATTCCATATTCCAGCATCCATCAAAACTGCTGCTGTCAAAAGCATCAAAACACTCAATAGATGCCCAATTCGGGCGATGTTTAGAGCTTTCTTTCTTCCAAAACGAGCAGGAACAGAATGTAAGTTTTGCTCCTTATCAAATTCTTCATCTTGCAAAGAGTATAAAATATCAAAACCCGAAACCCAAAACAGTACTGCAAATGAAATCAAAATCGGCACCAAATCAAATGTACCAGATAAAGTCAAATAGGCTCCCATGGGTGCGATTGCCAATGACATTCCCAGAAAATAGTGAGACAAATAGGTAAAACGTTTGCTGTAGCTGTATCCTAAAATCACAGCCAAAGCCACAAATGAAAGATAAAAACAAAGAGTATTAATGAAAAAAGTCACTAAAATAAAAAGAACGGAATTCAGACCCACAAAAGCCAAGGCAGAAGTATGCTTGATTTTTTGTGCTGGAATTTCTCTATTTTTAGTTCGCTCGTTGCGGGCATCAAATTCCCTATCCACAATACGATTAAAAGCCATAGCAGCGTTTCGAGCAAAAAACACAGCCAAGAAAACATATAATAATAAATACAAATTAAAATTTTGTGCAAAGGAAACATACGCCAATCCAAATCCGATAAAAGCAAAAGGCAGTGAAAAAATTAAATGGCTTATTTTGACTAAGGAAGACCAATCTTTAATGCTTGTCATTTCTATTTTTTTGACAAAAATACATTTTTTATGGAAGAAAAGGATATTTAGTGTTGATCTTGATGGGTCATTCCGAACTTGTTTCGGAATCTGTTGTTACGGTAGTTTCAGACCCTGAAACAAGTTCAGGGTGACTGTTTACTGTTGCAGTCATTCCGAACTTATGACACACAGGGGTCATTCCGAACTTGTTTCGGAATCTGCCATTTTTAGAGTGAAACGAATTGAGCATTCTTTACTTTTGGGCGTTCGGCTCCGCAACGACCAAAAGAGATTCCATTTTTTAGATTTATACTTCAAATAATCCAAAAAATAAAAAAACATTATTTCATTTTGGTTTAAACAAAATGTGTAATTTTGGTATTTAGTGTATGCAAGAAAACGCCAACTTCTTCGTTGCTACGAAAGCCTAAAATTTGACATTTTCTTATCAAACACACAGTTTTTTTTGCAAATACAATAGTGCGATATCAATTTTATTACCTTAATTATATATGACGAGTAAAGATGCTATTTTGATGACAAATCCGGTAAAAATTGCGACAGATTTCATCAATCAATCCGAACGAAACATCTTCCTTACCGGAAGAGCGGGAACGGGAAAAACGACCTTCTTGCGAGCGTTGAAACAAAACACGTATAAAAACACGATTGTGGTTGCTCCAACAGGTATTGCAGCTATTAATGCGGGCGGCGTAACAATTCACTCTTTTTTTCAATTGCCTTTTGGAAATTATGTTCCCAAACCGCATGCTTTTTCGGAAGCTCCTGATTTTAAGATGACAGACCCCATTTCGCTGATCAAACAATTACAAATACGAGACAAAAAAAGACAAATTATCCGTCAACTCGAATTGCTGATTATTGACGAAGTGAGCATGCTTAGAGCCGACACCATTGATGCCATCGACTTGGTTTTAAAACACGTTCGGCATCGGCACAACGAAGCTTTTGGTGGCGTGCAAGTGCTTTTTATCGGCGATATGCTCCAACTTCCGCCTGTAGTGAAAGAAAACGAATGGCGAATTTTAAAGGATTATTACGACAGTATGTTCTTCTTCGATTCGCTCGTGCTAAAGAAAAAACCACCTATCTACATCGAATTGGATAAGATTTTTCGGCAACACGATCCTGTATTTATTTCCATGCTAAATAATATTCGGCAAGGAAAAATTAATGCCGAAGAGATGGAAATACTCAATCAGCATTATATGCCTTTTCACAAAACAACGCATGCAGACAGAACCATTACCATTACGACCCACAATAAAAAAGCAGATGATATTAATCAAAACTTTTTAGACAGTTTGATTAGTAAAGAATTTCATTTTTATGCAGACGTTGAAGACAATTTTCCAGAACATCAATTCCCAATAGATGAAAGACTTACGCTAAAAATGGGAGCTCAGGTTATGTTTATTAAAAACGATCCCAGTGGACAAGGACTTTTCTTTAACGGAAAAATTGGAATCATCAGCAAACTTTCAGACAAGACTATTGAAGTGACCACTGAAGATTCGGATGATCCTATTGTTGTTGAAAAATATACTTGGGAAAATATACGATATGAACTAAATGAGCAAACTCAAGAAATTACAGAAGTTGTAGTCGGCAAATTCACTCATTTTCCGTTGAAATTAGCATGGGCTATTACGGTTCATAAAAGTCAAGGACTTACTTTTGAAAAAGCGGTTTTAGATATTTCGGAATCTTTTGCGTCAGGGCAAATTTATGTCGCACTTTCGCGACTTACCGGACTAAAAGGGCTGATTTTGAAAAGCAAAATAAACTTTGACAGTTTAAAAATTGATCAAAAAGTAAGCGACTATTCCAATCAAAAAATGGAAGAAAAACAATTGCTTCCAATTCTTGAAAGTGAACGATTCAATTATGTTGTAAAACTGATTCTTGATAAATTTATAATGTTGAAACTTTTTCAGGAAGTAAAGCTGCATCACGAGCGTTTTATGGAAAACGAAAATGCTCTTTTTAAGGATGAATGCTTGGATTTTAGCAAATTGATTTTTAAAGAGACCGAAGAACTTTTGGATGTATCCGAAAAATTTGACAAACAGATTCGGAATTATGCACAAAACAGAACGGTTCAAAGTTTCGATCGCATTATGGAACGTTGCTTGGCTGCCGAAAGCTATTTTAGCAAAAAACTTTCGAATGTGTCCAATTTGATGATTGAAAGAATTGACGAAACAGCCACCAATGAAGAACTTGTGGACTATACCGAAGAGATTATCAATCTCGAAAAAATGACCTTCGATATTCTTCAAGGAATAAGCTCTTGTGCAGCCATTTGCAGAAATATTATGTTTGGATCGGAAGTCAATATTGCGGAATTATGCAAGTCTGAATTTCATGTAAACCGCTCAAAAAAGCTCAATTCTATTCGTATAAGTGCTCTTTATGAAATAGAAAAGATAAAAAATAAAAAGTCGAAACCTCGGAAAAAGAAAACCAAAGAGCCCAAAGAACCAAAAATCCCTTCGCATCAAATATCTTACGAGCTTTATTTATCTGGAAAATCAATTGAAGAGATTGCCCTGGAAAGGGGTTTGGTTCATACTACTATTTTCGGACATCTGACTTTATACATCAAAGCAGGGAAAATCCCAGCCACCGATTTTCTTTCTCAAGACAAAATTGACGAAATCCTGAACGTTTGTCGCAATGCTGACTACAAAACAGCCACAGCGGTCAGAGAAATACTGGGTGACAAATATTCGTACAACGAAATTAGAATTGCCTTGGCTGCTTTTGAACAAACTTCCGAATGACAGACAAAAACCATCTTTGCCGCCCAGGATGCGGTGCTTGCTGCATTGCCCCTTCCATTTCATCTCCCATTGGCATCCGGAAAAATGGCAAAAAAGCGGGCGAAAGATGCTATTATTTGGATGAAAATCTACTGTGCAAACTAATTGATTCCGTAGAACGCCCCGAAGTTTGTAAAAACTTCAAATTCGACCCCATTATTTGCGGAAAAAATTCAGAAGAAGCCATGAAGATTATGAAAGAACTGGAAGAGAACTGATTAGATAAAGTAAAAAAAATCAGAAGTTCGTAATTTAGTAATACTATTGCCCAATAATTTTCGATTTTTCCCCCTCTCCTCCTAGAAAAGGAGAAAATAGATATACTCATAACGACTGTAAATATCAAATAATCTTTACGTTACAGAAATTTACTGATTTTTTATCGGACAACAATAATTTATTAGTTTGATTTTTTTAAGCAAACCCACCTCATGACAAAAGGCAAGGGTTATCAAGCTATCGCTTACTTTATTTCAAAATCAACATTTAACAAGCCAATCATTAACACATTTTTTCCAAAATAAACTTCACTTCTTAATTAATTGTCATACATTTGCTTCGCATGCAATAATTTTTTCTTAAAATTACGATTATGAAAAAGACAATATACATTCACAAAAAAGGAATTTTACATTATAAACCCATTTGGATTTCTCTAAACAATGGAAAATACAAACTCTATTATTCCAATGCCATAAAACTTTCATCGGAACAGCGAGAAAACACTATAAAAATAAGAGAATTTTTTTTTATACATTCAAAAAAGATAACCGCAAACATTGATGATTTGCCTATCTCTTTAAATATACAACTTGCGAGTCTTCGCAGATGGTTGGACGCAGGAATACTTGTATTACCTCTTTTAATTATTCTAAATTTAATGCTTCCGTGGAGAATTATGCCAACCGAGGCACTTTTATATATTCTATTTGGATATATAGCCATGGTTCCAATTCTCACGTTTTTATTTATACGGAAAAAATATTTTGAAGTGAGCATTCGCTTTTAGAATGCATTCTGATTCAAGCGAATACATTTCAAACTCCTCTTGATAGGTAGAAAAGTAATCGTTGTAAAATTAAGTTCCAATCTCTTTTTCCATTATTTTTGCATAAAAAACAAAATGATTGCAAAACTATACTCAACAAACAGACTTGTCAAAAGTGAAGATTTAAACCACCACGGAACTCTCTTTGCGGGCAGAACCGCAGAGTGGTTTGTCGAATCTGGATTTATCGCGATATCCTCTTATCTCAATCCCAAAAATATCGTTTGCCTGAAAATTCACGGCATGACTTTCAAATATCCCGTTAAAGGCGGCGACAGTATTTGTTTTGAAAGCAAACTGGCATACGTTGGAAAAAGCAGTTTGGTAGTGCTTGTGAAAGTATTCAACAATAAAACTCAACAAGAACTTGTTAGTGGTTTCATCAGTTTCATTCATGTTGACGAAAACACCCGTCCTCTGCCTCATGGCATCGAATTGGAATTTGAAACCGAAGCAGATCGAAAAAATGCAGAAACGGCAGCGATGCTTCCAAAATAAATTTTTTACAAAAAAAACAAGAGGTGCCACAACTCGATATCTTACTCATCACGCCCCCATTTATTCAGATGAATTGTCCGTATCCGGCCACAACAATGTTGAAGCCTTTTTTGGAAACAAATGGATTTAGAGCCGAACAGTGCGACATTAGTCTTTTGACTTTGTTGGAACTTTTTTCAGAAAAAGGACTTATAAACGCATTGAAGCAAATACAAACCAAAAACATTTCTAAAAGTTCCCGCTCCTTTCTCAAAAACAAACAACAATACATCCAAAATATTGAAGCGGTGATCTCCTTTTTACAAGGGTCAAATCCTGATTTTGAAAATGTAATTTTGAATAATAGATTACCCAAAGGGGAGCGATATTTAATGCAAATGCATTCGCTTATTGATTTTGAAGATTCGCCTTCCCTAAAAGCCGAATTCTTGGCTTCCATTTTTGTAGAAGAGATTGGAGATTTTTTAGCAGAAAATGTGGATTCAAGATTTGGTTTTAGTCGCTATGCCGAACAAATTGTTCTGCAAAACGTCTCTTTCAGAAAAATCCAAAAAGCAATTCTTCGCGATACTGTTATTACAGATATTATGTTGAAAATTTTGGATAAAGAAGTGAAAGATAAAAATCCAAAAATGATTGGATTTACAATTCCATTTCC
>JAQUGA010000244.1 GCA_028684405.1 Bacteroidales bacterium | reverse complement strand
AAAACCCATTTGGCCATTTTACAAACTTTTTACTTTCTTTATAGCGCTCATTGTGAAGGGTTAGAATATAGAATCCGTCAACAAAACTGGAGGCATTTAGCCATATTTTATTTTCGCTTTCTAGGATAGAAAGATGTTTTTGATAGATAAGTTTACCATTGACATCTGTGATTGATAATGTTAGTTTTGTATTTTCCAATGCATTTACCATTACATAAAACTCATCCACCACAGGATTTGGATATAAACTTAGCAATTCAAATGAATTTTGCTGTGCAGTTTTTCCGTTTTCAGAATCCAAAGAGGAGTTTACCGAAACTATTTGGGAATATGCAAATGAATTATCAAAATCGACCGTTTTCAGGCGGTAATAGCTAATATTATCCCAAGGAGCATCGTCAATGAGAGAATAATTTAGCGTTTGGTTGCTAAATCCAGAGGCTTGTATACTTCCAACATCTGTAAAGTGGACTAAATCTTTTGATTTTTGCACTACAAAACGATCTGTATTAAATTCTGTTGCAGTAGACCAGCTTGTCTCCACCACTTTGTTTTTAAATTCGGCATCAAAACTCAACAAAGTAACAGGCAGAGGATTATTCCCCAATTTTGAAGCAAAGGTAAAAGGTGAAAAATCGTTGTTAAAATCTGAAAGTATCCATCCTGTACTTCCGCTTTCAAAAGATCCAGTTAACCCAACATCTTCCCATTTCTGAGTTGTAGTATTAAAATGGGCAACGGTTAAATCGGCGTCATCTGTAAAGCTTGTAATTCCGCTTCTATCTTTATCATCGGAGTAAAGCTTTACTTTCTTTTGTAAGTCAGTATTCCCCGTTAGTTTTGACAAATTCCAATACTCTACTGTACTAACTGCCTGAATACTTATATCATAGTCCAGTACAGGATATGGGAAATCAAAATACTCCGCCATAAATTGATCAGTATTTGCTGTTGTTCCGCCATGGTGGATGCTTGCTATTCTTGCCCAAATGCCATTTTTGCCAGTTGGAAAAACAAAACTATAATTGCCAGAAATACCATCACGACCCGTTTTAAAAACTGGACCATTTACAAAACTTGTTGCTTTTCCACCTGCTGGAGAAACTGATGATTGATCTAATAAAGAAATATATTTAGAAGTTGAAGTGTAAAAAATGCCATTGGTCAGCATAAGTTGATTTGACACTTGAGCGATATTTTGTGGATAGACACCGCTTCCAGTTTTATTAATTTCGAGAATGTAAAATTTAGTTTGCGTGCTGCCTGTAATATTTTGGGCTACATTACCTATAAAACTAACTGTATTCGTGTATGGCACAAAAGTTCCATTATTTACAAAGTTTGCCGATTGCGATAAACTTATATTTTTTGGAGAAGTTGTGTACATATCCATAGTTGAGCCAGCATCTATCGTCAAATCTGAAGCACAATCAATATCTTGCTGGAAAACACGGGTTCCTCCTCCTTTAATATTTACTTCACCAAACCCTATTTTCTTATCGAGTTTAGTAAACTTTGATCCTGACTGGATAAAGTTAAAAACACTGGAATTTAGATTGACCACACCAGTTGTGTATGAGCCATTTGTCATATTACCATAGACATTTACGGTGCCTTTATGCGTAAGATTATTATACACATAGAAATCTCCGCCAACGGTAAGAATTTTGTTAGATTCGCATATTAGCGTTCCAGTGGCAGCAATGATAAGGCTCCCTTTGATATAGGAATCAGATACCTGAGTTGTAGTTGCTGCATTATGAATTTGAATATCGCACCCAAATTCATCTATATTTCCAGAACCCTTGAGTCGCGCTCCCAAAAGAAACATTTCTGCATAGCCATCACCAACTGTGCGTGTGGTAGTAATATTGCCACGTAAAATTATATCACCGTGAAATTCGCTAACATACTTTCCCCAGCTAGTTTCAGACCCTGTTAGTCCACCAATATTAAGAGTAGCTCCTGTTTCCACCAATGTTACATTTTGGGAAATAAATTTTCTTCCAGCCACATCAGGTCCACCAGTTGAAAAAATACCTGACAGTACTTCGAGATTGTTTTTTACTCGCAAATGACCGGCATATGGATTGTTGGTTTGATCTTCAATTCCAGTACCATCTCTTAAAAGCTTTACCGTTTTACCTGAGGCTGCCTGTACTTTTAGGTTATAGAAATTATTATCGTTTGCTACAGTACCACCAACAGATATCGGAGTAAATGTGCGAATAGTCCGATTTTCAGTAGGATTTAACACTACAGTTCCAGTTCCTGAATCAAATATTCCATTCGAAATCCAGTTTCCTGCAACAGTCATTTTATGTGTTCCTAAAACTAATTTGGCTTCATTACCCCACTCATTCGATATCCATAAAGAGCCATCAATAGTGATATCGGAACCTAAATTTGTGATAGAGCTATTCCCAGCATCTTTAAAAATCAACACATCGGCAGCTATAGTACCAGAACCGCTTAAAGTATTGTCTCGACGAATAAAAATTTCAAAATTACCTGTGTTTTGTAAAGTTGCTTCATCATATTTTGTAGAAGCAGTTGTAATATTACCATTAATTGTGTTGGTTGAGGATAATAATGATAGCTTTTTGCCCGCAGCTAAATTTAGTGTGGAATTATTTTCAGTTATGAAAGTATTTGTAACTTCAGCTCTGTCTGTTGTAGGATTTATGGTATATGATGAGCCATCAAGGAGAGTCAAATTATAAAATGTTGAAGTTTTTGTTCCACCAATCGTTTTGTTTGCTCCCGAGAAGAAAACTGAGCCTGTACCAGCGGTAAATGTGCCGTTGTTGGTCCAGTTTCCAGCAACTGAAATGTTTTTCGTGGCGGTAGCAAGTGTCCCGTTGGTAATTGTAAGGTTGCCCTTTACGATTAAATCATTCCCAGTTAATTCTTCAATCGTGTTTGTCATACCACTACGGTCAATGGTGAGATTGTAGATGCTGTGGCCACTAAATTTTAAATTAGTAGAATTATCAGCACCTGAAGTATGTTCTTTAAGAGTTAAATGTAAGGTTCCGCCTGTCCAATTTACAGTTTTTGCTGCGTTCCAGTCAATCATTCTCTTTCCACTTTGGTTGCCGCAAATATAAACATCGCCATCTTGTATATTCAATTTAGCCGTTGCATAAGAATCCCAAGATGGGCCGCCATCTGTTTGAGCTGGATTATTACCAGACCCATATCGCTTAATATATAAAGTGCCAGAAGTTATGTTCAGCTCTCCTTTATGAATGAATTCATTCATAATAGACACTGTCCCTCCGTTAATGTTTAATTTTGCTCCATCATTTAATACTAGAGTGTTATATCGGTCCGGAGAATTACCCATATTTCCAACATTAAAAACTCCAGTACTATTAACAGTAACATTGCTACCCGAATTTAAAAAACACATATTTATTTTTGAAGCATGATAAGAATGTGTAAACTTTCCATTAATAGTTAATATCCCAGAACAAGATAGGTTTGGATATGTCCAATCCACGTTGTTTTTTAATGTTACACTCGCTCCACTTTCAATAGTTAAAGATTTACAACAGTAAGTATTATCTGTATTATTAATACTCAAACCTTTTCCAGTTATTTCTGAAATAATAGGATAATAAGTACAACTAGCAGGAATAATAACATTATTATCAACTGTTGGAACTT
>JAQUGA010000037.1 GCA_028684405.1 Bacteroidales bacterium | reverse complement strand
CGGAGCCAAACATAAGTTGATAAAAGCTCGTGCTTTTTTGTGGAATTACATACTTGAATTTTCCATTAATAATACTTGCAGAATCAATCAACTGGCTCCCGTTTGGCAGTAATTCGATGATTTTAAGGGTAGACGGAGGATTGCCACTTATTTCGCCCTTAATAATAATATCTGTTTTATGCTGCACGCAGGAAGTTATAATAAAAGACAAAACCACACACCCAATGAAAAATCGCTTCATATTTTTTTTCTAAAATGTATCCAACAAAGATAAGATTTTTTCAGATATTTTTAATAAAGTTTGTTTTCCAAATGTTTGCGTTGTTGAGTCAGGTTCGGAGTCCAGATTTTTCAGATTGATTTCGGTGGAACCTAAAAGTGCAGGAAAAATTTATAAAATGGCAAATGAATGTAAAAAGCTAAAAACTCTTTCAATATAGGTAATCTAAAACATGCCTAAATTATCTCTCTTTTGTTAATTAATTTTACGAATAAACCATCTTGATTGCGAATAATCGGTTAAAAGTACCAAATAATGAAAAAAAGACACACAAAACATAAAAGTTTATGCAAATCGTATTATATTTGTTGCTAAGTATTTTTAACTATAAAAAATTGCCTTATGATTGATGAAAAAATTGGGGTTGTCATTATTGAAGATGAAGCAATATCGTACGAAATTATTAAAAGAATGATTCAGAATAATATTTCGGAGGTGGAAATATTAGGCCATGCTGCTTCGTGCAAAGAAGGAATTAAGTTGATTAAAGAAGTTAAGCCCGACTTGGTTTTTCTAGATATACAGATGGAAGATGGCACTGGCTTTACCTTGTTAGAGGCTTTCGAGAATATCGACTTTCAAGTGGTTTTTGTTACATCCTATAACCAATATGCTATTAATGCCATAAAATGCAGTGCTTTGGATTATATATTAAAGCCAATTGCTTTGCCCGATCTAAAAGCGGCGATTCGAAAATATCAAAGTTTGGAATACAAAATCAATAATAAAATTCAACATTCCACTTTGATTCAAAATATTAAATCAGAAAAAAAAGTTCCTAAAAAAATTATCATCCCTTCCGAGGAAGAGTATTTGTTAGTGAGTCCAAATGATATTGTCCGTTTATATGCAGAAGGCCATCATACTATTATTGTACTTGCCGATGAAAAAAAAATGAAGGTTACGAAATCACTAAAAGAATTTGAACAACTACTGGAAGGAGCTAATTTTGCACGCATCCATAATACTCATCTTATCAATGTCAATTTTGTTAAATCATATTTAAAGAATAATGGTGGCGAGGTTTTAATGGAAGACGGCGTTGTTTTGCCTGTTTCTCGTCGTCGAAAAGCCGTATTTATGAATATTTTGACCAATATGTAATTTTTTTATTTTAAAGATTTATTTTGCCAGAATGAATAGAACAGAATTAATCGCAGAAATTAAGCGAAAAAAATCGTTTTTGTGTGTAGGTTTGGATACAGATATGGCCAAAATCCCAGAATTTTTAAAGTCAAGTGAAGATCCAATTTTTGAGTTTAACAAAGCTATTATCGATGCTACTTTGCCTTATGCAGTTGCCTATAAACCAAACTTGGCTTTTTACGAAGCATTGGGAATCAGCGGGATGGAGTCTTTGTCTAAAACGGTCCGTTACATTAATAGCTTGAGAGAGAAGGTTTTTATAATCGCCGATGCAAAAAGGGGAGATATTGGAAATACTTCGGAACGGTATGCCAATGCTTTTTTTAACAATGTTGATAAAAAAGAAAATTACAACGCCCTTACAGTTGCACCTTATATGGGCGAAGATTCAATTAAGCCTTTTATGGGATTTGATCGTGCCTGGGTGATTATATTAGCATTAACCTCGAACAAAGGAGCTTTTGATTTTCAGATGGATGTTGTGGAATCGGGGGAGCGTGTTTTTGAAAAAGTATTGCGTATATCATCTCAATGGGGAAGCATCGAAAACACGATGTATGTGGTGGGAGCTACCAAAGCAGATATGCTATTAGATGTGCGGAAGATAGTGCCTCATCATTTTCTTTTGGTTCCAGGAGTGGGTGCCCAAGGAGGTTCTCTTTCGGAAGTTGCTAAATTTGGAATGACCGATGAATGTGGCTTGTTGGTGAATGCATCCAGAAGTATTATTTATGCGTCAAAAGAAAAAGATTTTGCCCAAAAAGCGGCCATCGAAGCAAAAAATATGCAAATGGAAATGAGCAAACTGATAAAACTATATTCGAAATTATAATAAATGTCAAGATTCGTTTCGTTTTTGATTTTAATCATGTCGTGTATCACTTTGTCGGCACAATTTGATGAAGATGCTTTTTGGTTGAAAGAAATAGACGATAATTCTTTTGAAGGCATGGTTGAATACGATGTATACAACCCATTTATGGAAGGCGATTCCGTTCGGATTTGCGGTAAAACTCCTTGTAATGGAATGATAAAGGATATGTACCCAGATGGAAAAACGCTGAAACATCGAGGGAGTTATGAAAATGGAAAACTTACTTCAGTTTATAAAAACTATTATCCAGATGGTAAAATGGAGCGCTTTTTCCAAGTCAATGCCACAACTTCATCAGCTAAAATTGAAACTTATTTTCCTAATGGAAAACCTCATTTCAAAGTTGTTTACCGTAAAGGAAATATTGTTTTATACGAAGAATATCAAGAAGATGGCAAGCCAGAAATGTTGGAAAAACTGGATAATAAAGCCGAATGTTACACCTATCAATATTTATATTATCCCAATGGACAATTGTTTTCTGAATTAATTTTGGAAAATAAAGGAAAAAAAACATATCGTTATAGTTCCTACTACGAAACCGGCGAAAAACGTAGCGAAGGTGCTAAAATTTTTCAGAAATCAACAGACGATTACCTCAAAGAAGGAGAATGGAAATATTTTCTTAAGAATGGTAATTTGGAAAAAACTGAACACTTTTCGTACGGACGTTTAAGATAATGATCTATTTATAGATTCTCTATTTTATTTATTCCAGTTTGGCTTTAACCAAAGAAAACAAAATTACCCGAACTTAGGGAGCTCTGCTTTCAATATAATAAAAAGAGCTTGTTTTATAGATTACGGAATACCTCGTCCCTAATTGATTTGTCTGTGACAACTTAATATTAATCAACAATTTATAATTTTGATTTTTTTCCGCTAAACTTTTAATTTGTCAAAAATTATTTTTATATTTGTGCTTTGTAAATTAATTAATTTTTCAATGTTAAAAATAGGGGTTATGAAACAGAAAAAATTAGCAGTATTAATTATTCTTTTAATGTCTGTTTATTCTTGCAAAAAGGAAGATTTACCGTCAAAAACGACAGATGTGCCAATTAAAGAAATAACAAATTATTTAGAGTATGATGGCACTAAATATGAGCTTGAGAAATGTTATTTTTTAAAAGATAATATTTTTATAGGCATACAAGAAGATTTGTATAGCGTTTATTTGGGTTCAAAAGGCTTACAATATTCTAGTTTCTTGCAGAATATTATTGGTACTGGAAATGGAATTTCCTTTGATATTACAGTTGCTGGAGGAGGTCCAATTACGGGTGCTTATGCTACAGATACATTAAATAATGTCTCTGAACCTGGAGATTTAATATTTATTCGAGTCATAATTAATGATGATTTTAAAATCCCCTCAAATCCTATTGGAATGAAAACGGCAGAAGTAACCATTGCAGAATCTGTTGATAATAACTACTTAATTAAGGGGACATTCGTCAGTTCCAATGGCAAATCTGCAAAATTGAACTACCTTGGTAAAGTAGGAATTTATTAGTTTACCTCTCAATTGATTGTTTTTTTCTGGCACAAGAGACAAAAAGCCTACTTTAAAAATTCAACAAATTGAATTTTAATTCCATTGGGGTCAAGAATGTAGAAAAATCGCACGTTGGGATTGGGCTGAATGGGTCCAGCAAAAACGGAGATCCCTTTTTGTTTGAGTTGTTCAATTAGCAAATCCAAGGATTCGGCTTGAAAACCCATGGAAATATCAGTGTTTTCGTATTTGATTTCCTTTGATTTATCGAAGATTAATTCTACTTGTGTATCACCAGAACCCAAAAAAGCAAGCTCAAATTCGGGGGAGATTTTGCTGATGCTGTTTAGTTTTAGTCCGATAATTTCTCGGTAAAACTTCAAAGATTCTTCCATGTTTTTTACGTGTAAGGTCGTCCAAAGATATTTCATAATATTTGTTTTTAATTTCTGAAAATCAAAAGTACATATTTTTGATGTGTTTTTGTTTTTATTGCTTTTGCGAATAAACTTTTTTCCCGTTATTGAAGACTAAAATTTTGTTTTTTGACACATTGAGAGAGATATAAATAGCTGTTTTATTTCTCCAATTATTTATTAAATTTGCCTATATCTTATTTGCCAAAAGATGAGATCTATGACCTTCTAATCTTATTATAATAGTCTGTAAATCAATAAGCCAACAAATGATAAAACACATAAAACTGTTAGAAATTATTCTTTACGTCAGCGATCCAGAAGCAAGTTGTGTTTTTTATGAAAATATATTTCGCCAAGAAGCCAATCTTAAAGTGCCGGGGATGACAGAGTTTAATATTTCTGAAAATTGCAAGTTAGGCTTGATGCCAAACAAAAATATTGCCAAAATACTGGCCGGAAAAACACCTCATCCCGACAGTGGAAGTGGAATCCCAAGATGTGAACTCTACTTATATGTCGATAATATTCAACTCGAATTTGATAATGCCATTAAATGTGGAGCAAAATTAATAAGCCCCATCATCGATAGAGATTGGGGTGACAGAGTTTGTTATTTTGCTGATCCTGACAATCATATAATTGCATTTGCAGAAAAAATAATATAATTTTCTTCAAAATCGAGAATAAGTGTTTTTTTTAAATTTCTAAGGGATTTTTTTGTTTTTAGAGCTAGAGATAATAGGTGTTTGTCTTTCATATATATATTAACTTTGTTGACAATTTGAAACAAAAAACGGAAGAAATCCATACTATGAATATTTTGAATTCACACATAGAAAGCTTTTATAATCGTCCTAATTTGTATAATGAAATTATAAATCGACTAAAGGAAATGGATGTCGATTTAAGTAACGTACGCAGAAAAGACATTGCCGGAGTTGATGAATTCCACGTTAGAGGAGCTCAAGTTTCGCAAGAATTAGCTGAAATTGCCAACATTAAAAATGCAAAAGTGTTGGACATTGGTTGTGGAATTGGTGGACCTTGTAGAATGCTGGCCGACGAATTTGGCTGCAATACTATTGGGATAGATTTGTCTGAAGAATATGTTGCCACAGCCAATCTTTTATCGAAGCTTGTCGGATTGGAGCACGTTTCGAAGTTTGTCCAAGGCGATGCGTTAAATTTGCCCTTTCCTGATTCAACTTTTGATGTGGTCTGGACACAGCATGTACAAATGAATGTTCGTGACAAACTAAAGTTTTATAGTGAAGTAGAGAGAGTTTTAAATGATAAAGGTGTTTTTATTTACTATGAAGTTTTTAAAAAGGAAAATATAGACGTTCGTTATCCGATGCCTTGGGCTGATGATGGTAAAATTAGTTTTTTAGAACCCTCTTCAAGTATGAATTCAATTTTTGAAAACCTGGGCTTGGTAAAAGAACAATCGATGGATCAAACCGAAAGTGGAATTAAAATTCTGGAGAAATCACTAAATAGAATCCCCAAAGATAAACTTCCAAGATTGGGATTAAATATTTTGATGGGAGTCTCCACAAGAGAAAAAATGACAAACTTGCTAAATGGACTAAAAGAAGGTAAAATCTATCTCGAAAGTGGGATTTATAAAAGAAAAAACATATAATTATTAAAGTGTTTTTTTTTGTTTTGAAGATGAGGTTTTCTTTTATCTGAATAGAAAAAACGATTTATGCATTCCAAGTAAGTGCCAAAAAAGAGCCAACTCCAATAAATAACCAAAGCAAAATTCCCATTGCAAAGCTTTTGAAACCTGCATTTTTGATTTCTGCCATAGAAAAATTTGAACCTACCAAAAAGAGTGCAATAACCATCCCTCTTTTGCCCAACCAATTCAGTTTTGTAAATAGAAACTCTCCACTTGGAATGAGGTACGCAATAATTATACTGATTACGAACAGGCCAATAAACCAAGGAATTTTGATTTTACCATTTGACTTGTCTTTTTGAAACATGGCAATTGCGATGGACAAAGGAATAATCCACAAGGCTCGAATTAATTTGACGGTGGTAGCCACTTCTAGGGCTTTGGGTCCGTACATGGCGCCTGCTCCAACAACAGAACTGGTATCGTGAATGGCAATGGCAGCCCAGGTTCCAAAGGTTTCCTGACTTAGTTTAAAATAATGTCCGATGCTAGGGAAAATAATTAGAGCAATGGCATTTAGAATAAAAACCACCACTAATGCAAAAGAAGTTTGTGAGTTTTTGGGATTTATAATTGAAGCCACTGCTGCAATAGCACTGCCCCCGCAGATGGCCGTTCCAGCCGAAATAAGTGTGCCTGTTTTGGAATCGAGTTTAAATAATTTTGTCAATAATAATCCTACACTCATTACCAAAATAACGGAAATGGCAGTGTCAATAAAACCCGTTCTTGATGAACTTATAACTTGCGTTAAGCTCATGCCAAAACCCATCAAAACAATGGAAGTCTGCAATGAGAGTGAAGTGTATTTTGAAGCTTTGCTGTTTTTCAAACCGATAATCGATAGCAAAATACCCATTGCCAATGCAATAGGGGGCGTTATAAATGGCAAAAAACAAGATAAAATAGCAACGGCATAAATAATGTTCAGTTGTTTTTGATGGAGACTTATATTCATCTTTTTTATCCTTTAATTTTAGACAAAGGTACAGCGGTATTATAATCTATGCAAATAGCAAATACTTATATTCAATAACTATAAGTTATACTTCGATAGAAAATCAGCAAAAAGTCGTGAGGACAAAGATTCTTGGCCTTGCCTAAAAGCAATTCTAAATTTTCGCTGGAAGCTAATTCCTTTGATTGATATTTTTGTTATCTGCTTGAGCAGTAACTCTTTTTCGATGGCTTTTTCGGAAATCAGAGCAATCCCATCAAAATCGCATAGGAAATTTTTTATGGCTTCGGTGCTTCCTAAATGAATCAGGATATTTAGATTTTCAAATTTGATTTTGTTTTTAACAAGCTGTTTCTGAATTACTTCAAGGGTTCCCGAGCCTTTTTCGCGAAGAACAATGGGGATTTGCTGAAAATCGGTCAAAGAGATGGATTTTAATTTAGAATAAGCACTTTGAGTACCTGTAACAGCCACAATTTCATCGTCTAAAAAGTCAACATATTTGATATCAATTTGAGAAGAATCGTTTTCGACTAAAGCAACTTCAATTTTGTTTTCCAACAATTTTTTTTCAATTTCAAAGGAATTTCCATTCAGAAGGAATAATTCAATTTTCGGATAGCGTTTGTGAAAAGCAGCAATAACTTTTGGAATGATGTATTGTGAAATCGTTGAACTGGCTCCAATTCGAAGTGTACCCTTATAAGTGTCGTTCATTCTTCCCAATTCAAAATTAAGTTCTTCATATTGCTGCATGATTTTTTTCAGATAGCCGTAGGTCATTTTTCCAGCTTTTGTTAAATACACTTTATTGCCTATTCGTTCAAAAAGAGCGCTGCTTAGCTTGCTTTCTAGTTCTTTAATGTGCTTGCTAACAGCAGGTTGGCTGATGAACAGCTCTTCAGCAGCTTTTGAAAAGCTTAGGTTTTCAGCTACTATTAAAAATACATGATCTCTATAATCCATAAAATTCTTTTTCTTGCCGAGCTATTTCTGAATATATTTTCATCAAAAGTAAATTGATTTAATCAGAAATTATAGGTTTTTTTCCTCCTCTGTCCCATTTACAATTCTTGAAATAATTCCTTTTTGATCTGTAAATTCGCCCATGAGGACTCCAGCAATATGGATGACAACAAACGGAATAAGGTAATAAATACTTAATGCGTGAATGTCTTTCATCAGCTCTTTGTATTCAATGGATCCGAATTCTATTAAAACGCCACTGATAAGAGAAACGATTGTGCATACATAGAAAACGATGTACAATATCTTCTGAAATCTCACTCTTTTGGTCAAGCTTTTATCAAAAGGATTTTGGTATTTCATTTTTCCAAAAAAAGGCAGTGCAAATCGAATGGCAAACAATCCAACCAAGCCATAACCAATGTAATTATGCCAATCCATCATGGGTTGTCTTATCAATTTGGCTAAATCATTAAGCTGTTCTTGAGATAATTTCAGGTCGTTACTAGTCAAAAAACCTTGGATAATGGCGGCTACATTTGACTTATTTAAAAAGGTGAATTTAAGAAAAATAGTGCCCAACAAAAGCAGAAATAAAATTACCATTGCAAAATGAATGATTCGGTAAACTATAGAATATTTAGAGTTTTCCATATTTTTTATTTTTGTTTTAAATAAATATGTCTAATATTATTTACCCCCGTTTCTCTTTCGTCAATCTTGAACTTATCAATGTTTTTTATTAATGGCAAGAGTTTCGGGAAACCATAATTTCTCGGGTCGAATTCGGGTTTTTTCTTTAGAATAAAATTTCCCAAATCCCCCAAGAATGCCCATCCACTTTCGTCTGCCAAATCATTTACACTTTCGGTAATAAGTTTAATTGTTTTTGCATCAACTTTGCTAAGAGGTTCTTGTTTTTCCTTGGGCTTTGATGTTTGCTTTGTTACGCTAGTCTCTTGTGAGGATGTTTTTAGAATTTCTAAATAAATAAATTTATCGCAAGCCGAGATAAAAGGTTTTGGTGTTTTCTTTTCGCCAAATCCAATCACTAGCATTCCTGCTTCTCTGAGCCGTGTTGCCAATCGTGTAAAATCACTGTCGCTGGAAACAATGCAAAAACCATCTACTTTTTCGGAATACAAAATATCCATGGCATCAATGATTAAAGCACTATCGCTTGAGTTTTTACCAGTTGTATAGCTGTATTGCTGAATTGGGGTAATCGCATTTTCTAAAAGCACGCTTTTCCAACCCGAAACAGTAGGTTTTGTCCAGTCTGCATATATTCTTTTGATGGTTGGCGTTCCGTTTTTAGAAATTTCTTCTAACATCTCTTTTACGTGTGCATAAGGAACGTTGTCCGCATCAATTAATACAGCCAGTTTGTCGTCTTTCATATCTCCTTTTTTTTTCATTTTATCTATTTATTACGTTAATGCTAAACTCTACATTATAAGGGAATTGTCAATACAAATTCAAATTTATTTTTCGTGGGAAAGAGGCACAAAACGAACTGACAAATCTGGTTTAGCCATGTCTTCATCCAAAGGATACATAGGGCGTATAATTCTTTTGTAGGGAAGTCGATGCAAATCCTGATCCACGCCGCCGGGCGTAAGTGCCATAATCCAATCGCCACGCATGTTGTATAAGTCTGGTACTAAATAGCCAATTTTCACCACTAAAATATCCGCTTCTCGTGGATTTAATCCTAAGTTTGTAAAATCGGTTTCGTAATGATAGGGTTTGCGTTTTTTTGTAACGATTACCTTTACGCTGCCCACGCTGACCACCACTTCTGTTTCTGCATCTTTGTCGCCATGGCGAATGGTTTCTATTTTGCCTTTTAGCTTTACAGGACCTTCGTATCTATGGTCAACATCTGCTCCGGCAAAAGCTTCTATTTGACCACCAATGCCAATTTCAATGGCTTTTTCTATTAATTTTGGACCAGGAATGGAAGCGTAAATTAAAGTAGGTCCTTTTTGTTTTTTAAAAGCTTTATTATCAAGTATCTGTTTTAGCGTCCAAGTTACATCTCCAGCACCACCAGCGGTTGGATTATCGCCCATATCACTGATGATAAATGGTTTTTTACGGCTCTGAATCGCCATTTCCAAACATTTATCCAGTGGGGCTACTGGAGCAACAAATTCAAATTCTTTGCGAACATTCCAAAACGATTCAGCCAAAGTTTCGGCCGAACGTTTTACCTCGTTCATGTCATCTCCGGTTACCATCACCACGGCTCTGTTTCGCGGTTCGTCTGCCCAAGCATAGCCTACCCAAATGGCGGCATCCAGCACTCCTTCGTGTTTTGTTAACGGATCCACTTTAGAGTACAAGCTTTTTGCGGGTTCGATGCGGGTGCTTGTTTTTTCGCCTGGCAAAAGAATGGGAACGGGAATCCAAGCCTTATAAGCTGGTTTTCCTTTTCCTGACTCCAAACGATCAATCAGATTTACCAAAGCTCTTTTTTTGGACTCCAATGCGTCTTCGTGCGGTGCAAGTCGGTAGCAAGTAATCAAATCGGATTGATGTGCCAATTTCCAAGAAACATTTCCGTGCAAATCCATAGACGTTGAAATAATGGTTTCATATCCCACTACTTCCCGAACACGTTGAATCATATCTCCTTCGGGATCATCCAATCCCACCACACTCATGGCACCATGTATATCGAAAAAAACACCATCGTAAGGCAGGTTTTCTTTGAGCAATTCCAGCATTTCTGTCAACAAGGTTTCGTAGGCTTCACGAGTTACAATGCCGCCAGGAATAGCGTGTCCGCGAAGTGCAGGAAAATATTGTGCTCTGTGTCGAGTGGCAGAATCAGCTCGCAAAAATGGATAGTAGGAAAATATCTCTTCGCCACGACGCGCACGAAAACCTTCTATGTGAGTTTGTGCCGGAGAAAAAGTGCTTGATTCGATTGCCAGGCCAGCAATTGCAATGCGTGGATTGTGAATTTCTTTTTGTGAATTACAAGTAAACCAAGTTGTTAGGATTATAACGACGGTAATTATTTGTTTAAAATTCATGTTCGATATTTTTTGTTTCTTCTTTATTTTTTTGAAGGCTAAAATTACACTTTTTTTAGTGATTTTTCATGTTTAAAAAACACGGTCATGATTACACCTGCCAAGACCAATACTCCGCCAATAATTTGATATATAAAAAGTGTTTCTCCTAAAATAAAAATTCCTCCAGCAATAGAAACCAGCGGACTCAGGTTGTTGAATACGCCAATTTGCGAGGCTGGAACTTGAGAAAGTGCATAATTGGTAAGAAAAGCTGTTAACATAGATGACAAGACTCCCAAATAGAGAACAGCCCAAAGAAATTCTGATTTCACCAAAGGGTCAAAAAATTGGTTTAGAGTCTGATTATGAAAATGATTGCCAATGCTAAAACCATTAAAAATAAAAAATGCGAACATGGTCATCCATACGGTAATCTCCATGGCTGAAAAAGCTGCACTGATAACTTTTCCCAAAACATAATATGTCACCAATGCAAATACGGATAAAAGCAATAGCAAAATGCCTTTTAGAGTGGTGCTTCCTCCGGCACCGCCCGAAAAATAAATAATGTATAAAATTCCAACAATCGAAAATAGGATTCCGATTTTTTGCAAAATCGTAGTTCTTTCTTTCAAAAAAAGACTGGCTGCGACAAGAGTAATAATGGGCGTTGTGGAAAAAATAATCCCTGCTTCGGATGCCGTACTGTGCTCTAATCCAAACGTTTGCAAAGCGAAAAAAAGCAAAGGATAAAACAAGGAAAGCAAAAGCAAAGATTTGGCTTTTTTGAAATTAAAACGAGGTATTTTAATCAAACCGAAAACCCATAAAATTAATATTGAAATTGCGGCTGCCGTAAAGCGATGTGCCAGCAAATCCATGGGGCTCGCATGTCGGAGTCCAATAATTACAAAAATAAATGATAAGCCGATGATAATGGTTATCAGAATAAGGCCAATGTATGCTTTGCGTTGATTTTTGAGGGTTGACATTTTCTATTTATTTATACAATATTTATTTCCTGAGATGATTATTACATCTGCTATCTTTAAAGCTGCCCCAAATGTGACTTAGCAAAAGTAAACATTTTTTTAGATAGTGTTTTATATATCAATCTGTATTATCATAAAACACCATCAATTCAGTCGAATGGGTATTAAAAAAACCTTTAAGAGAATATATGCTCTTAAAGGTTTTAGTGTAATTTGACATTTCTTTTTTTATTTTCCTCCAAATTTATAACCAATTGAGATTCCTATAACTCGATTTCTGATAATGTCATCAAAGTCGTCTAAATCATCATCGTCATAATCTTTAGGAGCAATATTTGCCAAGCCATGGCCATAGGAAAGCATAATTTGAACAGATTTTATCTCTACTCCTGCTGTCATTGTTAAGCCAAAGTCAAGACTTCTATAATCGTGTCTATCATCATCAGAACCCCATCTGATAATCTTTTCTTCTTCATTAACATTGCCCAATCCTGTTACTTTCGTTTTTGTTTTACCGTTTAGTCCGACTCCAATATATGGTCCGAAAATACCAAATATTTTGACACTGCCCACATCCGCCGAAGCCTTGGCAGTTAAAGGAATATCTAAGTATAGAAGGTTGATTTTAGAATCGTACGTAAACGTTTGTCCCAACACTACTGTTTCTTTGTAGGTTTTATAACCTTTTGTTGAGAGAAGCAAGCCCGTTTCAAGTGAGAAAATGCTGCTTAATGGAAACTCTACCGTAGCTCCCACATTAAAACCAGGATTCATTTTAAAATTGTTGCTTATAACTCTGTCGTCATCTATCATAAGTTGGTTGGCTATATTTAAGCCAGCTTTGATTCCAAATGATTGTGCATGAACTATTGCACCTATTGTTAATCCAAAAGCGACAATGGATAGTTTGATTAAATTTTTCATATATGTATTCTTTTATTGTTTTTCCTACTCATTAGGCTGTTTAGATTTCGCCTTGTTTTTTTTAAGTGGCTTCTATTCACCCATGTTTTTTTTTTAGATTCCCAAAAAACTAGATATGTAGTATACAAACGTAATGTATTTAGATTTGTTCACACTGTTTTCTTGCGATTTTAATTAAGGATAAAATTCAATTTTTTTTTCAGTTGTTGCTTAATAGAAAATAATTTTTTCTAAAAGACTTTAGCAGTACGTGAAGGCTTGGTAAATGATAATTTTTTACAAAAAAGAAAAGCAAGACTTAAAGTTTTAAACAAAAATCCATTATTCAATGTTTACCTGCTATAAACTAAAAAACAATTAATTATGAAAAACTATAGATTACTGATTATCATCTTCGCGACACTTGGCATAGCATCTTGTAGTCCAAAGTTTTACACTCCAAATTCGCACAATGTCCCCTTGCTATCCGAAAAGGGCGAAGCAAGTTTAACCCTAACCGGTAATGGCAATCAATTAGAATTTCAAGGTGCTTATGCAATTACGAATCATATTGCTATAAAAGCAGATGGGGGAATTTTTTCACCTTCCGACATCAATAATGGGAATGGTGGATCAGGAAAATTTGGAGAGTTGGGAGTAGGATATTTTACACCCATTCACGAAAACTGGATTTTCGAAACCTATGGAATTGTTGGTTATGGTGGCTTTGAAAACCATATGCCTTCGACTCAGGAGAACTATCCTTCTACGAAAGGCAATATTTCGGCCAAGCTATTAAGAGTTGGAATTCAGCCTAATTTTGGGTTTAAATCAAAGTATTTTTCTGCCGCAGTATCCTCCAGAATTGTTAATCTTTCCTATAACAATATAAAAGGGGATTTGATTTATAGAGATATATCACAAACTCAATATTTAAAGAACAATTCATCCCACTTCCTAGTGGAGCCAGCTTTAACCTTAAGAGGCGGTACTGAGAGTTTTAAATTGCAATTGCAATATGGATACAGTTTCAACTTGACAAATAAAAGTTTTAAGCAAGATGTAATGTTTTTGACAGCAGGTATTAACGTGAATTTTTAAGGCTCGAAAGAAACATTTATTTTATTAGAAAGATACATAAAAAGGTGTGAAAGCAACTTTTTATGCATCCTTCATTTGTTTTGATTTTATTTACAATTTTAAAGATCAGCATATATCTTTTATCCTATATGAATAGCTATTCGGTTTTATTTTATAGTTTTGACAAATAAAATAAACAGAATTGTTTTATCTAAAACTAGAACTTGAAAAATATACAGAGAGTGTTGCTGACAGGTGCTTCGGGCACAATTGGACACGAAATATTAAAACAGTTGTGCGAAGCCAAGGACAAGTATGAAATTACCGTGTTTGGTCGAAAGTCAAGACGAGCAGTAAGGGCCTTTAAGCCTTATAAGAAGGAAATAAAGATTGTTTATGGCGACATAAATAATCCCAACGATTTGATGAAAGTTTGTACAGACAAAGATGTAGTGATGCACCTTTTAGGGATATTGCCTCCTTTGGCTGATGAAAAACCCAAATTAGCTCACAAAGTGAATGTATTTGGAACCGAAAACTTAATACGGCATTTGGAACAATATTCTCCTCAGGCTTTTTTTCTATATAGCTCATCCATATCTGTTTATGGCGACAGGTTGGAAAATCCATACATCTCAGTCAACGACAAACTGAATCCCAGTATGGGAGATGAATATGCTAAATCAAAGATTCTTGTCGAAAATGTAGTGCAAAATAGCAAACTCGATTGGAGTATTTTGAGATTGACCGTAATAATGGGCGGACATACCGTTTCTAAAATAATGTTTCGTCAACCTCTCGAAACTCCGATGGAAATAGCCACAGTAAAGGATGCTGCAAGAGCATTTATAAATGCAATAGACAAACGCGAACAACTTTCAAAAAAAATATTTAATTTGGGAGGTGGAGAAAAATGCAGAATCACATATGGTGAGTTTTTATCTCAAATGTTTTCTGTCTTTGGTTTAGGGAAACTCAATTTTCCGCCTAAAACCTTTGCTGAGTACAATTTTAGCTGTGGTTACTATAAAGATGGTGATGAACTTGAAGAAATTTTGAATTTTAGAAAAGACACCTTGCAAACGTATTTTGAAAGGGAACAGAAGAAAATATCATTTTTGTTAAAAACAGCTGCTTCAATTGTCAAAAAACCATTTAAACTTTACTTGAAAAGCTTATCTGAACCCTTAAAGGCATACAAAAATAAAGATGAAAAAAAAATGCTGCAATACTTTAAGCCCGATACTTATAAACAAAAATAAACAGTATGGCCTCCGATACAAGTTTTATAAAATTTATTCTCGACCAGATTGAAAATGCTGGAGAAATTACGGCCAAAAAAATGTTTGGTGAGTACGCAATCTACGCAAATGGAAAGCTCTTTGGGCTTATTTGCGACAATAAATTGTTTATTAAACCTACCAAGGGTGGTCGGGATTTTATTGGCAATGTAGTTGAGGCACCGCCTTATGCTGGAGCAAAACCCAGTTTTTTAATAGAAGAGAAGATTGATGATAGAGAATGGTTAAGTGAATTGGTGCGTATTTCGGTAAATGAACTTCCTGAACCGAAACCAAAAAGAGAAAAATAATTTATTTATAACAAAGAACAGATTTTCAGAATTAAAAATAATTAAAAATATGAATAGAGTCATGAATATGAAATCAATCTTGCAATTTACACTCTTAGGATTTGTTTTTTTA
>JAQUGA010000243.1 GCA_028684405.1 Bacteroidales bacterium | reverse complement strand
GCAGCGGCTTGGATAATTGCTTGTTCTGATTTTTCCCAATTTTCATCCGAACCAATATATTTTTCTTTATTATTTGGATCGCGCAAAGAAACCTGAGTTACAAAATCTTTAAAATCCAATGTTTTGAAAATATACAAAACTATATCAATTACTTTTTTAAACTCATCCAAAAGTTGATCTGGACGACAGAAAATATGTGCATCATCTTGAGTAAACCCCCTTACACGAGTTAAACCATGCAATTCTCCACTTTGTTCATATCTATAAACAGTTCCAAATTCAGCCAATCGAACGGGAAGATCTTTGTATGAATGTGGTTTTGCATTATAAATTTCGCAGTGGTGAGGACAGTTCATTGGTTTCAAGAGAAACTCTTCCCCTTCGACAGGAGTCGTTATGGGTTGAAACGAATCTTCTCCATATTTTTGAAAATGTCCTGAAGTTTTGTACAACTCTACATTTCCAATATGCGGACAGATTACTTGCTCATAACCATGCTCTTTTTGAAGTTTTTTTAAGAAATTTTCCAATCTTTCTCTTAATGCGGCTCCTTTTGGCAACCAAAGTGGCAATCCAGAACCCACCTTTTGAGAAAACGTAAACAATTCCAGTTCTTTTCCTAATTTCCGGTGATCTCTTTTTTTGGCCTCTTCGAGCATTACCAAATAGTCGTCTAATTCTTTTTTCTTTGGAAAGGTAATTCCATAAACACGGGTTAACTGTTTGCGTTTTTCGTCCCCTCTCCAATAAGCTCCGGCAATGGCTGTCAACTTAATGGCTTTAATAAAAGATGTATCGGGCAAATGAGGTCCGCGGCATAAATCAACAAAATCACCAGTTTGATAGAATGAAATTGTTCCATCTTCCAGTTCATTTATCAATTCGAGTTTATATTCATCGCCTTTCTTTGAAAAATATTTTAGTGCTTCAACTTTAGTAACTTCCCGATATTCAAAACGATGTTTTTGAGAAATCAATTCCATCATTTTCTTTTCAATATTCACCAAATCATCTTGGGTAAGCGTGTAATCTAGAAAGTCAACATCATAATAGAATCCATTTTCAATATCGGGTCCAATTCCAAATTTCACTCCCGGATAAAGAATCTCGATGGCAGCCGCCATAATGTGAGCAGAGGAGTGCCACATGGTAGCTTTTCCTTCAACATCATTCCATGTATATATTTTTATAGAAGCATCTTCGTTAATAGGTTTTAGCAAATCTTGCACTGTTCCATTTACACCAATTGCCATAGAATTTCTAGCCAATCCTTCGCTAATAGACCTTGCTATATCCATTCCAGTAATTCCGTTATCGAACTGTTTTATAGAGTTATCTGGTAAAGTAATTTGTATCATATATATTATTAAATGAAAAGAATTGCAAAAGTACTATTTTATTTTGAGTTATTCATGATTTTAGAGTCGGAATTTTCAATAATATGAAAAAAAAGCACATTGAAAAAATAATTTCACCGAAAGTTTGTAAAATAAGAAAAAAGTTATAACTTTGCACTCCCAAAAAGAGATAAAAAAGAAATTTAAAAATAAAAAAGAATATAACAAGATGGCTAATCATAAATCAGCAATCAGAAGAATCAGAGCGAATAATAGAAAACGCGATGCAAACCGTTACTACGCTAAAACTATGCGCAATGCATTAAAAAAAGCGAGAGCAATTAGTGTTAAAGAAGAGGCAGTTGTTGCTTATCCTCCATTGGCTTCTTTAATTGACAAATTGGCAAAAAAACGCATTATTCATAAAAACAAAGCTGCCAATTTAAAATCAGGATTAATGCTAAAGATTAATAAGCTTTAGCCTTTAAAAGATACGTAAAAAAGCCTTCTCGATATTTCGGGAAGGCTTTTTCGCTTATACCTATATTTCACAAGGCATAGCCCTGCTTGTTTCTTTTGACCCATGGCCAACATACAAGCAGAAACAATGTAACAATCTACAAAGTGATTTTTCAGTCTATAATCTCTTGTATTGATGGTGTAGATTTCAATCAAAGAGATCTAATGAGGAAATGGAAATCATTCGATTATTGCGTTGTGAAACAATTATTAAGCCGTTTAAAAGAGATATAAGCGGGATATAAACCAAGGATTCTACAATCAAAAAAAAAGCAATTAGATTGTATTTCTTTTAATCCGAAATCTCAGCTTAATAAAGCAGTGTATTTTCGAGCAAATTTCTCAAGCTTCGATCAAGTTTACTTTATGACAAAAAAAAGAGAGGAAACCACTCCTCTCTTTAATAAACCAAAAAAACCAAAACAAACCAAAAAAACTTATTGAATCATCAATTTACGAGTTGTAATAAATGAACCATAATTAACTTTCATTATATATATACCTTGTTTTAAATCTAATCCACTTAGATTTATTTGATGATTTCCTTGATTGAATGAACCTTTGTTTAAACTACGAACTTTTTTCCCAGTTACGTCATACAAATCAATTAATAATTGATCATTTGTGGTTGCAATAAAGTCGATAAACAACTCATTATTGGTCACAGGATTAGGGAAGAATGAAAAATTTTGCTCAAACAAATCATTATTTTCGATAGAAACAGGAGACAAGCAAAATGACACGGTTTTCGATTGAGTAAACTGATTTCCTTTAAAATAAACCAATGTATCATTTCCTTTTTTCACTAACACATATCCAACATTATTATTATAAGCCATTCCATCACCATATGCATCGTAAATAGTAAAGTTATAACAAATCTGTTCTAGACACAAAGTTTGTGTATTTGTTTGTTGGGTATAGGGACCACCGACGGCGGCTACAAAGGCTGGAGGAACTTGTTCTTTAATTTCCCATGTTGTTTCACTTGGAAAAGCATCTGTTTTAATTATAATCTGGACATCCACAGGGTCGTTTGCAATTTTGAAATTAGCAACCTGAACATTATCATTAGGAACCGCATCTACTCCGCCATTGGGCTCGGTAATTTCATATTTAAAAACATGAGACCCCCCTGACAAACCAGAGGTATTGATGGCAGGAAGGATAGTAATATTTGCAACATCAAATCTACTTAAGTTTCCAGTCCAAGGATACTCGGCAACGACAGCATCATCTATTTTGCAAATGATTTTTGCGCTTGTTAGGTTAGATGTACCAAGATTTTGAATACTAATTTTAGGAACCAAAGATTGGCAAATTAAGTTTTTAGGAGCGTCAAAACCAAAAACTCCGACATTCAATGCTTCGTTTGGAATGGTCGGACAATATTGAGCCATTCTAGATTTAATTGTATTTGCATTTACCTGCCCCACGGTATATGCTTTTCTGTTTGGACAAACAACATAAACAGTAGGAAATGCAGAAATTTTATAATCACTAACCACGGCAGAAGTATTCGGGGAAACCGTAGGCAAAATAGGATACGGCGTACCTGCAGACCAATCAAACGCAGGAGACTGAATTGTAGCAATTGAAGCACCATCAGCCTCTATTGCAAACAACATCATTTCATTGGTTCCCGGAGGTCCCCAACTTTCATATGCTGTTTTAAAAGCATGAGTATTATGATACGTTTTACAAGGTCCACACCAAGTGGCAAAAAAATCAAGTGCCACTGGCTTAAGTGCATCTGTGTGTTCATACAATGTATGATTAACACCATAAATATCTTTCATGGAGAAGTTTTTTGCATAACTACCATTCGGTAATTGA
>JAQUGA010000242.1 GCA_028684405.1 Bacteroidales bacterium | reverse complement strand
CTCCGGAATTTTGTTATTTCGCATCTCGACAGTTTCGAAAAGGATTATGCCTTGGTTGCATTTTACTCCAATTCCGATGGGGGTGCCGATTGGCGTTTCTCATTTGTAAAACTGGAATATACAACTGAGGTTAAAGAGGGTAAGATAAAGCAAAACAAAGATTTAACTCCGGCAAAACGATATTCATTTTTGGTAGGTGAACACGAGAAAGCCCACACAGCGAAAAAACAATTGCTGCCTTTGCTCGAAAATATTTACAACAATCCCACGGTTGAAGAAATTGAGCTAGCATTTAGTATTGAGGCAGTTACCAATGAGTTTTTTGAGCAATACAAAACATTGTTTGTTGGTTTAACAGAACAGTTTGAGCAAAACAACCAGCTCAAAACTGAATTAGCTGCTGCCGGAATTGAAATTCCACGTTTTACAAAAAAACTATTGGGGCAAATTGTTTTCTTGTACTTTTTGCAGAAAAAGGGATGGATGGGTGTTGCAAAAGATCAGGAATGGGGAACCGGCGACAAACGTTTTCTTCAAACTCTTTTTGACCAATCAGCTTCAGAGGGCAAGAACTTCTTTGGCGATTACCTGCAATTCCTGTTCTATGAAGCACTGGCTCATAAACATAACGATGAGGGTGTTCATGGGTTTTATGCACCACTCAACAGTAAAGTTCCTTTTCTGAATGGAGGCTTGTTTGAAGCTGATTATGATTGGGAAAACGATCACATTGCAATTCCAAATGAGTTGTTCCGGAATAAGGATAAAATTGGAAAAAGCGGAGACATTGGTTCCGGTGTATTGGATGTGTTCGATCGTTACAACTTTACTATAAAAGAAGACGAACCCCTTGAGAAGGAAGTCGCAGTTGACCCCGAAATGTTGGGAAAAGTTTTCGAAAACATGTTGGAGGTGACCGAGCGTAAAAGCAAAGGAGCATTTTACACTCCCCGCGAAATTGTGCACTACATGTGCCAGGAGAGCCTGATTCATTACCTCGACAACGCAGTGAACAGCACAGGAATTGTTAACATTCTGATCCCGAAAGAAGACATTGAAACATTTATCCGTAGAGGTTTCTTTACCCTCGAAAACGACCAGCGGGTTTTAAGGGTAGGTAAAGAAACTACAGCATACAGCTTTAAACTGCCCGAAACCGTTCGAACCAATGCCGACCTGTTGGATCAGAAACTGGCCGAAGTTCGTATCTGCGACCCGGCCATTGGTTCCGGCGCTTTTCCGGTAGGTATGTTGCACGAAATCGTAAACGCCCGGCTGGTACTAAAACCTCATTTAATCAATCCTGGAAATCCGGTTAATCCTGAAAATCCCGATTCAGATTACGCTTACCAACTCAAACGCCACACCATTCAGGAATGTATTTACGGGGTCGATATCGACGCTTCAGCCATCGACATTGCCCGTTTGCGTTTATGGCTCTCATTGGTGGTCAATGAAGAAGATCTCGATACCATTGAAGCCCTGCCTAACCTCGACTACAAAATTGTTTGCGGCAACTCACTGATTGGCATTCCTCAAGGTGTTACATATAATATTGATATTGAAAAAGAACTGGGAATTTTGAAAGATCAGTTTTTTACCGAAACAGATGAAACCACTAAAAAAGAACTTCGAACCTTTATCAATTCAAAAATTCAGGAACAATTCGTTTTTATAGAGCCCATTATTGGATATAAGATTGATTTTGATTTCAAACTCTTTTTCTCGGAAGTATGGCGGGAAAAAGGTGGGTTTGATATTGTAATTGGGAATCCACCGTATGTTCGAGTGCAAAATATTCCTCATACTCTAATAGATCTTTATAAAAGACTATTCAAATTTGCATTTAAACGGATCGACATTTCAATTCTTTTTATTGAAAGGGCCCTAAATTTAATTAATAATCAAGGTCACTTCACTTATATTTCTTCAAATCAATTCTTGTCAACTGATTATGGTCAAAAAGCAAGAGAATATTTATCCAAGAAAAAAATCTTTGAGAAAATAATTGATTTTGGATCTCTTCCTGTTTTTAAAAGTGCAATGACTTATGTAAGTATATTTATTGGAACGAGAATAGAAAATGAAAAAATCGAATATAAAGAAATTAAAAACCTGCCGTTTGAAATACCGATCAATTTTCTTTATTTAGATACTTCTACTCTAAGTGATGACATTTGGATTTTTGGAAATCAGGAGGAACTTTTGATTCAGAAAACAATCAATACTGGAATAATTAATCTCAAAAAAGTTGCAAAAGCATGGGCTGGAGTATTTACAGGGAATGACAAATTACTAATGTTTGAGAAAGATAATTTACCCGATTTTATAGAACACGAGTTATTAATGCCGGTAATAAGAGCTCAAAACTGCAATCGATTTTCCTATTCTTCACCAGGACACTACATTTTTTATCCTTACAAAGAGGTTAATGGAAAAACAGTCCTGATTGATCTAAACGAGATGAGAATCAAATACCCAAAATCTTTTGATTTCATAATGAAGAATGAATTTGATTTAAAAAATAGAAAAGATTCCAGAAAGTTAATGGCGGAAAAGATAGGTTGGTATGGTTTAATTAGATTTGGGACGTTAGCAAAATTTAAAGAATTAAAGATAGTTAGTCCAGGTGAAGTTAAACACAATAAATTCACCTTGGATAATAGCCAAGCAGCATTTAGCTGTGGCCGAGTATTCTCAATTAATTTAAAAACCGAGTTGATTGATAATTTCACTTTGCTCGCATTATTAAATTCTACTATTGTTGAATACTATTTGCATCAAAATGCTTCATTAAAAGCAGGTGGATATTATTCTTATTCTTCATCTGTTCTTGATTCTATTCCATTAAAAATTCCTGAAAAATCTTTTATTTTTCATAACTTGACAAAGTATCTTTTATTCATCAATTCCATATTAAACAACAGATTAATCGCAAAATACTTTGATGATATAATTGATTCTTGCGTTTTTGAACTTTACTTCCCAAATGAAATCAAATCAGCCAACAAAGAAATTCTCAGATACTTAGTTGATTTAAAGCCCATAACCGATGACATGAGCAACGAGCAAAAGCTGGCCATTATTCAAAGCGAGTTCGAGCGGTTATACGACCCCAATCACCCGGTACGCAACAATGTGGAAACGCTTGATAGTGTGGAAGAAGTGCGAATAATCAGGGAGGCGCTGAAATGAAAAGCGGTCAAAAACTTGGATTTTTAGATATTATTCAATCCATCTGGTGCAAAAAGATAAAGCAGTACCACTAAAATCATTCATCCCCAAAATAGTCATTGTCAATTCTTTTAATCTCAAAAACATGGACTGTCGAAACAGCCAGGTTGTGGTCAATCATTAACCCGGCTAATTGCTCCCCGTCAATCAAAACTATTTTAGTCTCATTTCGAGGTTGATACTCCAGTGCTTCTTTAGTGAAACGCGAAGTCGTGATAAATACGCCTTTTTTTGCTCCTTGCCCGGCTAAAGCTCCAACAAATTTTTGAATCTCTGGCCTACCCACAATATTATCCCATCTTTTTGCTTGTATATAAATGACATCAAGTCCGAGTTTATCCTCTTTAATAATTCCATCTATACCCTCGTCCCCTGAGCGACCAATCGAACGACCAGCGTCTTTGATTGAGCCGCCATAACCCATTTTCACTAATAGTTCAACCACTAATCCTTCAAAGAA
>JAQUGA010000036.1 GCA_028684405.1 Bacteroidales bacterium | reverse complement strand
CACAAAAGCCACTGCTTGCATCGTTAAATCGGACTTTGTTGCTGAGCAAAAATTCACTACTACTTTGATTAGAGTGGAAGACCCTTATATGGCTTTTGCCAAATTATTAGAATTTTATAATTCACTAAAACCAATTAAAACAGGCATTTCAAAAATGGTGGCCATTGCCAACTCTACAAGCATTGGTGAAAATTGCTATATAGGTGATTTTGTAAGCATTGGTGAAAATTGCACTATTGGCAACAATGTCCAACTTTATCCACATGTTGTTATTGGCGACAATACTCAAATCGGCGATCACACAGTATTGTATGCAGGTGTTAAAGTGTACGACTCAAATATCATTGGTCAACATTGTACCATCCATGCGGGAGCTGTTATTGGAGCGGATGGTTTCGGTTTTGCTCCGCAACAAAATGACGCATTTCAAAAAGTGGCTCAAATTGGAAATGTTATTATTGAAGACTGGGTGGAAATTGGTGCCAATGCTTGCATCGATCGATCCACAATGGGGTCTACAATTATCCGCAAAGGAGTTAAACTAGACAATTTAATTCAAGTTGCACATAATGTAGAAATTGGCAACAACACAGTAATAGCAGCACTTTCTGGCATTGCAGGATCTTCAAAAATAGGAAAAAACTGTATGATTGGTGGTCAAGTAGGGATTGCAGGCCATATTAAAATTGCCGATGAGGTAAAAATTGGTGCCCAAACTGGAGTGTCCAACAACATCCATACAGAAGGTGCCATTTTGTTAGGAGCTCCAGCCATGGACGCCTCCATTTTCAGGAAATCTGCGGTTCTTTTTCGCAAACTTCCTGAACTGCTTAAACGCATTGAATCGCTTGAGAAAAACCAAGCCAACACATAAATTGATACTTAATTGAAATAAATTATTAATTTTGCACTTACCTATGAATAACGTATATCAAAAAACTCTCAAAGAGCCTTTTACGATAAAAGGTGCAGGTCTTCACACCGGAGAAAACGTCAATATGACTTTTATCCCTGCTGAACCAAATCACGGTATTGTATTTAAACGTATTGATCTACCCAATCAACCTACTGTAACGGTTGATGTGGATAGTGTTTTCGACACTTCTCGGGGCACTTCCATTAAGCAAAACAATGTCGAAGTCAGAACCATCGAGCACGCAATGGCGGCCCTAGTTGGGATGCAGATAGACAACGTTCTAATTGAAATAGACTGCATTGAAACTCCTATTTTGGACGGAAGCTCCCGTATATATGTAGAGGCCATCGAAAAAGCAGGCATAAAGGAACAAGAGGTTGAAAAGGAATACTTTGAAATAAAAAACATCATTACATTCCGCGACGAAGAGAAAAAGGTAGAGCTTATTGCTATTCCTGCCGATGATTTTCGTATTTCTGTAATGGTTGATTATGACTCGGAAGTACTTCGAAATCAACATGCTTCTTTATATGACATCAACGATTTCTCGAAAGACTTTGCAAAATGCAGAACCTTTGTTTTTCTTCATGAATTAGAATATTTAATCAAAAACAACTTGGTTAAAGGCGGTGATATAAACAACGCCATTGTATTTGTAGACAGATTGGTAGAGGAAAATGAATTGGAACGCTTAGCAAAATTCTTCAATCGTCCGGAAATAAAGGTTCGCGAACAAGGCATCTTAAACAATGTAGAACTTCATTACAACAACGAACCTGCTCGCCACAAGCTTCTTGATTTAATTGGTGACTTGGGAACTATTGGCATGCCTATTAAAGGTCATATTATAGCCATTCGTCCAGGTCATAAATCAAACATTGAATTTGCAAAACTCATCAAGAAACAAATCAAACACGAACTTAAAGTTCCTCAAATTGATGTTACCGCAGATCCAATATACGATATTAACGACATTAAAAAGATGCTTCCGCATCGCCCTCCCTTCTTATTGGTTGATAAAATCATGAAAATGACGGACAAGTCAATAGTTGGATTAAAAAATGTCACCATGAATGAACCTTTTTTTGTAGGTCATTTTCCTGATGAACCAGTCATGCCTGGCGTTTTACAAATTGAAGCCATGGCTCAATGTGGTGGAATTTTAGTTCTAAGCACGATTCCAGATCCAGAAAACTATGCCACCTATTTTATGAAAATTACGGATGTAAAATTCCGTCAAAAAGTGGTTCCTGGAGATACTCTTATCTTCCAACTCGACCTACTGTCTCCCATTCGTCGGGGACTATGCCACATGAAAGGAACTGCCTTCGTTGGAAACAAAGCTGTAATGGAAGCAGAATTATTAGCACAAATATCTAAAATAAAGTGAATACAAAATGATAAGTAATTTAGCTCAAGTTCATCCGGACGCAAAAATAGGAAAAAATGTAACCATCGAAGCATTTACAAGCATTCACGCTGACGTAGTCATTGGAGACAATTCGTGGATTAGTGCAAATGTCAACATTATGGATGGAGCTCGCATTGGAGAAAATGTAAAGATATTTCCAGGAGCCGTTATTTCTGCCATTCCACAAGATTTAAAATACAAAGGAGAAATTACGTATGTGAAAATTGGCAATAATACCATTATTCGCGAATATGTGACCATCAATAAAGGGACTTCTGCCAATATGGAAACAATAGTTGGAAACAACTGTTTACTAATGGCTTATGCTCACATCGCCCACGATTGTATTATTGGAAATAATTGTATTTTAGCAAACTGTGCCCATTTGGCAGGTCATATTACCATCGACGATTGGGCAATAATTGGTGGGCTATCTGCCATCCATCAATTTGTAAAAATTGGAAAACACACCATGATTTCTGGTGGATCGCTGGTTCGTAAAGATGTTCCCCCATTTGTTAAAGCTGCTCGCGAACCTCTTGCTTATGCAGGAGTTAACTCGATTGGGCTTCGCAGAAGAGGGTATTCAAACGAACAAATTATTGAAATACAAAATGTGTATCGCCATATATTTCTCAGCAAACTAAATGTAAGCAAAGCCACTGCTCAAGTAGAGGCCACAATGCTACCAACTCCTGAGAGAGATGAAATATTAAGTTTTATTAATTCTTCAAATAGGGGGATTATGAAAGGCTATAACGGCAGAAGCGAATAGTCATTTATACCTTATTAAAAACAGAGTCAATATTTTGAACTCTGTTTTTTTTTCACCTTCATTTAGTATAAAATCAAAAACTCACAAATTGCAAATTCCAAAATTAAAAAAATGAAAACAATAAAATTATTATTTCTGTTCTTGAGCTTGACAATGATTTCGTGGGCTCAACACAATCCATACTTGACAGTTAAGAAAATCAAATTGGATAATGGCCTAACGGTATTACTAAATGAAGACCACAGCCAAGCAGATGTATTTGGTGCAGTGGTGGTTAATGCTGGAGGAAAAAATGATCCAGCAGACGCAACCGGAATCGCTCACTACTTTGAGCACATTATGTTTAAAGGAACAGACAAAATTGGAACCACAGATTGGAAAACTGAAAAAGTATATCTCGACTCCATCTCCGTCCTTTACGATCAACTTTATCTCAGCAAAGAAGAGATTGAACGCAAAGAGATACATCGCCATATCAATCGCCTTTCCATCAAAGCAGCCGATTATGCCATTCCAAATGAAGTGGACATTATTCTTCAAAACATTGGCGGGACAGGTCTTAATGCTTATACTTCTGAAGAACAAACCGTATATTTCAACATGTTTCCTTCCAACCAAATTGAAAAATGGTTGGAAATTTATGCTGAACGTTTTAGAAATCCAGTTTTCAGACTCTTTCAAACGGAATTGGAAACCGTTTATGAAGAAAAAAACATGTATGCCGACAGTCCATTTTCGGTACTGTTTGAGACGTTTATGAAGTCGTTTTACAAACATCATCCGTATGGGCAACAAACCATTATTGGCACTACCGAGCATCTTAAAAACCCTCGCTTATCGAAAATGAGAGAGTTTTTCGAGACTTACTATGTAGCAAATAATATGGCCTTGATTTTAAGTGGAAATTTTGATTCCGAAAAAATAATGCCCATCATTCAAGAGAAATATGGTAAATGGCCCCAAAAACAAGTGCCTGAATATCCTAAATTTGAAGAAAAATCATTCAATGGCAGAGAAGAACTCAATCTAAAACTGACTCCAATTGCCATAGGTGTAATGGGTTTTAGAACCGTTCCTAACAATCATCCCGATGAACTTGCTTTGCAAATGTGTTCTGGAATTCTTTCAAACGAAGGCGAAACTGGTTTTTTAAACAAACTCACCAACGACAATAAAATATTGATGGCTCAAGCACTACCCATTCCGTACAATGACCACGGTGCAATGATTGTGATTTTTGCTCCTAAAATTGTTGGACAAAAATTAAAAAGTGCCGAAGATCTAATTCTTGCACAAATTGAACAGCTGAAAAAAGGAAATTTCTCTGACGAACTTCTTGACGGAATAAAACTAAACTATCGCAAAAATATCGAACGCCAACTTGAATCAAGTCGCGGCAGGTCAATGCTAATGATACAATCTTTCACACAAGGAAAATCTTGGGAAGAAATTCTAAAACTTCCTGAAGAAATCAATAATATTACCAAAAATGATATTATCCGCGTTGCCAATCAATATTTCACTACAAATTATTTGATTGTAAACTCTAAAATGGGATTCCCGAAAAAGGACAAAATACAAAAACCCGATTGGGATCCAGTCGTACCTTTAAATACGGAAAAAAAATCGGAATATGCCGAATTTATCAACAGCATTCCCGAAGTTGAGCTAAAGCCCAAATTTATTGATTTCAAAAAAGACATTAGCATTAGTAATCTTCGTCAGGGAATTGAATATTACCATACCCCAAATCCATACAACAGCATTTTTTCGCTAACTTTCAAATATAAAGTAGGTAGTTCGAAAAATAAAAAATATGAATATGCTGCCTCATACATGAACTATATTGGCACCAATACCAAAAACCTTCAACAATTAAAATCTGAATTTCAAACTCTGGGAGCATCTTTAAATATATGGTCTACAGATAACTACACATACATTGAAATTGAAGGTTTTGATTCAAAATTAGAAGAAACATTGAAACTATTGGCTGAGCTTATGGATAAACCTAAAGCAGACGACAAACCTTTGAAAAAACTGGTGGAAGAGAACAAAGCCGAATACAAATCCATTACTGGAGATCCGGAATCCATTGGCGATGCTCTTTCTGAATTTGCCAAATACAAAAACAAATCGGACAATATCGACAAACTTTCTGCCAGAGAGGTAAAAAAGTTAAAAGCGGAGGAATTAATCGATTTATTCAAAGAAATAATACGCCACGAAGCCGAAATACACTATGTTGGTTCTCTTTATGAAAAGGATGTAAAACATTTGATTACCAACAATATTCCGATGGCTATAACACCCACAAAAGGGCATTACGAAGAATTGGAAATTGAATCCTATGCCCAACCCATGGTATATATTTACAATAATTCAAAATCAATTCAAAGCAAAATATATCTATTGAGCGAAGGCGAAACAGCCACCACCAAAGACCGAGCACTTATACGAGGGTTTAACGAATATTTTGGTGCAGGAATGAGTTCCATTGTTTTTCAAGAAATCAGAGAATTCAAATCCTTGGGTTATGCAGCATACGCATACTATCAAACTCCATTGTTAAGCAATCAAAAAGGCCATTTATCCTCCTATTTAGGAACGCAAAACGACAAGGTGATTGAAGGAATAGAAGCGATGCATCAACTCATTCAAAACATGCCTTTAAAACCCGAACGCATGGATGTAATTCGCAGAAGTTTGGCTCAAAGTATTCACACTCAAAACCCCAACTTCCGAAACATCAGTTCTACCGTTTCAAGATGGCGTTTGATGGGATACGAAAAGGATCCCAGAGAAGAACAAATGAAAATTTTCGAGCAAATGAGTTTTGATGACATTACTCAAACTTACTCTAAATTTATAAAAAACAAACCCATCATCATCACTATTTCTGGGGATTTTAAAATTATCGACAGAAAGTTATTGAAAAAATATGGAGAAATCAGGGAGGTCAAAATCAAGGATTTCATTAAAAAGTAAAAGCATAAAAAAACCTTCGGTTAATCGAAGGTTTTTTTATATTGATTTTAAGGAACTAATCCTCGTCTGTATCTTTAACATTCGGAACACTTCTTTGCAAAGAAGCTATAAGCGAACCAATCATTTTTGTAAGTTCCATCAGATGGTTGCGAGAGTGTTCATTGTTTTCTTCGCTAAAAAGCTGTTGGTCGTTGCAAATTGCGGTATAAACTACGCATTCGCGAACGGCACTTTTTGCCATTTTCAGATAATAGATGAACTGGCTTTTGTTTCGAGCAGATCCTTCGGCGATATTGAGTGCAATAGCTTGAGCAGATTTCACAAAATTGTTACCAAGATTGTTTTGAGCTTCATTTGGAAACATGTTTATAACACCATGTACCCATCTAGTGTATTCGAGAGATTTCGCATAAATTCTTAAATCTTCGAAGCGAAAAAAACTTACAGAGTTTTCAGATTCAGTTCCCATAATTGCATTTTTTTAGTTAATAAATTTTACGTTCCAGTTTGTAAGTGATGTAAAATTACAATTTTTTTTTACTAAAACAAATTTTATCAAAAAAAAGATGTAAAAAAATTATTTATTAACCCTGAAAGTTTCGTCTCCTGTTTTGAAAAAAGCTACAATTTGGTTAGCAGCAGCCAAACCAGCATTGATGTTTGCTTCGGAAGTTTGAGCACCACATTTTTTGGCAGATGCCAAATAGCGATTGCCAAATTTTTGAACCATTTCATCGTGATTGCCTGGTTGGATATCAGTTGCATACTTAAACTTAGGACGCTCGTTCATAATCTTTACCATATCTGACTCGTTGATTACTTCCTTGCGAGCCGTGTTTATAACAATACCATTTTCAGGCATACGACTCATTAGGTCATAATTAATACTGCCTTTTGTATCAGCATTCGCAGGCATATGCAAGGATACGATATCGCATTTGTCATATAATTCTTCTGGAGTTTTTACACCAATAACGCCAAACTCTTTACCACGTTCAGGATTTTTGGATAATGAAGGAGAATATGCATAAACTTCCATACCGAAACCTTGTGCTATTCGAGCTACAATTTTACCTATGTAGCCAAATGCGTGTAAGCCCAATTTTTTTCCTTTTAGCTCAGTTCCAGCAGAACCATCAAAACCATTTCTTGCAAGATACACCAACATGCCCATTACAAGCTCAGCCACAGCATTTGAGTTTTGGCCAGGAGTATTCATGGCTACAATGCCTTTTGCTGTACAAGCTTCCAGGTCAATGTTGTCAAATCCAGCACCAGCACGTACAATGATTTTTAACGTATTTGAGTTATTAATCACTTCTTTGTCTGCTTTATCCGAGCGGATAATCATGGCATCTGCTTTGGCAGCTGCATCTATTAATTCTTGGTGCGTTGTGTATTTTTCGAGTAAAACCAATTCGTGACCGGCTTTTTCAATAATATTTCTAACACCATCTACGGCAACTTTTGCGAAAGGCTTATCTGTTGCAATTAAAACTTTTTTCATATGTATTATTTTTTAGATCCTTAAATGATTTGTCTATTTAGTCATTGAATTTATAAAAAGATTGCCACAAATGAACTCATCGGTGGCAATCTTAAGATGAAATTTTTATGCATTTAGTTTTTCAAACTCTTGCATGCAATTAACCAACGCTTGGATGCTTTCTTTTGGCATTGAGTTGTAAGTTGAAGCTCTAAATCCACCAACAGAGCGGTGACCTTTAATTCCAACCATATTGCGTTCTTTAGCAAAAGCCATAAAATCAGCTTCTTTTTCTTTATACTTTTCATTCATTACGAAGCAAATGTTCATTAATGAACGATCTTCTTTAGCAGCAGTACCTACAAACATTGAGTTTCTGTCGATTTCGTCATACAATAAGGCAGCTTTTTCAACATTCATTTTATACATGGCTTTCACTCCACCCATTTTCTTAACCCATTTCAAAGTTTGAGTCATTACATAAATAGGGAACACTGGAGGAGTATTGAACATAGACTCACCTTCAATATGCGTTCTGTAGTCAATCATTGCAGGAATGTAACGAGAAACTTTTCCAAGAATATCTTTACGAACGATTACAAAAGTAACCCCTGCTGGACCCACATTTTTTTGTGCACCACCATAAATAATACCATATTTAGAAACGTCAACAGGACGACTCATAATATCGGATGACATATCGGCAACCAAAGTTACAGGCGAATCTATATCAGTATGGATTTCAGTACCATAAATTGTATTGTTGGTAGTGATATGGAAATAATCTGCATCTGTAGGAATTTCATATCCTTTAGGGATATAGCTAAATGTTTTATCTGCTGATGAAGCAACAGAAACCGCATTTCCAAATCCTTTGGCCTCTTTCAAAGCTTTTTTAGCCCAAACACCTGTTTCTAAATAGGCTGATTTCGTTTCCATAAGATTCATTGGAACCATACTAAATTGTGAACTTGCACCGCCGCCTAAGAATAAAACATCGTATCCTTCGGGAATATCTAAAAGTTCACGCCACAAAGCACGGCATTCGTCCATTACGACTTCCCATTCTTTTGAACGGTGAGAAACTTCAATAACCGACATGCCTGTACCGGCAAAATCTTTAAGAGCTTCAATCGACGCTTCTACTGCCTCTCTTGGCAAAATGCAGGGTCCTGCATTAAAATTGTGTACCTTTTTCATAATTGTATTTTTTTGATTTTATTATTACTTACTCTTACTGCAAAAGTATAATTTTTAATGATACAAAAATATTTTACAAATAAAATCATTGATAAATATCACTCATAAAACGTTTTTACTCGGTAGGGCATAAAATAAAAAATCAAAGATTGAAACAAATGCGTTAATCTTTCGTAAAACCCAATATTACATTAAAAAACGGATGAAATTTCGTATTTATAATGTAATTTTGCAAATTAAAAAAACGGATACAAATGAGCTTATTTTCATTTTTCACAAAAGAGATTGCAATTGACCTTGGCACTGCAAATACTATTATTTATTATAATGACAAAGTGGTCGTAGACGAACCATCTATTGTTGCCATAGAAAGAAGTTCCAATAAAGTTATTGCCATTGGAAAAAGAGCCTTGATGATGCATGGCAAGACACACGAAAACATCAAAACAGTAAAACCATTGAAAGATGGAGTTATTGCCGACTTTCAAGCCGCTGAATATATGTTGCGCGGAATGATTAAAATGATTTCAACAAAAAATTCACTTTTCCCCCCTGCCCTTCGCATGGTGATTTGCATCCCTTCGGGGATTACTGAAGTGGAAGAACGAGCGGTTCGAGATTCTGCAGAACAAGCCGGTGCAAAAGAGGTTAGACTCATTCATGAACCCATGGCAGCAGCCATAGGTATTGGCATAGATGTTTTGGAACCAACCGGAAATATGATTATCGATATAGGCGGTGGAACCAGCGAAATTGCCGTTATTGCACTCGGAGGAATTGTTAGTAACAAATCAATCCGAACTGGAGGTGATGACTTCAATATCGACATTGAAGAGTACATGAGAAAACAACACAATATATATATAGGTGAACGAACCGCTGAAAAAGTAAAAATCGAAGTTGGTTCGGCTCTCAAAGAATTGGACAATCCACCAGATGACGTTCCAGTTCATGGTCGCGATTTACTAACTGGTATCCCAAAAGAGATCATTGTAAACTATACCGAAATTGCAGAAGCAATTGACAAATCAATAGCAAAAATTGAAATGGCTGTTTTGAATGCTCTCGAAAACACCCCACCTGAACTTTCTGCCGACATTCTCAGAACTGGAATTTATCTTACCGGAGGTGGTGCAATGCTTCGAGGTTTGGACAAAAGGCTTTCGATGAAAACAAAACTTGATGTTCATATTGCCGACGACCCTTTAAAAGCCGTTGCCAGAGGTACTGCCATTGCTCTTAAAAACTTTAACAAATATCCTTTCTTGATTAAATAAGCATCTAACCCCAAATTCAATATTCTTAAAGGACAGCAAAATAATGCAGTCCTTTTTTGTGTTAAATAAACGTTTATTTAGCATTTTTTATGATTGTATAAGAAAAAACATTTATATTTGTCCCATGTTTAACTTAAATAAATCAAGAGCAATGAAAAAATTATCATTTTTATTAATGGGAATTAGCATGTTCGCATTTGTAGCGTGTGCAGGTGACAAAACCGAAGAAGCAGTAGTAGAAGAAACTGTAGCAACTGAAGTTGTAGCTGAAGAAGCTGTAGAAGAAGAAGTTGTAGCTGAAGAAGCAACAACTGATGAAACTGCTAACGAAGTACAATAATTCTGAAAATAAAATTTTAGAATTAAAAAAAGGAATCACAATGTGATTCCTTTTTTTATATTTGTGTATTCTTTTGACATAAACCATTCTTTTAAAATATGAAGATCAAAAAAGCTGAAATTACAAGTTTAAAAGGGAGTCTGATCGTTGGAATTTCAATCTTCATCATCGGTCTAATTCTACAACTTATCTTCGGACAATTTCCGTACACAAAACTGAAATTTCCGGTGAACCTTTATGTTTTTGCAGAAGTTTTTTTCATTACCCTTGCTCTTTGGTTTCTCTTTAAAAGGAAAACATTTGTAAAATGGCTCTCAAGTGCCAATGCAGCCCTGGCTTCCATTGCCCTTTTCACTTTTGTGGTGGCAATTATTGCTATTTTTCCACAAGGATCTACGGAAAACAAAATCATACAATTTTTAGGATTTAATTCTGTGATTTACACTTGGTATTACGCTCTTGCTGTTGCTTTTTTCATTTTGGTGCTCGGGCTAAGCACCCTTCGTCGAATTACCCCTTTTAGAGGTCGAAATATCCCCTTTTTCATCAATCACTTTGGATTATGGCTGGCAATGACAACTGCCCTTCTCGGTTTTGCCGACAAACAACAACTCACAATGCCAGTTCACACCGGTCAATTGGTTTGGTTTGCCGAAAATTCATCAAAAGAAATTATCGAACTTCCTTTTGCCATAAAGCTTGAAAAATTTGTAACTGAATATCACCCACCCAAAATGGCCATTTTAAACAATAAAGGAGAGGCATACAAAATAAAAGGCGATCAATTTGCAGAAGTGACTGAAAACAAAAAACTACAAATTGGAAGTTACAATATTGTAATTGACCACTACTATCACGATGCGTTTTTTATCGGCGACTCGGTCATAAACCGTCCAAACACCGCTGGAACAACAGTCGCAGCGCATGCATCTGTATTTAATAATAATACAAAAATTGCGGAAGATTGGTTGAGCCCAGGAAATCATATGTTCCCTGGTAAATACATCTTTTTACATCCCGACAGCATTTTGGTTTTGTTAGATCCCGAACCCTCCTATTATGGATCGGAAATTTTATTATACACCGAATCTGGCATCGAAGACAAAGCAGAAACTATTTCCGTAAATAAACCTCTTTCTGCCGAAGGCTGGACGATTTATCAACATAGTTTCGATTATCAGTATGGAAAAGACTCACCATACAGTGTTTTTTCTGTGGTTCGCGACCCATGGTTGCCTTATGTCTATAGCGGCATATTCCTCATGATGGTGGGAGCATGCTGGCTTATTTTTGCAAAAGTTATTACAAAAAAAACATCTAAAACAAAACAATTATGATTTGGAAATGGCTGCTAACAATGACTTTTACATTTATCGGCACTTGGCTGATTGCTGGAGTTTTTATATTATTCAAACCAAAAAACAAACATACTCGGTGGATTTCAATTGTATTTCCAGTTCTTGGGAATATTGCCATTTTGCTATTCCTTGCCCTTTTGTGGATTGAATTAGAAAGACCCCCGATGAGAACTATGGCCGAAACCAGATTATGGTATTCGCTATTTGTTGCCTGGATAACCTGGTCTATCTATCTAAAAACTCGCAGTGCACACATGTATTTGCTAGGATTCATCATGGCTTCTGTTTTTCTAATTGTGGATATTATCCACCCCGAATATCAAAGCAAAACCCTGATGCCGGCTCTTCAAAGTCCCTGGTTTATCCCGCATGTTGTTATTTATATGATTTCGTATGCCGTTTTGGCGGCGGCTTGTCTATCGGCTCTTATCGGAATGTATTCCTTGCATAAAAAACGGTCGTCTTTAGAAAAAGAAATCTCATTGGCCATGAAACTCGTTTACCCCGGTATGGGCTTGCTAACCTTAGGAATGCTCATGGGCGCCATCTGGGCAAAAATTGCATGGGGAAATTACTGGACTTACGATCCCAAAGAAACTTGGGCTTTGCTCACTTGGCTTTTCTATCTTATCACCATTCATCTGCATTATGCTCATTCTGATAAAAAGAGATTACTGCTTTGGATTTTAGCCCTATCGTTTATTGTACTCATCATTACTTGGATGGGAATCAGATACTTGCCCTCCGGAATGCAGAGCATTCACGTGTACGGTTAAAAATATTTGAAATTTTTCAGTACCATGTAGTACATAGTACTGAAAATATATTATATTTGTCGAATGAAAGAAGATAAAAACATTCGTCAATTCCGCAAGGGAGTCCTGGAACTCTGCATTTTATCAGTACTTTCAAAACAAGATGCGTATGTTTCGGACTTAATTGAAGTGCTGAAAGAATCAAAATTAATTGTGGTTGAAGGCACCATGTATCCCCTGCTGATGCGATTAAAAAATGATGGATATTTAACCTATCAATGGGTAGAATCCAAATCGGGACCGCCTCGAAAATACTACCGAATCAGCGAATTGGGATCTGAATACCTTGCTCAATTAGAAAAATCTTGGGATAAAATGTCGAAAATAGTGACTGAAATTAGAAACAAAGAAAACCAATCCATAATATCATGAAAAGAACATTCACTGCTAACATAAACGGGCTTATTTTTCATATTGATGAAGATGCGTATGCACGATTGCAAGAATATTTAAATTCACTACGAAATCATTTCTCGAAAAATGAAGGAGTTGGTGAGATTATTTCCGACATCGAATCTCGAATTTCAGAATTGATGCAAAAACTTATTTCGCCACAAAAACAAGTAATTACCCTCTTTGATGTGGAAGGAATTATCAAACAATTGGGCGAACCCGAAGAGATAGAAGACGAAAAGGCAGAAACAGCTACCGAAGAGCCGCCAAAAACGGAATCCGCTCAATACGAAAATGTGGGCAAACGTTTTTTCAGGAATCCCGACGATAAAGTAATAAGTGGCGTTTGCTCAGGCTTAGCAGCCTATTTTGGCATCGACCCTGTAATTCTACGGGTTTTATTTGTAGTCTTTTTCTTTGTGGGTGGAAGTTCATTTTGGGTGTACATCATTTTATGGATTGCCATTCCTGAAGCCAGAACTTCGATTGACAAACTGCAAATGAGAGGAGAACCAGTGAACGTAAACAATATTGAGAAAAAAATCATAGAAGAACTAAGCGACCTCGGCAGTAGAATCAAAGATTATGGAAACGAGGCTGGTGAAGCTTTTAATAAAGCATCGCGAAACATTCCACCAAAAACAAGTTTAGAACGCTTTTTTAATTCGTTTCTAGAGGCAATGAGTTATGTTTTTAGGGCATTTGGCATCTTGTTCGGAATTATTTTTATTATGGTTGGAATATTTATGTTGGTTGGATTCTCATTTTCCTTCTTTGCATTTGACAATACCTTTGTCGTCACATCCATGGGACTTAACAGCATTTCAATTCCTCAATTTGCAGATGCATTTATTTCAAATACATCCGAAAAAAGCCTATTGATGACCGGATTGATATTGGCCATTGGAATTCCATTGGTCATGCTTATTTACAACGGGATGAAACTTATTTTTGGATGGAAATTTGAAATACGTTTTTTGGGATTATCCGCATTTTCGTTGTGGCTTGCCGGAGCTGTATTTTTAGGCATTGTTGCCTTTGGCATAGGAAATGATTTCACCAACAAAGGCTCTGCATCGTCAACCCTTACACTTGAAAACACAAAAGGAAATACGCTTTATGTGAAGGCAAAAGAGACAAACGAACTAAATATTGACAATATTGAATTTTACACCGGAAAATGGAATATCGTCAGCACCAAAGACGAAAAGGTATTGTTTGGAATTCCTGAAATTTCAATTATCACGAATAATGAGAATGAATTTAGGACAAACATCACAAAATTCTCAAAAGGCAAAAACACTATTCTGGCATCAAAAAGAGCCAAAAATATTCAATTTGAAATCGAACAAATAGGCGATACTCTTTTCATAGACCCATATTACACTTTACTAAAAGAAGAAGTTTGGAGAAACCAAAATGTAAAATTGCAAGTATTTATTCCTTCAAATAAAAACATATTTATTGATAAAAGCATGAGTGAAATTTTAAATGTAGACCAACGCAATAGCAACCTTCAGGAATTTATTGGAAAAAGTGTTGGATTAGACCACAAAAAACAAGAAAACATAGAACTAATAAATATTGAAATAGATAATAATTAAAAACCATGAATTATCAATAAAAACCTGCCTAAGTTGGGCAGGTTTTTTTGTTTCTAAACCTGTTTTATGACAAAATGTCATAAAACATATAATGGTATACCTTTTGACTTTATGTATAAAAAATATAAAAACATAATCATATGCAAAAAGGTAAAATAAATGTTCAAACTGAAAACATTTTCCCAATCATTAAAAAATTCCTCTATTCCGATCACGAAATATTTTTGAGAGAATTAGTTTCCAACGCTGTTGATGCAACGCAAAAAATCAAAGCGATGTCGTCGCTTGGCGAAGTGGTTGGCGAACTTGGTGATTTGACCATTGATGTTTCATTCGACAAAGAGAAAAAAACCATTACGATTCACGACAGAGGAATTGGAATGACAGCTGAAGAAGTTGACAAATACATCAACCAAATTGCTTTTTCGAGTGCCGAAGAGTTTTTGGAAAAATTTAAAGGAGTGGATGGAGCAAATATTATCGGACATTTTGGCTTGGGCTTCTACTCCGCATTTATGGTTGCCGAAAAAGTTGTTCTTCGCACCAAATCATGGCAAGAAGGTTCACAAGCAGTTCAATGGAGTTGTGATGGAAGCCCTGAATTTGAATTAGAAAACATTGACAAAACCGACCGTGGAACAGAAATCATTCTACACATTGCCGAAGATGCCACCGAGTTTTTGGATGAATATCGTATTTTAGATCTTCTGAAAAAATATTGTAAGTTCTTGCCCGTTCCCATTCGTTTTGGAACAGAGAAAAAATGGGAAACACCAGAAGGCGAAGAAAAAGCGAAAGAATATGAAGTGGAACGCATTATCAATAACCCAAATCCACTTTGGAAAAAAAGCCCAAAGGACATTACCGAAGAAGAGTACAAAACATTTTACCGCGAAATTTACCCTTACAGTTTTGAAGAACCCCTATTCAACATCCATTTGAATGTTGATTATCCATTTAACCTCAACGGAATTTTATACTTTCCTAAAGCTCGAAAAACCATTGAAGTACAAAAAGAGAAAATCCATTTATATTCCAACCAAGT
>JAQUGA010000241.1 GCA_028684405.1 Bacteroidales bacterium | reverse complement strand
TGACCAGTTTATCATCGGCATTGGCAATTTTGATGGGCAAAAACCTAGAATTGTAGCCCACGCCCGAAATACCAATACCATTATCCGTATGAGCAGCTGCCAGACCAGCAACAAAAACTCCATGACCACCATAAACAATTTGAGGATTATTATCATCGGTTCCGAAATCCCAACCTCTGAAATTATCAATGTATCCATCGTTGTCATTGTCAATTCCATCTATAACATCCGCATAATTATAAGCCACATTATCTTTCAAATCCAAATGATTAAAATCCATTCCAGTATCGATAATTGCAATGACCACAGACGAATCGCCTTTGGAAATATCCCAAGCATCATACGCTCGAATCGTGTTTAAATGATATTGAGAACCATTATTGGGATCGTTTGGAACATTCATCGGTTTATAGAAATGTTTAAAATCGACATATTCAAAAATACCAATATTCGAAATCATACTTTGTGCTTTCCTGAGCGAAACAGGAGAATCATACTTCAATTCATAAATTAACGACAAATCAACCAAAGTTTCGCCCCATTGATTCTTCTTCTCTTGTAAAGCTTTTGCAAAAGGGAAGATTTTTTTCAGAGAGACCACTCCCAATTCATGGGCTATCATCTGAAAACGAGCATTTTCAATATTATTTCCAGCAGAGTGAAATCGATATTCCTCCTTAATTTTCAATATCAATGTATTGTCAATAAGACCGGCATTACTATCGTAGACATTTTGCGACATTGCAACAAAAGAGAAAAAGGATAGAAAAATAGATAAAAAGAATTGTTTCATATGTTTAGTTTTTTAACATATTGATAGTCAGGAATAAAATCTAAAAACTCAATTTTTTCTTGTTCAAAGTTTATGTGTGCACAGAAGTGTTCCAGACCATTGGTCACAATCAAAATAGGAGCTTTCAACACCGTATTGTAATTGGACGCTTGCATAAACGTATCTTGACTGATTTTTATTTCCGGTGCTTTGCATTCAATAATCATCACTGGTTTTGCCGTGGAGTTAAAAACCAGAATATCAAATCTTTTATCCATATTATTGGCAATAATTTTTTTTTCAACTCCAATCAATGATGCAGGAATACCATTTACATTAACAAGCAAATTGAGAAAATGTTGCCTCACCCACTCCTCATTTGTCAAGCGAACATGTTTTTTTCGGACAAAATCCCAAACATATCTCTTTTCATTCTGAATTTTGGCGTTGAATTCGTAGGAAGGGAGATTCAATTTTATCATTTGCAACTACTTAATGAAACAAAGATAACACATAAATCTTTCAATAATCAATAATATTAAAATCCTCTTTAAGAAAAAACATTGTGTTCGATAAGTTTTCAATATTTTTTCACCCCTGCCCCTCCTTTAAATAATGAATTGTGAAATTCAACATTATTTGTTCGCTTCATTTCCATCCTTTAGGCGATGTGCTTAGCCTGCCGAAGTAAGAGGTGACGAATTGGAAGGGGTAAAATGAAGAGAATAAAAAAATAATTCACAAAATAAACTGGCTTGGTTTTTCAGACAATTGTGATTAAAAAATCAAAATATGTGATTTCAGAAAATATAAACATAAAACCAGGAGGCTCAAGGTAAAACAACTACTCTACATTCTGGTTTTCCAACCAAAAAACAAATGCCAAGTGCGTTTCTCCTTTTTGACAATACAAACGCATCATATAGGTCAGGGTTTCAATTTCCAATCCCTTCGTTCCAATTTCTCGGCTAATTCTGAGGCTCTCTTTCAAAAAATTCTCAGCTTTTCCTAAATCGCCTCTAATTCTAAGATTTTCGCCTATTTCGGCCAAGGCAATAGAAGTTTGGCGCTTGTTTCCGAGCTCTTGTGATAATTTCAATACATTTATAAACATCAAATCAGACAGATCCAAATCTCCTTGTTCACGATAAATTGCTCCGGCAATATTATTGGCTGCCATCATGCCATTTTGATCTCCAATATATTCTCGATATTCCATCGTGATTTGAACGTTTTTTCGAGCCATTTGAAAATCACCCAAATGAAAATAGGCATTTGACATATTGTTATAAGCATCTGCCAAAGTCCGGAAGTTTAAAGTTTTAGAAGCTAGATAAATAGCCATTTGATTGGTTTTTACCGACCATTGGTAGTACTCCAAATCATTCATTACAGCACTCATGTGCGTCAAAGTTTGCGAAAGCATTTCTAATTCGGCAAATTTGTACAAAATGGCTGCGGCTTCGATAAACGCATACATCGCTTTTTTCTCGTTTCCCAAATAATAATAAACCGTACCAATATTATCCAGCGATTGTGCCGCTCCCACTTCATTTCCTACTGATTTTTCGAGATGATACGAACGAATATTCATTTTTAAAGCAGGTTCATAATCACCAAGAGCGGAATATATTAAGGCTAAGTTGTTCACACAGGCGGCAACACCCAAGGTGTCCATGGATTTTTCATAATACGATATTGATTTTTGAAAAAAATGAATAGAGGATTCAAAATCCGAAGAAAATAAACAAAGAACACCCTGCATTTTTAGGGCATCGGCCTGACCTTTATCATAGAATATTTTTTGAGCCATAACAAGGGCACGTTCAGATTGCTGCTTTGACATTTTAGGATTTGAAAAACGGTGATGGTGAGCAACTAAATTCAAACTATCAACCTCAGCTGCTGTTTGAGTATAAACAAAACCAGAACTCACACTTAAAAGCAGAAACAAAAATGCGGTATAAATAACATATAATTTTGCGGTTTTTATCATAGTTTTGGTTTTTTCTTTATTATTCTAAACTCAAATAAGGTTTTAACTTATTAAACAATTCATCATACATCAATGTCGCCTCTTTTAACTCCTCAATACGACTGAAACGACCAAATTGTTGTCGATGAACATCTATGGACTTCGCAATGTAATAATCGATATATGGATGTTTGAGCATCTCTTTTATTTCGGCTTTATTAATGTTTATTTTCCGAATTTCAGAATCATTAATTGTCAAATAGGGAGTCACTTTCTCCACTCGAGCACTGTCCATTCCATACACTTCAAAAAGCTGACTTGCATCATAAAATCCTCCCAAACGTTCGCGGTAATTAAAAATCCGACGCGACAAAGCAATGCCAATTCCAGGAATTTTTCGCAAATCAAAAGTATCCGCTTTGTTTAAGTTGACAGGCTCATGACGAAATTCTACTTTTTGTGGCTTAGCAGCGACAAACCTACTGCTGTCTACCGGAATTACAATGTAAGGTTCCAAAATATCATAATCGTCGTCGCTAATGGCATACATCTTTCTAAAATCTTCGTTGGTTCGGAATGTTCCTCCTTTTTGTGTATATTTTTGAATGGATTTTACTTGCCAATCCAACAAACCCAATCGTTTCCAGTCGCTCTCTGACATTTTATTGGGATTAAACTCAAAAGGAGTTAAGGCTTGTTTGGAAACAGAATAATCGACACGATTAAAATTAACAGCATAATTGTTTATTCGTTGAGCCTCCAAAGAATCATTCAATGCTCGATATTTTTCAACAAAACTTTCCATCTCCAATTTGGCTTTTTCAGAAACAACATACTCCTTTGTAACAAAAAAAGGCAAGAAAAGATAGGATAGAATGATTAGAAATAAAATAAACAGCAAAAACAGAGAACCGTTCCGCTCTCGTTTATTAAAATCAAACAAATCTTTCCAGTTTGCCATCAA